>JBEVEP010000117.1:0-6027 GCA_040512755.1 Mesorhizobium sp.
GCATGACGAACCACGTCTTCAGTCCGGATGGTGCGACGCGGATTCCTAGGCCGCGCTGTGCCGCATCGAAATAGTCCCTGCGCTGACGGTCTCGCTTCAAGTTCTTGAGATAAAGATCAGTGAAGGATTTTTCCGCGAGCTTGGGCATCGAAATTTCGCTCCGGGTTACAAGACGGGTTACATATATTGGCTCTATATGGAACCTGCTGCAATCTAGTGAAACGTCACTCCGAAATATCATATTGACAATTAACAGGAAATCGAGCCTGTCTGAAACGTATTGAAACGCAGTGGAACGATGGAACACCAGTTTCCTAATCTGTAGGTCACAGGTTCGATTCCTGTCGGGATCACCAATAAAATCAAGGGATTAGTAGTCCACGGCGCCTGACTTCATGCGCCATTGCGTTTACCAGAATTTCCATGATTCCCGGCGGTTCCAAGCGTTAGCCGGGATTCGTTGATGCACAAATGGCGCATGAAAAACCTCTATTGGCTAGCTTCGCAAAGACTGCGACATCGGTGCTCGTTGAATAACTTGATTGCCGTTCTCATATTTCTTTCGGCTGCCGCCAAGCAATCCCGCTTCGGTAGGCAGGGCACCCCACTGGCGTCGGAGAATCCCTTCGGCGCCAGTCGTGTGTATGGCGCCGCTATGGTTGGCGCCAAAGCAAATAATTGAACTAATCAAACCACTTGACGTTTTTCATGCGTAGGTAGTGGCCGGCGCGAGCCGCCGGCCGTTACCACGCGCCCGTTTGGCACGGCTTTAGGTTAGCACTTCCGGCCTTCCCAGCAAATGCGTGTGGCCGCCGTCGCCCGGCTGACGCTAGAACTCTCAATCAAGTTTAGTCGCGACCAGCTTGCCGTCCATCATCATCGGGATGATGACAAGCTTTTCTTTTTCCATGAATTCCAGATCGGCGCTGCCTTGATTGAGGTCCATCAGTTGCTCGGCTTTTCCATCCGCATGAATGCGAAAGAGTGCACCGGCGACCCAATCGGTGACGAGCCAATTTCCTGCCCCGTCCGGCTCCAGACCATCAAGATTTCCGACAGGCTCGCCAGGCCCAATATCCGAGATCGCCTTCGTTTTCAGGTCGATTGCGATCAGATGACCGGGTGTCTTCGACGAAAAATCCGGCTGGATGTCGCGCCCCCAGCCCGCGACTAGAAGGCGGCCATCTTCGACCCGCAGGCCGTTCGGGTGCAACAGATCCTCGCCCTCAAGCCAGACGGAGAGCGCATCATTGTCCAGAACATAAATCCTGTTTGCCAGCATGTCCGAGACAAAGACACGGCCTGCCTCGTCGACAGCCGGATCGTTGAGGAACTGAGCGCCTTCCGCAGCCCATTTTCCGGTGACTTTGCCGCTCTCTACATCGACCGCCATGAGCCGATCGATATCGGTGACGAAAAGCGTGTCGTCCTTCATCACCATGCCCTTCGGAGCATCGAAGCCGGTTACCCACTCGGCTGCCTGCAGCTTGCCGTCCGGCGAAACCTTCGAAATGTATCCGACGCCGTCCTTGCCGTTGGGCTCGCCAGCAATATTGGAGACGTAGAAGACGTTCCGCTTGGCATCGAAAAGTACGCTTTCGGGAGCCTTGAACCCGTCGAGCGACCAGACCTCATCCGCTGTCGCAGGAGAGCCTGCCAATCCTAATAGGAGAACGGAAAATAGTCCTAGTTGAAGCCTGCTCATCCTAACCTCCCAATGTTGTGTTTGGCGCTTTCCGGGTAGAGAGGAACGCACGTTGCGTCGGCACTTTTCGCAACCTCGGAGTTGGCGTGTTATTGCTTCGACAAGCGCCCCTCCACTGCCCGCTTATTGTGGCAACTCTGTCTTACGAACCGAGCATCCCATGGCGCTGGAGACTTCGAGAGAGATCATCGTTGGCTGATCGAGCCGCCTCGCAAAAGCGGCGCTTTCCTCCACTCCACTCACATGCTCCCGTCGAACCTTCAAGTGTACGCCGGTTCCCTCATTTTGGCTACTTCAGGAGGGGCGTGGAAGCGGATTGGGCTCGGGGTCGATGCGCCTCTCCTAAGCCATGGCGGAAAACGCTTTCCGGACATCAAGAACAGAATAGGAACGACGGCTTGTGGCCGCAAGGCGGAATTGGCATTATGGGGTAGCAGAAGCGAAAGGAAGGAGCCCGCGCTATGGCGCGCTATCTTTACTCGCCTGATGGAAAACCTCGGTACTACGTTGATGATCAGACGGTCTATGCGATGAACGGCAAGCCGGAGTTCTACATATCGGAAGTGTGGCTCTTTAGTTACAACGGTGGCAGGCCAACTTTGATGCGGCGTGGCCCGTGGAGGCCGGCAAAGCGCGCCCTCGTTACTGAACGCCGGCGGGTTGGGGTGCGATCATTTTCTGAAGCAGCGGCCAATCTTGGTGGTCGTGTGGCTGCCGAGCATCGTGATGGTTTCGATGAAATCACGAGTGGCCTGGTCAATGATGACCACCGTCACCACACCGGTTTTGCTGACGCCGAACAGGCTCGTCCTGCCGGCCGCGTCCTCGAGGGTCGTCACCGGTATTGGGTCAAGGCATTGCCCTAATATGCACGTCTTGAGCGTTGCCTCGGTGATCAGCAGACGGCTCTTGATGTTGCGCAGCCGTGGATTCTCGTGCCCGTCGGTGCATTGGATTGCACCAGAGGCTTGCATAGCGCAGTCTGCCCGGTCGTCTTCGAGACACTCGAACGAGGTGGCGTAGGCCGGCCAGGCCGCGACGATCAGCGCGCAGGCCAGCAGTTTCCCAGGCAACGCGGTCATTTCTCCGGTCCTTTCTAACCGCCAAATTGGCGCCATTGGCCGCTATGGTTCCAGCACGGCATACGGACGCTTGGAAGAGGCCATCACGCTTTCGCCCAACCCAAGGGAGGAGGCGCGAAATGTCGCCCTTCATCGGAACAGCACATCAGCCTCCCATCACTTGTGAGACAATCTGTTAGTTTTGATCCAGCGCAAAATCGAACGCTTCGAAACTAGTCACGCCGCTGCGCCGGCGGCAGAACTGGGCTGCGATCATGGCCTTGTAGAGCTGCCAGTGGCCACACCCCACGGCCATTGCAGCGCAGCACGTGCGCGATGACAATGGCCTTCCATCTCCTGTAGAGTGGCAGCGACGGGCGGGGGTTCGCCGAGGGAGGCATGGAGCGCCGGCTCGCTGCAGTCCTGATCGCCGATGTCGTCGGCTACAGTCGATTGAGCCATATCGACGAGGAAGGCACGCGCACACGATTCCAGGCAGACCTCGCTGGGATCATAGAGCCCGCCATCGCCACGCACCGTGGACGGCTGGTCAAGACCATGGGCGATGCGGTTCTCGTCGAGTTTCGCAGCGTGGTCGACGCACTGCGCTGTGCGGTGGACATCCAGCAGCAGAAGGCAATCGGCATTACCGATTTGGCAGCTGCGCAAAGGTTGGATTTCCGGATCGGCATCAATCTCGGCGATATCATCGTGGAGGGAGAAGACATCCAGGGCGACGGGGTGAACATCGCGCATCGATTGCAGGCGCTGGCACAGCCCGGCGGCATCGTTGTCTCGGGTGCGGCCTATGACCATCTGAGGGAGAAACTGCCGTTCGGATATGCGTCGCTTGGCGCGCAGACAGTCAAGAACATCGCCGATCCGGTGCGGGCCTATCGCGTGCTGCTCGATCCCGCAGCGGCTGGAAAGACCCTTGGTCCGAAGATGGCATTCGCCTCGCGGCGCGTCGGAATCCTTGCCGGTGCGCTTCTCCTCCTTCTGGGGCTTGGACTGGCCGCGGCATGGTGGAAGCCCTGGCAGGCGTCAGCGCCAATCGCCGGCTTGCCGGCGGTCGACCGCCCCTCGCTTGTCGTTCTGCCGTTCGACAATCTGAGTGACGACAAGGAACAAGCCTATCTTGCCGACGGCTTTACCGAAGACCTCACGACGGAACTGGCAAGGGTGCCGGGCCTTTTCGTGGTCTCGCGCAACGCGGCCTTCGCCTACAAGGGCAAGGAGATCAAGCCGGCGGACGTCGCTTCGGCGCTGGGCGTGCGTTATCTCCTTGAGGGATCCATCAGGCGCGTCGGCGACGAAATGCGTATCAATGCCCAGCTGATCGACGGGTCGACTGCAGGCCATTTGTGGGCCGACCGCTTTGACGGGCAATGGTCGGAGGTGTTTTCGCTTCAGGACAAGGTCGTCACCAACATTGCCGACGCGCTGAAGCTTCGCCTGGTGAGCGAACAGGGCAAGGCCGGACTCGCTGGCGGCACGGACAACCCTGCAGCCTATGAGGCCTACCTCAAGGGCATGGAAATCTACCAACGGCCCAATACGCCCGAGGAGTTCGCCCGCGCCGTACGGTACTTTCGGGAAGCCCTGGAGCACGACCCGGATTTCGGCGCTGCCGCGTCTTCACTGGCCTGGACCTATTGGGACGCCGACGAGGAGCGGGCCAAGGCGATGGGCATGACCACGGATCAGGCATACGACAACGTCTTCAAGTATCTCGAAATGGCCGCCAGGCACCCCACCTCCTACTACTCACAGCTCAAATCGTCACTCCTGGTCCGCGAACACAGGTCCGCCGAGGCTGTGGATCTGATGTTCAAAGCCGCTGCGCTCAATCCGAGCGATCCCTGGAACTATATCGAACTGGCGAACGCGCTGATCTTCAATGGCCGGGCCGAGGAGGCGCACGACTATATCGATGCGGCGCTGCGCGTTGACCCGAACCCCGGCTGGACGGACTTTCGGCTTTATCAATCAGGGCTCGCCGATTTCAGCCAGGGCCGTTTCGAAGAGGCTGTCGCCTCCCTGGAAAAAATCGATCCAAATTCGCCGGATCCCTGGCCGAAATTCTATGGCCTTCAGGTGCTTGTCTCGGCCTATGGCCATCTTGGCCGCATGGACCAGGTCGCAGCCCACGAAGAAGCACTTAAAAAGGTGATGAACAACCGGAACGACGGCGGTTTCAGCCAGTTGCTCACCCAGAAGTACTTCCCTTTCAAGAACGAAGCCGACATCGAGCGTCTTCTTGCAGGCCTCAGCAAGGCCGGCGTGCCCGAATTGCCGGACTGGGTGAAACTCGATCCGAAGGACCGGCTGACCGGCCCGGAAATCAGATCCCTCGTTCTCGGCCGCGAACTCAACGGCCGCATGACGTCGCCCGAAGACATACCCTTCCGCGTCACGCCGTCTGCCGACGGCTCGATCATCCTTTTCGAAGCATCGGAAGAACGCAAGGGCACGGCGTGGGTGCAGGGCGATTTCCTCTGCAGCGCCTTCCCGAAAGCTCAGACGACCTGCGGAGCGGTTTTTCGAAATCCGGGCGGCACACGCGACGGCAACAACGAATTCAAAATGGTCTTGCGCCTCCATGAATACGAGTTCTCGCCTCTGAACCCGTCTCCGCAGTAAGGAACGCCGCCCCGCCGAAAGGAGAAATCACCATAACAAATGCCTTCGCAGTGAACTACGTGGCGCACGATGGCGTTATGCAATCACGATGAGCGTTCCCATGACCCCCACCATCACCGCCTTTGAACGGTCGCCCGACCGCGGCAAGGGACTGGCGCGCGACATGCGCGTTCGCTGGGCGCTTGAAGAAGTGGGCCGGCCTTACGACGTTCGTCTTGTTTCGTTCAGGGAGATGAAGGAACCCGCGCATCGTGCGGTTCATCCTTTCGGGCAGATTCCGACCTATGAAGAAGGCGATCTCGCCCTCTTCGAGTCGGGGGCGATCGTATTCCACATCGCGGAGCGCCATGCCGGGCTGCTGCCAGACGATGCGAATGCCCGGGCGCGCGCGATCAATTGGATGTTTGCCGCGCTCAGCACCGTGGAGCCGCCGATCCTCGATCGCGAAATCCCCACATACGCGGAGCGCAACAAGACCTGGTACAAGGAACGCCTGCCGATCCTCGAGGATCGCGTCCGTGCACGATTGGGCGATCTTTCCAGCCGGCTTGGCGATGCCGACTGGCTCGACGATGCGTTCAGCGCCGGCGACCTGCTGATGGTGATGGTGCTGCGCAG
>JBEVEP010000148.1:0-4466 GCA_040512755.1 Mesorhizobium sp.
GCCAGATCGGCGTGTTCGTTGCCGACTGGATGACCCGCAACGACGGCGAGAACCTCGACGGCGAGGTGGAAGCGTGCGTCGCCAGACTACGCGAGGCCGTCAAAGCCGCTTTCCCCACGGCATCGAAAGCCGAGGTCGATGCCGCCCTGCAGGAGGTGAAGGGCGTGATGGATACTGGAAGGGAGAAGGCGATCAGGCCGGCGTGAACCGCGCGATCTAACCATGAAGGCGGCTGAGAACCTCGCGGGCGCGCCGTCGATCGAGGTGATGGACATGCAGGAAAGGGCTCTAAACCGCTTAGCCGGGACATTTGCCGCCCAGATGGAGGCATTGAAACGCTACCGCAGCAAGGGCGAACAGCGGGTCTATGTCGAGCGCGTCACCGTCAATGAGGGCGGTCAAGCAATTGTTGGCCCGGTCGCCCATGGGGGGAGGGACGGGGGCGATGACAAAAATGGCGAATAACCCCATGCAAAGCGCCCATGCCGCGCTTCGATGCGCTGCCAAGAGCAAACGGAGCGGAATGCAGTGCAAGGCTCCGGCCATCAAGGGCAAGCGGGTCTGCCGGATGCACGGCGGGAAGTCGCCCGGCGCTCCCTGTGGGGAGCTTCATGGCCGGTACGTTCATGGCCGTCAGACTCGCGAGGCAAAAGCCGCACGCAAGGAGGTCCGGGACCTTATTCGGACGGTGCGGCAGCTTGCGGCGCTGTTCTGACCCGAGACTGAACGGGGCTTTTTCTGATAGGGTTGAAGCACGACCGCCCGCTGATTGCGGCTCGCTCCTAGAGCCTGCCTTGGCCGCTAAGCCCCAAACCCCATGGCCAAGGTGGTCTTGGCTCGCTTAATCCGGCACGTCGAACAGCGGTTTCCGGCGACGCGGTTCCGGACTGGCTCGCGTCACCAGTGGAACGATGCTAGGAGAACGCTGATGGCGCGCTTGAACACCACCGTTCCAAGCCTGCGGAATAAGACCAATGTCCAAGAACCCCATCCCTCCCCAGCAGGACCCGAACGTCCTCTGGCTGTCGGCCAAGCGTCACCCGAAAGAGATAGGCTGGCTGATGCCCGACCAGCGCAAGAAAGCCTGGGTCGACGAGACTTCCTTCCGGCGCTTCAAAAACGCCGTCACGCCGCCCAAGGGTGGGGCCAAAGGTGGGGCTGATCCTAGCGACTGATCAAAATCGCTAACTTGCTCAACAGCTTGGGCCGAAAGTATGGCGGACGGCCTCTCCGCTATACCTAGTTTGGCCGCCTTGATGGAGGGGGTTGGCGGGCCTACCCCCGCGCCGTTTGAGTTCCTTCGTTGAGACGATCCACTAAGCCAGCCCGTCTGCAAGGCGGCGGAATTTCACCGCTCCATCATATTCTAGTCGCTGTAGCGGGCTACAGTAAGCAGTCGTCCGGTTTTTCTCGGCGCGCGGACGCTTGGAAGAGGAGAACACGCTTTCGCCCAAAGGGAGGAAGCGAAATGTCATTCTTTTTCAGCACTGCCGACCCGGAAGACCTAGCGATAATGTCTGAGGCTTTTGATAGTCACTGTCTTACGCATAACATTGCGGACGACTATGCCAAATCCAACCTCGCGCATCATCTCATGCTGATGTTTGAGGGTGGCGCAAAGACCGCCGAGGAGTTGAAAGCTGGACTGGAACGGCTGCGCGCCCTCTAATCCGGCTGGCTTGTCGAACAGGGGCTTTCGAGATATGCGATTTATAGTAGCTAGATGACAATCGCACTCGTTAAAGTCGTATATCGTTGGTTATGGAACCGAAGTGGCGCGGTTCAGCTAGGCTGAGCGCGGCGGGAAGGCAGCGGAAGCCGTCATATTTGGGCTCGTAGAGCCAGCCCTTGCCGGGCGGCAGATCGTCGACCGGCTCGGCCCTCCATCGGCTTTAACAACAGCGGAATGGGGAGATCGCGTGTCACTTTGTGATCAGGTACTTCAGCCGGGCGACCTCAAGTAAGAGAGCCTGCCTGTCGTGTCCAAACCGCTCAAGGACGCTTCGCGCCTGATCGAGCCCGATGCCATGGTGCTTGGCGAAATACTCGACCTCATACTCTTGGCTACCGGCGACCCTAGTGGCGGAAGGGTTCGATGAAAGCAACATAGGCATCATCCGCCTGATCGTCGCTCCGCGGTCGGCGTCGACGAGCACCCCTGAACCTTTTCGCCGATCTGCGGATCGATCCTGCGGCACCCAATCAGGCCATCAACCTCCACATCTGCACGCGACCTGCACCACGCAGTTCCATTTCCGGAAGAAGGTCGCAGGCAAACTTCTGTCCGCACAACTTGTGCGTTGCATCCGAAATTCGGATTTCATCGGGCTCGGCGGATGTCTGGATACGCGCGGCGAGATTGACGGTGTCTCCCCAAAGATCATAGGCAAAACGCCTCTTCCCTATGACACCTGCGACGATTGGACCTGAATGAATTCCAATTCTTAGCCTTAACGGTTCTCCCCCGAAGCTTTCGCGCGTACCCGCTTTGCGCAATTCAAGTGCAAAATGGGCAAGGGCTTCTGCGTGATCGGGTCGAGAGACCGGCAGGCCAGCTACCACCATAACACAATCGCCGATTGTCTTGATTTTCTCGCATCCGTGGCGCTCGGAGAGCAGATCCGCTGCCTTGAAGAAGCTATTCAGGATAGCGAGGGTCATTTCTGCCCCGACGCTTCGCGCCTTTTCTGTAAAGCGCACGATGTCGGCAAAAAGCACACTCACCTCTGCGTGATTGTCCGCAATTTGTTCCTGTGTCTTCAACCGCTCTGCGATTGACGCCGGAAGGATGTTGAGAAGCAGGCTTTCGGAGCGTTGATATTCACGCGACAATCCCTCTTGGCTCTCCCTTAGGGCCTCGTTTGTCGATTCCAATTCCTCGTTGAGTTGACGCTCTCTTTCCTGCAGAAGCGTCATTTCATAGGCCTTCTGTTGAATCCGCCGTTTGTTATCATGCTCTGCAGTGGCGTCAAGAAAAAGCAACCAAATGCAAGCACTGTCAGAAAAAAGATGAAGGTCTGTTACGCGCCCGCTGGGCAGTTCTACCATCGGTATATGAAAAGGCAGATCTCTGTAAGGCAGCAAACCTTCAATGAACGCAAGCTGTTCGGCAACTGACTCGCCAATGCGAAGTGATGAGAGTCCGTAGTGGTCGACGCAGCCTCCCTTCGCAGCGACGAGAAGTTGATCATCAATCTTAACATACGCGACAGAGCGATCATTGTAGACGAAACTGTATAGCCAGTGTCTGACTTCATTCGGAGGTTCATCCATAGTCTATTTGGAAACCATTGAAGCAAGCTGAATAAATGCATCATCTACCGATTCACCCAACAGCGCGCTTGTTAAATAGATCTTAAATCCAGATTGGCTCATTTCATTAATTTCATTGTCTGAAATTTTCCACTGATGGACCAGATCGGATTTGTTGAGCAGCAACACGAAAGGCATGGCGCCGAATTCGGCCTCGGCCCGCTCGCGCAGCGTGAGCGCCACCGGAAGGGTGGCAGCGCGGGTGCCGTCGGCGACAAGCACGAGCCCGCTCGCACCCCGTACATAGCTGAGGCGGAAAGAGCCGATGTCGTCTTCGCCAGCCAAATCCCACAGGATCAGATCCACCGTCTTGTCCGAGAGTACGACACTCTTCTTGTCAATTTTTACGCCAACCGTGGTCAAGTAGGTTTCTGAAAAGATGCTTTGTACAAATCTGCGAACAAGACTGGTCTTTCCGACTGCGAATCCGCCCAACATGCAGATTTTCTTTTGCAACATCTCAAGGTCCGTTCCGTATTAGTCGAAGTTTACACTAACCGAAACTCTGCGATTGACGGAGCTCCCGCTCTGGGCTTTTTCAGTCTCCGCTGGCTCAAAGGTTCCCGCGCCGCGAACCAAAAGCAGCTCTGGATCGACGCCGCGCTTTTTGAGAAGTGCGCGAACTGTTTCCGCGCGGGCAGCACTGATTGACAAGTTGGCGGTTTCACGGCCGGTCGCGTCCGAATGGCCTGTCAACATAAAGCGCGCTGTAACGCCGGCCTTGCGGGCGTCCTTCGCGAATTCCTTCAACTGGTTCGCCAATTTGTCGAGAACCGGCAGTTGCTCTGGTGCCGGTACAGCCTTGCCAGAATCGAAGAAGATGCCGACCGCTTGGATAGCCTCTCTCAAATGGATGAGTTCCTGAGGGGTCAACTCACGCAGCTCGGAAATATCTAGTGAGAGTCCGTCCGCGGACAGCTGTTGAGAGGCGACCCGCGCCCGGTTTATCCAGGCGGCAGGAGCCTCACCCACGACAACGATGCGATCCTCGTCGATCGAAAGCCGAACCGATTTCGGCGGGGTCAGCGACGCCATCAGCCGCTTCAGCACGAACTTTGGATCAAGGCTCTGATAGAATTGCCACTGCGAATGAACGCGGGCAGGATCGACCTCCGTTCCGGACAGCAAAGCCTGCGGGTCGGCGGCAAGCGGGT
>JBEVEP010000156.1:0-4912 GCA_040512755.1 Mesorhizobium sp.
GCCTCAGCACAATCACGTCGCCCTCGTCGTTGAGGAGCTTGGGAGGCATCGCGGCAAGGCGGCCGCCATGGAAGAGGTTCATGAAGAACGTCTCAAGAATGTCCTCACGGTGATGACCGAGCACCAGTGACGAACAGCCCTCCTCACGCGCGATCCGATAAAGATGCCCGCGCCTCAGACGCGAACAGAGAGAGCACTAGGTGTTACCCTCCGGTATCTTGTCGGTCACGACCGAATAGGTGTCCTGATACTCGATGCGATAATCGATATCGTAGCGATCAAGAAAATCCGGGAGTATATGTTTCGGAAACTTCGGCTGTCCCTGATCCAGATTGCAGGCGAGAAGGTCGATCGGCAGCAGGCCACGCCACTTCAGGTCAAGTAGCAGCGCCAGCAGTCCATAGGAATCCTTGCCCCCGGAAAGCGCAACCAGCCAACGCTCCCCGCTCCTTATCATGGCGAAGTCTTCCATCGCCTGGCGCGTGGAGCGCAGCAGCCGCTTGCGAAGTTTGTTGAATTCGACGGAACCTGGAGCATCCAGAAACAGCGGATGGCAGCCGCCTTCGCTGAATTCAATGATCGGATCGGACAACATGTTCATGGTTCTAGAGCATTTTGCAGCCAAGTGGAATCACTTGGCGTCGCACAAATGCGGCTAAAACAAAGAGCTAGAGCGGCGATCCGGTTCCGCCCGAACGCACGCCGCTCTAGCACCTGTTGAGCTCCCGGTTCCGGAATCTGCAGCGCAATATTCCGCGCAGCGTTTTACCCTTCTGTTACAGCCGGCTGGAATGCTAAGGGTTCCGGGATGCTTTACCTCGAAATCGCCATCGTCGCCGTCCTCATCCTGGTCAACGGCCTGCTCGCATTGTCCGAACTGGCCATTGTTTCCTCACGCCCGGCGCGACTGAAGGCAATGATCGACCGGGACATCAAGGGCGCGGGCCGTGCGCTGGCCCTCGGCGCCAACCCCGGGCGCTTCCTGTCGTCGGTGCAGATCGGCATCACCCTGGTCGGCGTCCTGTCGGGCGCGTTTTCAGGCGCAACCCTCGGCTTGAGAATGACTGTACTTCTTGCAGATATGGGCGTCCCAAACAGCATTGCGAATGCACTCGGCGTCGGCATAGTCGTTGCCCTGATCACCTACGGGTCGCTGATCATCGGGGAGCTGGTTCCCAAACAGATCGCGCTGCGCAATCCGGAAGCGGTCGCGGTTCGGGTCGCCCCGGCGATGACAATCCTCGCCAGGATCGCCGCGCCGCTGGTCTGGCTGCTCGACGTGTCGGGCCGTGGCGTCCTGCATCTGCTCGGCCAGAAGGAGGAAAGCGAAGAGAAGGTCACCGACGAAGAGATCAAGATGCTGGTCGCGGAGGCCGAGCATCACGGCACCATCGAGTCTGACGAGCGGCGCATGATCGCCGGGGTCATGCGGCTCGGCGATCGCGCCGTCCGCGCAGTCATGACCCCTCGCACCGATGTGGACTGGGTCAATCTCCAGACGGATGAACTCACGACCCGCAAGCTGCTGATGGAAACGCAGCATTCCCGCCTCCCCGCCGGTGATGGCACTGTCGACGCCATGGTCGGCATCATTCAGGCCAGGGAGGTGTTGGCGGCGATGCTCGCCGGGCAGAAATTCGATCCTGCGCGCCATGTGCGCGAAGCGCCGATCGTGCACGACCAGGCGGATGCACTGGACGTGCTTGCCACGTTGAAGGACTCCGATGTCCCGGTGGCGCTCGTGCACGACGAGTACGGCCATTTCGAAGGCATCGTGACTCCGGCCGACATACTCGAGGCGATCACCGGCGTGTTCAGGGCCGACATTGACGCCGGAGACCAGGAGCTTGTGCAGCGGGAGGACGGCTCATGGCTCCTGCCCGGCTACATGCCTGCGGACGAGATGGCCGATCACCTCAATTTCGACCTGCCGGAGAATCGCGACTACGAAACCTTGGCGGGTTTCATCCTGTCGCAATTGCATCACCTGCCCGCGACGGGTGAATCCGTCGACGCCAATGGCTGGCGCTTTGAGGTGGTCGATCTCGACGGGCGCCGCATCGACAAGGTGATCGCCACCCGTCTGCCGGGCGCGCGCCGCGAAATGCGGCGGTAGGACGCGACGGCTCCTCACACCCCAATAATGCAAAAAGAGCGGCTCAACGCCGCTCTGTTTGTCCTGGGAGGAAATTCTTTTGAGATCTGCGGTCAGGCAGCTTTGATCTCTGCTGCCTGCTCGTCCGCGTCGCGCGCCGCATTGAGCGCCCTCGTCCACCAGACGAGCTGGTCGAGCATGTCGCTGGCGCTCTTGTTCAGATGCGCCACCTCGGCGAGCTTCTTGCCTTCACGAACCGCCAGATAGTCCGGCCACAGGATGTGGACACCAGCGCGCGTCGGCGCCATCTGCAGCTCGACCGCATGCAGCCGGAGCTGTTCAATCGCGCGAGCCCCGCCCACGCCGCCATAGCCTACGAAGGCGACCGGCTTCTTGTTCCACTCATTGTAGGCATAGTCGAGCGCGTTCTTCAGCACCGCCGTCGGGCCGCGATTGTATTCGGCGGCCAGGAAGACGAAGCCGTCGAGGCTTGCGACTTTCTTCTGCCACTTCTGCGCAACCTCGTTGTTCAGCGGTCCGTAGGCCGGCGAACCCGGCTCGTCGTAGAAAGGCAGCGGATAGTCGCGCAGGTCGATGAGTTCGACTTCGACGTCGCCGCGCGCCTTGGCTATCTCATGAATCCATTCTGCGGGTTGATCGGCAAATCGTCCGGGACGCGTGCTGCCGATAATGATACCTATCTTGGGCTTGGACATCATTCTCTCCATCGGAAACTATGGTATCTTTTGGATACCAACGCTATATAAGAGAGTGACAAGGGACTGCACAAGGAGGCACTTTTTTGAAACCTGCTCTCCATTTCGAAAGTGAGGATTGCCGCGCGGTCAGCGATATTCTTGGCCGCGTCGGCGACAAATGGACCGTGCTGGTTGTCGGCTATCTGAGCGATGGCCCCATGCGCTTCAGCGAGCTTCTGAGGGGCATCGGCGGCATCTCCCAGAAAATGCTGACCACGACGTTGCGCGGTCTCGAACGCGACGGATTCGTCACGCGCAAGGTGTTCCCCAGCATTCCGCCACGCGTGGACTACGAACTCACCGATCTAGGCCGCGAGCTTCGCGTGCCGGTAAACGCGCTCGGCGACTGGGCGCGAAAGAACATGTCACGCGTCAACGAGGCGCGCGCCCGCTTTGACAAGGTGCAGTCTGATTGACGGTGGCCGATAACCTCGGCGCGCGGCTGCAGCCTTCAGATACCCAACCCTTGACCACCCCCACCCCTGCTCCTCCGTACAAGGGGGAGGGGGACTCGCTCGCAACACTGTTCGAGCAAGTCACCGGCGTCGGCGATTGGCTGGGCGGGTTGCGCGAATATCCCCCCTGTGGGGAGGGGCAGGGGTGGGGGTGGTGCAGAGGTGGGAGTATCCAAGGCCGCAACGACCGGCGTCGCGACCTTTCTATAACCGGGCTATAACGCGCTTATCCGAATCCCTGCCTACGCCTCCGCCGGCACCTGCTTTGGCTTTCCGTCCCGGTCGAGCGCAACCATGACGAAATCCGCGTCGGTCACCTTCTCCATCAGATCGGAAAGATAGCGCTGCGCCCAGGCTTCCACCTTGAGCGTCATCGAAGTCCGGCCGACCCGCTCGATATGCGTATAGACGCACAGCGTATCGCCGATCTTCATCGGCTTGGCGAAAGCCATCTCCTTCACCGCCGCCGTCACCACCCGGCCTCTGGCGCGTTCCGCCGCCCTGATGCCACATGCAAGGTCCATCTGCGCCATCACCCAGCCGCCGAAAATATCGCCGGCTGCATTGGCGTCCGCAGGCATTGCCAAAGTCCGCAGCGTCAGGCCGCCCAGCGGTTCGCCGTTTGCATATTGAACCAAGCCATATCCCTCCCCGTCGCCGCAATTGCGTTTCGGCCAGCTCAACGCGCAAGCCGTCCGCCCGCTGCATATTGCCAGCCGTGCCGGTCCGTAGCTTGGCCCGCTGAAGGCGTCAACGCGTGGACGCTGCCGCTCCCGTTAATCGAGATAGGTCCAGCTCGACGCGCCATCGAACCTGCGTACCGGAATGTCCGCGATTTCCTCAGGGTCCATCATCCGGGCATTGACCGCCATCTTGGTGGCGCCCTCTTTCACGGCCGGCTCCCAATGCGTGACGCAGCCGCATGTCGGACAGTGGTGCATTTCGAGCGTACCCTCGCCCTGCACATAGGGCACGGTCCGTCCCGTACCGGCTACGATCGTCACCTCATCCAGGCCGTAATAGGCCCACAGCACCCCGATCCGGCGGCAAAGCGAGCAGTTGCATGAGGTGAGCCGTTCCGGCAGCCGGGCAGCCTGCAGCCTGATTGCTCCGCAGTGGCACGACGCTTCGATCATTTGCTTTCCTATCGCGCTTGTCCCGTCAGGTTAGAGGCTCAGGCAGCGAAAATCGAGTTCGTCCGACCCGGGCGCCGCTCCGAAGCTCCGTCGCTTTTTTCACAGGCCATGCCGGAAGCCTGGGTGACGGATAATCAGGCGAGTGATTAGCTTGCTGGAACGGACCCTCGACGGCAGTACCTTACAAAACACATGCAAACCTATGATTTCATTGTGATCGGCGCCGGTTCGGCCGGATCGACTGTCGCGGAAGGGCTTTCGGCGAGCGGGCGATTCTCCGTCCTTGTCCTTGAGGCGGGCGGCACCGACCGGCGCTTCTTCGTCCAGATGCCGCTCGGCTACGGCAAGACCTTCTTCGATCCGGCGGTGAACTGGAACTACCGGGCCGAGCCCGATCCCGGGCTTGCCGGCAATGCCGACCACTGGCCGCGCGGAAAGCTGCTCGGCGGTTCGAGCTCCATCAACGCC
>JBEVEP010000162.1:0-3314 GCA_040512755.1 Mesorhizobium sp.
TAGTGTCGTGATTTCGAAGTTCGCATGATTTTCGATATCACTCTCCGAGCGAACTTCGAAATCAAAACGACACTAGAACCAATAGTTGCTAGTGTCCCCTCGGTTCTGAAATTCGCTCTGCCGCCGATATCGAACTCTTGCGAATTTCAGAATCGGGACACTAGCGCAACATGCGGCTGATCAGTTGCGCGGTGTAGTCGACCATCGGCACGATACGGGCATAGTTCAGCCTTGTCGGGCCGATTACGCCGAGAGCGCCGATCACTCGAGAATCCTTGTCGCGATAGGGGGCAACCACCAGCGATGACCCTGACAGGGAGAACAACCGGTTCTCCGAGCCGATAAAAATCCGCACGCCGGACCCTTCCTCGGCAAGATCGAGCAGCTGCATCAGGCCGTCCTTGGTCTCCAGATCGTCGAACAGGTGCTTCAGCAACTCGATATCGGCCTGCGCCGTGACATTCTCAAGCAGGTTTGCCCGGCCCCGCACGATCAGGCGCGCCGGCAGATCGCTTTCTGTCCCCGCCCACACCGCAAGACCTTTCTCGACCAGGGCCTGCGACAATGAATCGAGGGCGGCCTTTGTCTCCTCCCGAAGCCGGGCGATCTCGGTCTTGGCCTCGGCCAGCGTGCGGCCGCGGATGTGGGCGTTGAGATAGTTCGAGGCTTCATGCAGTTGCGACACGGTCACGCCCGCGGGCAGATCAACGACGCGGTTTTCCACGTCACCATTCTGCGAAACCATCACCGCCAACGCCTTGGTGGGCTCGAGCTGGATGAACTCGATATGCTTCAAGGCGGTTTCGCTCTTGGTCGCCAGCACCAGACCGGCTCCGCGCGACAGGCCGGAGAGCATCTGGCTGGCCTCGGTCAGCACGTGTTCGAGCGTGGCGCCGCTGCCTGCAGCTTTCACTTGCGCCTCGATGACCCGGCGCTCTTCGTCGGACAGATCGCCAATCTCCATAAAGGCATCGACAAAAAAGCGCAGCCCCTTCTGCGTCGGCAGCCGGCCGGCCGAGATATGCGGCGCGTAGACGAGGCCGAGGTGCTCCAGATCGCTCATCACGTTGCGCACCGTCGCCGGCGACAGCGTTTGCGGGAGCATGCGCGACAGACTTCGCGAGCCGAGCGGCTCACCGTCCTTCAGATACGTATCGACGATCAACCGGAAGATATCGCGCGAGCGCGCGTCGAGCGATTGCAGGGATTGGTCCATGACAGGCGTCGTGATCACTTTCTCTATGACCAAGATATAGACTGAGCGCCCGCGAACACAACACACATGGCGCCGGGTGTTTTCCTTTGCGCGGCAGTCCGCATACGTTTACAAGCCGCCGACGAGCTAACAACGGAAAGACCAAATGCGCCCCTCACGACGCCAGCCTGACGAAATGCGCGCCATCTCCTTCGAACGTGGGGTCTCAAAGCATGCCGAGGGTTCCTGCCTGGTGAAATTCGGCGACACCCATGTTTTGTGCACGGCAAGCCTCGAAGAGAAGGTGCCGGGCTGGATGCGCAATAGCGGCAAGGGCTGGGTCACGGCGGAGTACGGAATGCTGCCGCGCGCCACTGGCGAACGTATGCGTCGCGAGGCATCGGCGGGAAAGCAAGGCGGCCGGACGCTTGAGATCCAGCGGCTGATCGGCCGTAGCCTCCGCGCGGTCGTCGATTTGCATGCGCTTGGCGAGATGCAGATCACAGTCGATTGCGATGTCATCCAGGCCGATGGCGGCACGCGTACGGCATCGATCACCGGCGGCTGGGTCGCACTCCACGATTGCCTGCGCTGGATGGAGGCCCGGCAGATGGTCAGCGTCCAGAAGGTCCTGCGTGACCATGTCGCCGCCATTTCCTGCGGCATCCACGAGGGGCAGCCGGTAATCGACCTCGATTATCTTGAAGACTCCGGCGCGGGGACGGATGCCAATTTCGTCATGACCGGCAAAGGCGGCATCGTCGAGATACAGGGCACAGCCGAGGGCGAGCCGTTCTCCGAAGAGGAGTTTTCCGCCCTGATGGCCCTTGCAAAGAAAGGCATCTCGCGGCTGGTCAGTTTGCAGCAGATGGCGGTGGCGTAGGCGATGCGGTTGCTCGCCGTACAGCCCGGCCTGTTGGCGCTCTACGTTGCCCCCCTCTGTCCTGCCGGACATCTCCCCCGCAAGGGGGGAGACCGGCTGTCATATCCGATTTCTCCAGTCTCCAACGTTGCAGAATCGCGCGAGCCGACGAAACTGCTGATCTCCCCCCTTGCGGGGGAGATGTCCGGCAGGACAAAGGGGGGCGCGAAGGAACGCGGCCCATGACTCCATCCGCAATCCTGGAATCGGCGCTCTATGTGACCGACCTTTCGGCGGCGGAGATCTTTTACAAGGAAACGCTCGGCCTCGACATCATTGCGAAGGCCGAGGGGCGTCACGTTTTCTTTCGGTGCGGAGCGGGCGTGCTGCTCCTCTTCAATGCGGAAGCCACCGAAGTTCCACCATCGCCTGGGGCCAGGCTGCCGGTGCCGTCGCACGGCGCTCGCGGGCCTGGACATCTCTGCTTTGCCGCAACGGCGGAGGAAATCACGCGCTGGCGGACCTCTCTCACCGGAAAGGGAATCGCGATTGAAGCGGATTTCGAATGGCCGAATGGTGGCCGCTCGATCTACTTTCGCGACCCGTCCGGCAACTCGGTCGAATTCGCGGAACCGCGGATATGGGAGAAATGATGGGACTTATGAAGGACAAAAAGATCGTCGTCGCGAGCCACAATGACGGCAAGCTGCGCGAATTTGCCGATCTGATGACGCCCTTCGGCTTTGAGGCAAAATCGGCAAAGGAGTTCGGGCTGTCAGAGCCGGAAGAAACCGGCACGACCTTCGAGGAAAATGCCTACATCAAGGCGTTTGCTGCCGCGAAGGCCACAGGTCTGCCCGCGCTGTCAGACGATTCAGGTCTCGTCGTGGACGCACTCGATGGCCAGCCCGGAGTGTATACCGCCGACTGGGCGGAGAAGCCTGAGGGTGGCCGCGACTTCATGATGGCCATGAGAAAGACCGAGGATCTTCTGCGTGCCAAGGGGGCGGTTGTCCCGGAAGATCGGAAGGGCCGTTTCGTTGCCGTCATCTGCCTTGCACAGCCCGATGGCAGCGCGGAGTACTTCCGCGGAGAGGCGGAGGGTACGCTGGTCTGGCCGCCACGCGGGACAAAGGGCTTCGGCTACGATCCCGTCTTCGTCCCGGATGGCCATGAGGAGACGTTCGGCGAGATGGACGCCCAGCAAAAGCATGGCTGGAAGCCCGGCCAGCCGACTGCGCTGTCGCATCGCGCCCG
>JBEVEP010000315.1:0-2895 GCA_040512755.1 Mesorhizobium sp.
CCGGTGGGATTTGGTCGGGTGGTTGAGGCTCAGACGATTCCCGGATCGACTGCAGGGGCATAGACTTGATTGTCTGTTTCGGCGATGGCCTGGTTTTGCTCCGCCGCGTTCGTCGAGGTGGCTGCTCGGCGGCCGGCGGATTGCTTGAGGCGGTAGCTGTCGCCGTTCATGGTCAGGATATGAACGTGGTGGGTCAGCCGGTCGAGCAGCGCACCGGTGAGCCGCTCGGAGCCAAGGACCGTTGTCCAATCCTCGAACGGCAGGTTCGAGGTGACGATGGTCGCGCCGCACTCGTAGCGTTGCGAGAACACCTCGAACAGGAGCTCGGCGCCGGTTGGCGACAGCGGCACGTAGCCGAGCTCATCAACGATGAGCAGCTTCACGGTCTGTAGTTCGCGCTGCAGCCTCAACAGGCGTCTGTCGTCGCGGGCCTCCATCAGCTGATGCACCAGCGCCGCCGCGGTGGTGAAGGTGACCGAGAATCCCTTCTGGCAGGCGGCAAGGCCAAGCGCCAGCGCGACATGGGTCTTGCCGGTGCCGGAGTTGCCGAGCGCGATGACGTTCTCGCGGCGCAGGATGAACTCGCCGCGGGCGAGTTCGAGCACCAACATCTTGTTGAGGGAAGGAATGGCGGTGAAGTCGAATGTATCGAGGCTCTTCACAGCCGGGAATCTGGCCTGCTTGATGCGCCGCTCAACCACGCGCCGCTCCCGATCGATCAGTTCCAGTTCGACCAGGCGCAGCAGGTAGCGGGGATGATCGACGCCGTCGCGCGCGCATTCGCGGGCGACCTTGTCATACTCCCGCAGTACGGTCGGCAGCTTCAATTGCTTGAGGTGATGACTGAGCAGCACCTGCGGCGTGCCACTCGTCGTTCCCGCCGGCATCGCATCGAGGCTCGGTTTGCCGCTCATGCGGCTCTCCCGGGCAGGAGCACGGCGTAATCGGCCGCCGATGTCGTCTTCACGCGGGTCTGCGGCAGATGCGGATAGGCGGTGAGATCGAGCCGCGCCGGGCGGCGCTCGATCCGGGCCAGCGCGATCTGCTTGACCGCATCGAAGCCGATCGCGCCAAGCCGGATCGCTTCGGTGACGGCATAGGTCACCACCTCCTTGGGGATCGCCTCCAGCAGCCGCAGCACCTGGATGAACTCACGCTTGCCACGATTGCCGATGCGCGCCTCCAGCAGATGACGCAGATGCTGGAACGTCTCGGGCAGCTCCCAATCCTTCAACGGCGCGGCCTGATCGAGCGCGTTCGGCTTGGTCTCGATCAGCGCCAGGTAGTGCAGCGGATTGAAGACGAACACCCCCAAACCGTAGGAGCGCTGATGCCGGGCGATCTCCGCGCCGCCGCACAGGATGACGACCTGATCCACGAACCCCTTCACGATGATGTCCTGGAAGCCATAGGCCGTCGGCACCGAGTAATCATTGCCGCGATGGCGCACCAGCGCCGTCGACGAGACGCGGGCGGCCCGCTTCTCGCAGGGCTCCAGCGGCACGGCGGGCAAGTCCCGGAACGCGTCAAGATCGGCGGCAAGCCGCGCGCCGATGGTCTCGGCATGACGACCGGCTCGTTCCATTTGCCGCGCCCGGCAGCGCTCAGTCAGCATGGCGTTGAGATCGTCGAAGCTCGCCGCCACCGGAATCGGCGTCATGAAGTTCGAGCGCGCATACTTCACCAGGCCCTCGACCTTGCCTTTGTCGTTGCCCTTTCCGGGCCGCCCGAACCTGTCGCTGAACAGGTAATGGCTCACCAGTTCGGTGAATGCCCGCGTCCGCTCCCGTTTGCCGTCGCCACAGATCTTCGCCACCGCAATCTTCAGATTGTCGTAGAGCACCGACAGCGGCACCCCGCCGAAGAAGGCGAAGGCCGACACGTGGCCGTCCAGGAATGCCTCCGTCGTCTCGGCCGGATAGGCCTTCACAAAGCAGGCATCCGACTGCGGCAGGTCCATGCAGAAGAAGTGGAGCTTACAACGAACGCCGCCGATCACGCCGACCGCTTCGCCAAAATCAACTTGCGCATGACCCGGTGGATGCGACAGCGGCACGAAGGTCTCGCGGCTTCGCGCGCGGGCGATCCGGACATAATCCTTCACCACCGTGTAGCCACCGTCGAACCCGTGTTCGTCGCGCAGCCGCTCAAAGATCCGCTTCGCCGTGTGCCGCTGCTTCACCGGACCAGTCCGGTCCGCCTCCAGGATCGCGTCGATCACCGGTAGCAAAGGGCCAAGCTTCGGCTTCGCCACCGGCCTCGTGCGCGTATAGCCCGGCGGCAGCGAGAACCGGCACATCTTCAACACCGTCTCACGGCTCAACCCGAATACCCGGGCCGCCTCACGACGGCTATGGCCCTCGACGAAAACAAAATGCCGGACAGCGGCGTACACTTCCACGGCAAACATCCCGACCGACCCCCAAAGGGACCAGCCTAGCCACTGGACGGCTTTTACGCCGCCCGCGCCGCCACTATGCCGGCGCTCCGTGGCCTACTTTGCCACCGCCGTCCACAGCAAAGCCGTTCTGCCAGGGTGAGGCCGGTGCAAGAGGCTTGTCCCGAATGCCCATGGCACGCAGTCGGCGTGTGACGACCGCACCGTAGATGCGATCACGGTCCCGGATCATGTAGCGCGGAGCCTCGTTCCAAGGGAATGCTTCCGTTATTTGACGCGCAACCCATTCGGCGTTCGGATTTGCTGTGACGTTGATCCGGACGAGGTCTCTCGGTTAAGCCGAACGATGACGAAGGCATATAGAAGTTTGAAACCAATGGTCGGGACCACGAACAGATCCATGGCGGCAATGTCCGGGGCGTGGTTCCGCAGAAAAGTCCGTCATCCCTGATCTGGAGGCCACGTCACTTGACCATGTACGTGGCGACGGTTGATTG
>JBEVEP010000330.1:0-18416 GCA_040512755.1 Mesorhizobium sp.
CGCATGGCGCTCGCGGTGCTCGAAATCCGCAGCTGGGCGGCAGATATGGTCGACCGCGACGATCCGCTGCTGATCGAGCAAATCCAGGCGCGCCTGTTGCCGCGGCGCGGCATCTTCGCCAGCCCGGACGAGATCATCGTGACGCTGGGCGCTCAGAACGCGCTCTACATGCTGGCGACGCTGTTGATGAGCCAGGGCTCCAAGGTCGCCATGGAAGATCCGGGATATCCCGATGCCCGCTCCATCTTCCGGCTTGCCGGCGCGGAGATATTCCCGACTCCGGTTGACGCGGAAGGCATCGTCACCAGTTCAATTCCTTCCGATTCCGGCTTTGTCTTTGTGACGCCGAGCCATCATTGCCCGACGATGGTGCCCCTCAGCGCCGAGCGGCGGCAGGATCTGCTCTCGCGCGCCAACCGCAACAATCAGATCATCATCGAGGACGGCTACGACAGCCAGATCCTCGACGAAGCGCCGCAGCAGGCGCTGAAGAGCCTGGATCGCTCCGGGCGTGTCGTCTATGTCGGCTCGATGTCGAAGACGCTGGCTCCGGGTCTGCGCCTTGGCTACATCGTCGCTTCGGCGGACCTGATCACGGAACTGCGCGCGCTGCGCCGCTTCATGCTCAGGCACCCGCCCGCGAATAACCAGCGTGCGGTAGCGCTGTTCCTTTCGCTCGGCCATCACGAGGCGCTGGTGCGCCGGTTGTCCACTGCGTTCGAGGAACGCCGCAAGCGGCTGGTCCAGGCGATTTCTGCATTTCTGCCGGAGTGGCGGCCCACCGATTCGGCGGGGGGAACCTCGCTCTGGCTCGAAGGCCCGCGCGGAACCGACTCCCGTTCTCTCGCGG
Organism: Mesorhizobium sp.; assembly: GCA_040512755.1. Lineage (GTDB taxonomy): Bacteria > Pseudomonadota > Alphaproteobacteria > Rhizobiales > Rhizobiaceae > JBEVEP01. The sequence continues at coordinate 851 of JBEVEP010000330.1, forward strand.
AAGCCGCCGCTGCCCGCAGCGTGATCATCGAGCCCGGCGACCGCTTCTTCGATCGCACGGAAATGCCGACACGCTTCATGCGGCTCGGAATTTCTTCTATCGCCCTGCAGCATATAGAGCCCGGGATCCGCGAGCTGGCCACGGCGGCCGGACGCAGACCGGCGGCGGCCTGACAGCCCTCCAGATCCTGCCTGGAACAGGCCGGCACTGGCTTACTCGCTGGCACATTTGACCGCAATCGGTGGCACAAACCGATAAGTCCAACTCCGCTGCATAGTCGCCCAAAAGCGCGCGGCAGACGGAAGACTCGCGCGCCGTCTCGGGGCCAATGGGAGGTCATTCAATGCCAGTCGCGCTGGAGCAGCAGGAGCAAACCACGGACAGCCGGTCCCGGCGCTCCGGCGGCCGGGAAGCCCGGCGTGCGATGCGCGCCGCGCCGCTTGCCGACGACATTCGTCCCGTACGCGCCGGACTGGAAGGCGGAAGGTACCAGGCGCTCAGCCGGAGCGATCTTGAGCGCATCCATGAAGCCGTGCTCACTCTTCTGGAGACAGTCGGTTTCGCCAACGCCATCCCAAGCTGCATCGAGGCCCTGACTCGGGTCGGTGCTCTCTATGGGGAGGATGGCCGCATCCGGTTCCCGCGCGAGCTGGTGCTTTCGACAATCAGGACCGCTGCCCGCCACTTCACCCTTTGCGGACAGGACCCAAGGCACGACATGATCGTGCAGGGCAAGCGCGTGCACTACGGCACCGCCGGTGCGGCCGTGCACGTGGTTGACGTCGAGAAGCGCGAATACCGCGAGTCCTTGCTGCAGGACATCTATGATGCCGCCCGCATCGTCGATGGGCTGGACAATATCCATTTCTTTCAACGCCCGATGGTGCCGCGCGATATCCCCGATCCGCTCGATATGGACTTCAACACGCTCTACGCCTGCGTGATGGGCACGACGAAGCATATCGGCACCAGCTTCACCGTACGCGAGAACGTCGCGCCCGCACTGGAGATGCTCTACACGATCGCCGGCGGCGAGGAGAATTTCCGCGCCCGCCCCTTCGTCTCCAATTCGAACTGCTTTGTCGTGCCGCCGATGAAGTTCGCGGAGGATGCCTGCGGCGTGCTCGAAGCCTGCGTAGCCGGCGGCATCCCGATCCTGCTGCTTTCGGCTGGCCAGGCAGGCGCAACGGCGCCTGCGGCAATCGCCGGCGCAGTGGTGCAGGCTGTGGCCGAAGTGCTAGCCGGCCTCGTCTATGTCAACGCGCTGAAGCCCGGCCACCCGGCGATCTTCGGAACCTGGCCCTTCGTATCGGACCTACGCACCGGCGCCATGTCCGGCGGATCCGCGGAGCAAGCGCTGTTGACGTCGGCCTGTGCCCAGATGGCGCAATTCTACGACCTACCCGGCGGCTCGGCTGCCGGCATGGCGGATTCGAAGCTGCCGGACATCCAGTCGGGCTACGAAAAAGGCATCACCAATGTCATGGCCGGGCTTTCCGGGCTCAACTTGGTCTATGAGTCCGCCGGTATGCACGCCTCGCTGCTCGGCTTCTGCCTCGAAAGCCTGATCATCGACAATGACATGCTCGGCCAGTGCCTGCGCTGCGTGCGGGGCATCGAAGTCACGGACGAGGCTCTGTCGATCGATACGATCGCCGAGGTCTGCATGAATGGTCCGGGACACTATCTCGGCAATGAGCAGACGCTCAAACTGATGCAGACCGAGTATTTCTACCCCGCGGTCGCCGACCGCTACAGCCCCAAGGAATGGGGCGAGAAGGGCAAGCCCGATCTGCTGCAGAAGGCGATCGAGGAGAAGAAGAAAGTCCTCGCGACACGCTTTCCCCGCCATGTGCCCCGCCACATCGACGACCAGCTGCGCGCTCGCTTCGGTAACCTGATCCATCTGCCGCGCAGCGCGATGGGCGGCTGAGGCCGGGAAGACTTCGGCCGCGAACGATGCCGGCCCGGCAGACCGGCGTCTCGCTCAGTGATTATCCCTTGGCAGACCCCTTTCCTGGGCGACGCGCTGATATTTCACCGCCGGCTTCAGCACCATGCCCTCAGAGAGCTGGTCAACCATGCCGCGCTGGATTTCCTGCCATGGAGTCTGGTGAGCGGGATAGTGATAGCCGCCATTGCTCTGCAGGACAGCGCGACGGCGCTGAAGCTCGTCATCGCCCACAAGAATATCGGCCGTTCCCTTCCTCAGATCGATGCGCACCCGGTCGCCCGATTTCAGCAGCGCCAGACCGCCGCCGACGGCTGCCTCCGGCGAGGCGTTGAGAATCGAGGGTGTGCCGGAAGTGCCGGATTGGCGTCCGTCGCCAACGCATGGCAGTGAATGGATGCCGCGCTTGATGAGGTAGTTTGGCGGCTGCATGTTGACGACCTCCGCGCCGCCCGGATAGCCGACCGGTCCGGCCCCACGCATGAACAGCACCGTGAACTCGTCGATGCCGAGCGCCGGATCGTCGATGCGGGCGTGATAATCCTCGGGTCCGTCGAAAACCATCGCCTTGCCCTCGAAGGCTTCCGGATCGTCGGGATTGGAGAGATAGCGACCGCGGAACTCGGGTGAGATAACGCTGGTCTTCATGATCGCGCTGTCGAAGAGATTGCCCTTCAGATTGATGAAGCCGGCATTCTCCTTCAGCGGCTGCGACACGGGGCGGATCACCTCCGCGTTGAGGTTCTCGGCCTTCGCGCAATTGTCGCCCATCGACTTGCCGTTGACCGTCGGCGCGTTTGGATAAGGCAGCAGCCCGGCCTTCATAAGCTCCATCACCACGGCCGGAACGCCGCCTGCGTGATGGTAGTCCTCGCCCAGATATTCGCCGGCCGGCTGAAGGTTGACGAGAAGTGGAACATGATGGCCGATCACCTGCCAGTCGTCATTGTCGAGCGGCACGCCGAGATGCCGCGCAACCGCATTCAGATGGATCGGCGCGTTGGTCGAGCCGCCGATCGCCGAATTGACGACGATCGCGTTTTCGAAGGCGGCGCGCGTCATTATGTCGGATGGCTTCAGATCCTCGTAGACCATGGCGACGATGCGCTTGCCTGTCTCGTAGGAGATCTGGCCGCGCTCGCGGTAAGGCGCCGGGATCGCGGCCGCGCCCGGCAATTGCATGCCGAGCGCCTCGGTGAGCGAGTTCATCGTCGTCGCCGTTCCCATCGTGTTGCAATAGCCGACCGACGGGGCGGACGAGGCGACGATCTGCATGAATTCCTCATAGTCGATCTCGCCTGCCGAAAGCCGCTGCCGCGACTCCCAGACAATGGTGCCGGAGCCGGTGCGCTTGCCGCGATGCCAGCCATTGAGCATCGGCCCGACGGAAAGCGCGATTGCGGGAATTTTGACCGTGGCGGCAGCCATCAGCATGGCCGGCGCGGTCTTGTCGCAACCGATCATCAGAACAACGCCGTCGAGCGGATAGCCGAAAAGGACCTCGACCAGCGAGAGATAAGCGAGGTTCCGGTCGAGCGAGGCGGTCGGGCGCTTTCCGGTTTCCTGGATCGGATGGCAGGGAAATTCGAAGGGGATTCCGCCCGCGGCTTCGATGCCGGCGCGCACGCGTTTGGCCAGTTCCAGATGATGACGATTGCAGGGCGACAGATCGGAACCCGTTTGGGCGATGCCGATCAACGGCTTGCCCGATTGCAGCTCCTCGCGGGTCAGCCCGTAATTGAGGTAGCGCTCAAGGTAGAGCGCGGTCATGCCAGGATTGTCCGGATTGTCGAACCATTCCTGCGAACGGAACTTCTTTCGAGTCTTCGCGTCGCTCATCCTCGCCTCCCGAAAGTGCGATTACGCATCGATATGGCAACGGCGCGTTGGCGGCAAGGGCACGGTTTGGCCAGCTGGCTATGCCAGAGCTTCGATCTTGCGGATCGCAGGCCACCGAACTGACCGCTTGAGGGCGTAACGCAGGATGCATCCAGAGCCGCATTGATAGCGGCTCTACTCCGAGAATACCAAGAGTGAAGGGTGATTTCGCCTCTTCGGACCATCGGCACATCCGCACGGCGAGGCAAGCCTCGCAATTCCATGAAAGGTGGAGACCGATTTTCCACGGAGTTGCGTTGAAACAAAGAGCCTTAAGGCTGCAGGTCAACCGCGGCCCTGAAGCTGCCGTCCATGTAGAATGGGACAGACGAATGCACGTGGGTGACCAGCCAACGGTTGTCGATCTTCCGCAGCCCCAATGTGACACGGCTCCACATTTCGAAGCTTCCAGAATACACCTCCCCGTCCGGGCTGCGGATGGGTTCCGCAGGCGTTGCGCCGAGGCGGCTGAGGAAGTGGCAGAAGGCGACGTCATCGCCCGCTGCGATCTCCACATCGCGCATGTCGTATTCGATCGGTCCTTTGAAGGTTGAAAGCCACTTCGCCACAGCGTCCTGGTCCCAGGCGTTTTCGCCGCTGAACTGAAGCGGTGGAGCCAGAATGAACTGAACGTTTCTTTCGGCATAGTGGGCCATCATGCGGCCGGCGTCCTTGGCGCGATGCGCAGCCGCCCAATCATCCAGCAATGAACGGATCGCGGACTCCTCCGCTCTGCCGGTAGTTTGTCGTTTGGTTTTCGTGTCCATCGAAATCCTCCTTCCAGACTGACCCACGGAAACGGGTCTTTTGTACCGAGGACGATTTCGGAAGCGGCAGCCCGACACCGAGATGGCGATTCTTGTCATTTCGCCGCGCGACGAGGCGGCGGCTTGGTGCCCTGCCGGTCACACAGGACTTTTGTGCGATGGACAACGCCCGCCGCGTTCGTTTAACTCTCGCAAGTTAGCTCAGCCTGGGAGGGACGATATGGCCTTGGTCATCGAAGGCGAGGAACGCATTTCGGCGCCGGTGCAGAAAGTGTGGGAGTCACTCAACGATCCCGCGGTGCTCAAGGACTGCATCCCAGGGTGCCAAAGTCTCACCAAGAAATCGGACACCGAACTGGAAGCGACGGTTGTGCTCAAGATCGGTCCGATCAAGGCGACCTTCGCCGGGGAGGTGGCACTGAAGAACCTGAAGCCCCCCCATTCCTACACCATTGCGGGAGAAGGCAGGGGTGGCATCGCCGGTTTCGCCAAGGGCGGCGCGGATGTCGAGCTCAGCGCGGACGGGAATGACGTGACGGTTCTCAAATATGCGGCCAAGGCTGATGTGGGCGGCAAGATCGCGCAGCTCGGCAGCAGGCTGATCAGCTCGACCTCGAAGAAGCTCGCCGGGGAGTTTTTCTCCAGCCTCAACAAAAGAGTGAGCGGCTAACACATCGAAGGGTTGTCGCCAGCGCCCCCGCGCGCCTCTTCTCCCCGGCAGGGGCGAAGGTGGGGGGAGTGGCCGAGCGGCGAGGCCGGATGAGGGTATTGATATGCGATTCCCGTGTAGCGACGGTAAAATTTACCGCCGCTTCTTGCCGGTGAACACGGGCATGCGTTTCTCCAGAAAAGCCTTCACGCCTTCCTTGTAGTCGTCCGAAAAGCCCGCCTCGCGCTGTAGTTCCCGCTCGACATCGAGCTGCTTTTCCAGCGTGTTCGACGATGCCGCATGGATCGCTTTCTTCGTCAGTGCGTAGGCATGTGTCGGCCCATTTGCAAAAGTCTCCGCCAATGCGAAGGCCTCGTCCATCAGCTTGTCGTCATCGATGGCGCGCCAGATCAGCCCCCAGGCGGCGGCTTCGTCTGCTGACAGCGGATGCGCGGTCAGCGCCAGCGCCTTGGCCCGGGCTTCGCCGAGATGTCGCGTGAGCCACCATGTTCCGCCGGAATCCGGAATAAGGCCGATTTTCGAGAAAGCCTGGATGAATTTGGCCGAGCGCGCCGCAAGAACAATATCGCATGCCAGCGCGATGTTTGCGCCCGCTCCGGCCGCCACGCCGTTGACCGCGCATATCACCGGTTTTTGGAGATTGCGAAGCTGGAGGATGAGCGGATTGTAGAACGCCTCCAGCGCCCGGCCGAGGTCTGGATTCTCGCCGAGCATGGCCGGGTCGCGATCCGAGAGATCCTGCCCTGCGCAGAATCCGCGTCCCGCTCCGGTAAGGATGACGGCGCGGCACGTATCGTCTGCGTCGCACTCCGCGAGCGCTGCCCTTAGTGCGCGATGCTGCGCCTCATTAAAGGCGTTGAGCCTGTCCGGCCTGTTGAGGGTAAGGACGCTGTAACCGTCGCGGCGCTCGTGCAGGACGACATCTTCGGACATGGGGCCTCGCAGCAATGGTGAATGGTGAATGGTGAAAATATAAACCACTCTGTCAGAAGATTAACCTTCAATATTTTTTAATTATAATACACATGACTCTATAACACATACTCACTACTCACTACTCAAACACGATCGACGGCGCAGCCTCGGCGGCGGCGCGCTCCTCCCGCAGGCGTTCCAGCACTTTCGTGGCGATATCGCGGTAGATTTTCGCTTCCGCACCGTCTGGCTTGGAGGCCACGACCGGCGCGCCGGTGTCGGAGGTCTCACGGATTTCCATCTGCAGCGGAACCTGGCCGAGGAACGTGACACCCAGCCGTTCGGCCTCTCTCTTCGCGCCGCCATGGCCAAAAATGTCGTAACGTTTGCCCGTGTCCGGCGCGATGAAGTAGCTCATGTTCTCGACAATACCGAGCAGCGGCACGTCCACTTTTTTGAACATGTTGAGCCCCTTGCGGGCATCGATCAGCGCCAGATCCTGCGGGGTCGAGACGATGACGGCCCCGGCCAGCGGCACCTGCTGGGCCATCGTCAACTGTGCGTCACCGGTGCCGGGCGGCATGTCAACAACCAATATATCGAGCGGACCCCATTGCACCTCACGCAGCATCTGGGTCAGCGCCGACATCACCATCGGCCCTCGCCAGATCATCGGGGTTTCCTCGTCGACGAGAAAGCCCATCGACATCACCTTCAGCCCGAAATTTTCCATCGGCTGCAGGATCTTGCCGTCGGCGGTCTGCGGGCGGCCATGGATGTTCAGAAGGCGAGGCATAGATGGTCCGTAGATATCGGCATCCAGCACGCCGACCTTCAATCCTTTCGCTTGGAGACCAAGCGCAAGATTGACCGCCGTCGTGGACTTGCCGACGCCACCCTTGCCGGATGCAACCGCGATGATCGCGTCGATACCCGGGACGCCGCGTTTGCCGGGCTGCGCGCCATGCGGCGGGTGCGCTGCTGGCGCTGGTCTCGCGGCTGGCGCGGCCGGACGTGGCGGAACAGGCGCAGCCATGCCGCCGCCCTTCTTTTCGGCGGTCAGCGCGACCATGGCCCCGGCGACCCCCGGCATTTCCTTCACGACCCGCTCCGCCGCCGCGCGAAGCGGCTCCAGCTCTTTCGCGCGCGCCGCCGGAACCGTGATCGAGAAAAAGACCTTGGAGTCGGCAATGAAGATGTCGGACACGAGACCCAGACTGACGATATCACCCTCGAAATCGGGCCCCTTGATCGTCTTCAGCCGTTCGATCACGTCTTCCTTGGTGAGGGCCATTTCTGTGCTTTTTCGCTGTGCTACAATTGTACGCAACAGATAGTGCAGTTCGTCTGGAGAACCAAGCGGCGAGGCTGGCTGACCGCCGGTTCACCGCATGACGCCTGACACGTTAGCCGCCCATCCCCATCGCAAAATAGGTCAGAGCCGAGATCAAGGCTGCCGAGGGCAAAGTAATGACCCAGGCGATGACGATGTTGCCCGCGATGCCCCAGCGCACAGCCGACAGCCGCCGCGCGGCCCCCACGCCGATAATCGCGCCCGTGATCGTGTGGGTTGTGGACACCGGGATGCCGAGCCATGTCGCGGCAAAGAGCGTGATCGCTCCGCCGGTCTCGGCACAGAAGCCTTGCATTGGATTGAGCCGCGTGATCTTCGAGCCCATCGTATGGACGATGCGCCAGCCGCCGAACAAAGTGCCGAAGGCGAGCGCCGCCTGGCACGATATGACGACCCAGAGCGGCACGTAGAATTCGCTTCCGAGTTTTCCCTGTGAGAAAAGGAGAACGGCGATGATGCCCATCGTCTTCTGCGCGTCGTTGCCGCCATGGCCGAGCGAATAGAGTGAGGCCGACACGAACTGCAGGGCGCGAAACGTACTATCCACAGCGAACGGGGTCTGGCGTACGAACAGCCACGATACGGCAAGGACCAGCAGCAGCGCGAGCACAAAGCCGGTCATCGGCGACAGCACGATTGCGGCGGCCGTTTTGAGAAGGCCGGCCCAGACAATCGCTCCGGTTCCCGCCTTGGCGACTCCCGCGCCGACCAAACCGCCGATCAGCGCATGGGAGCTACTCGACGGGATGCCGTAGAGCCAGGTGACAATGTTCCAGACGATAGCGCCAGTGAGTGCAGAAAAGACAACGAGCGGGTCGACGATATTGGCATCGATAATGCCGGTGCCGAGCGTCTGCGCGACATGCAGGCCGAAGAAAAGGAAGGCGATGAAATTGAAGAACGCCGCCCAGAAGACAGCGTACTGCGGCCTCAGGACCCGTGTCGAAACGATGGTCGCGATGGAGTTCGCCGCGTCGTGCAGACCGTTGAGGAAATCGAAGAACAGCGCAACGGCGATCAGCCCGTAGAGCAGCGGGAGGGCGAGAGTGGCGTCCATCAAACGTTTTCGATCACAATGCCGCTGATTTCATTGGCGACATCCTCGAGGCTGTCCACCACCTTCTCGAGCGTCTCGTAGATCTCGCTGCCGATGAAATAGGCCATCGGATCGGTCTTGGCGTGCCGACGGAAGAGGTCCTTCAGCCCTTCCTCGTGAAGTTCGTCGGCGCGCCCCTCGACTCTCATCACCTCCTCGGCCAGCGCCCCGAGCCGGGTGGCATTCGTGCCGACCCGGTGGAGCAGCGGGATTGCCTCCGCGGTCAAACGGGCAGCCTGCACGATCACCGCGCCCATTTCCTGCATGCGCGGATCGAAGCTCTTCTGTTCGTACAGCGTCACGACCTTGACCGTCTTGTGCATCATGTCGATGGCGTCATCCATCGACTGGATCAGGTCCTTGATATCGCCGCGGTCAAAAGGCGTGATGAAACTCTTATGGACGGCAATCAGAACATCACGGGTGATCCCGTCAGCCTGGTGCTCCAGGTCGATAATCTCCCGGCAATGTTTCTGGACATCGTCACCCCCGGCCAGGAGCCGTTGCAGCGCTTCCGCACCTGCCACGACGACGCGGGAATGCCTGTCGAAAAGGTCGAAGAAGCGATCCTCCCTCGGCATCAGGGCCTGAAACCAGTTGAGCAACCCCACGACGATCTCCCGAACTTTTCACTGACTGGCCAACGCATTTAGCCGGATAATCAGCAAGGCAAACGCTCCATAATGCCCCAGGCGACACTTGGCCAGAGAGAAAGCAGAACGGAGTTCGGAAGCGGTGGGTATCCCTTGCGCGACCCATTGCGGGCGAGCCAATGAAACATCAGGAGTGGAGAGAGATTTCAAATGAAGCGTCAACGATAGATGTCCCGCCTGTGACCTAACGCGACCACAAGAACAACCACGCGATGATCCTGCAATTCGCAGATGAGCCGGTAATCGCCAACGCGATAGCGCCACAGCGATCCGAGTTCCGATCCCTTCAATGCCTTGCCTATCTGGCGGGGGTCATCCAGCGACCCTATCCGCACGCGCAGAAACGTCGTTATCCTCTTGGCCGTCGCTCCGCCGATTTTCAGAAGCTGCTTTTCTGCCGTCGCTGTAACCTCAATCCGCCAGGCCAAGGCGGCGTTCCACTTCGTCCAGCGAAGACATGCTCTCTTCGCCCTTACGGACGCGCTCGATCACCTGCTCCGCGAGGTAAATATCCTCGAGGTCGTCGAGATGTTCTTCGACAGCCTCCCGGATATAGTAGGTCGCGGTCCTGCCGGTTCTGGCTGCCAGCGCCTGCAGTCTTGCAAAGGTTTCGTCCGGAAGTCGAACAGCGGTCTGCTTGCTCATTTGACAGCCTCTTTCTCTGGGATACACGTATCCCAATTTGGACAATTTCGCAACAACATAGGCCTGCCGAATAGCCTCTTTCACCCGACCGCCACGTCTCACCTCATTGCCGCGCTGGCGCGCTGTGGCGCGGGGTTGTAGCGTCAAGTCATGATAGACAAACTCGAATTCTTCATCGCGCTTGCCAGGGAGCAGCATTTTGGCCGCGCGGCCGAAGAATGCGGCGTGACGCAGCCGACCCTATCGGCCGGCATCAAGCAGCTTGAGGACATGCTCGGCGTGATGCTGGTGCAGCGCGGCTCGCGCTACCAGGGCTTGACGCCCGAAGGACAGCGGGCGCTCGAATGGGCGCGCCGGATCGTCGGCGACGCCCGCACCATGCGCGAGGAGATGCGGGCCACCCGCCAGGGACTTTCCGGCCACGTCCGCATCGCCGCGATCCCCACCGCGCTCGCCATGACGCCACGCATCACCACGCCATTCCGGGAGCGGCACCCCGGAGTCACCTTTTCCATCCTCTCGCGCACATCCATCGAAGTGCTGACGCTGCTCGAGAATTTCGAGATCGATGTCGGCATCACCTATATCGAGAACGAACCGCTGGGCAGGGTGGCGCGCGTTCCCCTTTATTCCGAGCGCTACCAGCTGATCACGTCAGTCGGCAGCACCTACTCCGAGCGAGAAACCGTTACCTGGGCGGAGGTGAGCCGGCTACCGCTCTGCCTTCTGACCCCGGACATGCAGAACCGGCGCATCATCAACCACCATCTCGAAGAGACCGGCGCGGACGTGCATCCCACGCTCGAGTCGAACTCGATGATCGTGCTCTTTTCGCATATCCGAACCGGCAAATGGGCCTCGATCATGCCGCTCAACCTTGCCGAAACCTTCGGCTTTCGAGAGCCGATCCGCGCGATCCCGATCGTCGATCCGGACGCCAGCCATGTGGTCGGCATGGTGGCCGCCTATCGCGAGCCACACACGCCTTTGGTCTCGGCTCTTCTGCATGAAGCGCGTAAACTGGCTATCGAACTCGGCGGCAATTGATAGAAAATTTCTATCAACCAACGAAACTGCGCTATTGATCGTGGGAACTTGTTTTGTTTCGGTCGATTCAAGCACCATCAGGGAGGGCGCTGCGTGGTTTTGCAGCAGGCAAGTACCCAGGTCGCGGCGAGAGCGACAGCGATTATCGACGAGTTGAAGGGGCTGGAAGGCCCCCTCCTCCCGATCCTGCACGGCATCCAGGAGGAGTTCGGATACGTGCCGGAAGAGACGCTGCCGATCATCGCCTATGAGCTGAACCTCAGCAGGGCCGAGGTGCATGGCGTCGTCACTTTCTATCACGATTATCGCAAGCATCCCGCCGGCAGGCATGTGCTGAAGCTCTGCAGGGCGGAAGCATGCCAGTCCATGGGCGGTGATGCGATCGCCGCCCAGATCCAGCAGGTGCTGGGCGTCGGATTTCATGAAACCGCCAAGGATGGGTCGGTCACGCTGGAGCCCGTCTACTGTCTCGGCATGTGCGCCTGCTCGCCCGCTGCAATGCTGGATGGCGAAGTGATCGGAAGGCTTGACGCCGAGAAGATCGAGGAGATCGCGGCGGAGGTGCGCACATGAGCGTCACCATCTATGTGCCTCGCGATTCCGGCGCCTTGGCGCTCGGCGCCGAGAAGATGGCCAAGGCGATCGAGGCGGAAATTGCCGCCCGCGGCGTCGATGCGAAGGTTGTCCGCAACGGCTCACGCGGCCTCTACTGGCTGGAGCCGATGGTCGAGGTGGCGACGGGTGCTGGCCGCATCGCCTACGGACCAGTGACGGCCAGAGATGTGGCGTCGCTCTTCGATGCCGATTTCCTGAATGGCGGCCGGCATGAGCTTTCCCTCGGTAACCCGGAAAAGCTGCCTTTCCTTGAGAAGCAGACGCGCCTCACCTTCGCGCGCTGCGGCATTACCGACCCCGTGTCGCTCGACGACTACAAGGCCCATGACGGTCTGAAGGGCCTCGATAAGGCTGTCGCGATGGCGCCGGCCGACATCGTCAAGGAAGTCACCGATTCCGGTCTGCGCGGACGGGGCGGCGCGGGTTTCCCGACCGGCATCAAGTGGAAAACGGTCCTCGATACTTCCGCCGACCGCAAATACATTGTCTGCAACGCCGACGAGGGCGACAGCGGCACCTTTGCCGATCGCATGATCATGGAAGGCGATCCGTTCGTGCTGATCGAAGGGATGGCCATTGCCGGCATCGCCGTGGGCGCGACAAAGGGCTACGTCTACATCCGCTCGGAATATCCGCACGCTGCGGCCATCATGAACGAAGCCATCGATGTGGCCCGCCGCAACGGTGTTCTGGGCCAGCGTGTGCTTGGTTCCCTGCATTCCTTCGACATGGAAGTGCGCGTCGGCGCTGGCGCCTATGTCTGCGGCGAGGAGACGTCGCTGCTCGACTCGCTCGAAGGCAAGCGCGGCCTCGTCCGCGCCAAGCCGCCGCTGCCAGCGCATAAAGGCTTGTTTGGCAAGCCGACCGTCATCAACAATGTGATCTCGCTCGCCTCGGTCCCCATTATCCGCGACAAGGGCGGCGCCTATTACCGCGACTTCGGGATGGGCCGCTCGCGCGGCACGATCCCGATTCAGATCGCCGGCAATGTGAAGCATGGCGGTCTGTTCGAGGCAGCTTTCGGCCTCACGCTCGGCGAAATCGTCGATGACATCGGCGGCGGCACCAGAAGCGGCAGACCGGTCAAGGCCGTACAGGTGGGCGGGCCGCTAGGCGCCTATTTCCCGCGCGCTCTGTTTGACACGCCTTTCGACTACGAAGCCTTCGCCGCGAAGGACGGGCTTATCGGCCATGCCGGCATCGTTGTTTTCGACGATACGGTGGACATGCTCAAGCAAGCCCGTTTCGCCATGGAGTTCTGCGCGATCGAAAGCTGCGGCAAGTGCACGCCCTGCCGCCTCGGCTCGACACGCGGCGTCGAGGTCGTCGACCGGATCGCCAGGAACATCGAGCCGCAGAAGCAGATCGAGCTTCTCACCGATCTTTGCAACACGATGAAATTTGGATCACTTTGCGCTCTGGGGGGTTTTACTCCTTATCCGGTGATGAGCGCGCTGACACATTTTCCGGAAGACTTTCGCCCCTCGCCCATCGTCGAAGCCGCGGAATAGGAGCGGACGATCATGAACGCCATGTTTGATATCAAAACGCTCATCGAGGAAGTCGACTACGGCACGCCGGCGTCGACATCGGAGAAAACCGTGACGCTCAACATCGACGGGCGCGACGTCACTGTTCCGGAAGGCACCTCCGTGATGCGGGCCGCGATGGATATGGGCGTCGAGATTCCAAAGCTCTGCGCGACCGACATGCTCGATTCGTTCGGCTCCTGCCGGGTTTGCCTGGTCGAAATCGAGGGGCGCGCTGGTACGCCAGCTTCCTGTACGACGCCCGTCGCTGAAGGCATGGTGGTGAAGACACAGACGGACAGGTTGAACAACATTCGCCGTGGTGTGATGGAACTTTACGTTTCCGACCACCCGCTCGGCTGGAATGAGGACGCTGGCCTGCCCGGCGGAGAGATTCGGAAAATCGCGGAGGCGGTCGGGCTCAGCGAGATCCGCTACGGGCTCGAGGGCCGCAACCATGTCGTGCCGGCCAACGGCGTCGAGAATGCCGACTATCTGCCCAAGGACGAGTCGAACCCGTATTTCACCTATGACGCGTCGCAATGCATCGTCTGCTCGCGCTGCGTCCGCGCCTGCGATGAGGTGCAGGGCACGTTCGCGCTGACGGTCACCGGCCGCGGCTTCGAGTCCCGCATCACCGCGGGAATGTCTGAAAACTTCATCGATTCCGAATGCGTCTCCTGCGGCGCCTGCGTGCAGGCCTGCCCAACCGATGCGCTGCGCGAAAAATCGGTGCTGCAGATTGGCCGGGCCGAGCACTCCGTGGTCACCACCTGCGCCTATTGCGGCGTCGGCTGCTCATTCAAGGCCGAGATGCGGGGCGATGAGCTCATCCGCATGGTGCCCTACAAGGACGGCAAGGCCAATCGCGGCCATTCCTGCGTCAAGGGCCGCTTCGCCTATGGCTACTCGACCCACAAGGACCGCATCCTCAATCCGATGATCCGCGAGAAGATCAGCGATCCCTGGCGAGAAGTGACATGGGAGGAGGCGTTCGCGCACGTGGCGAAGGAATTCCGCCGCATCCAGTATCAGTACGGCCGCGGCTCGATCGGCGGCATCACCTCGTCGAGATGCACCAACGAAGAGACCTATCTTGTCCAGAAGCTCGTGCGCCAGGGCTTCGGCAACAACAATGTCGATACCTGTGCGCGCGTCTGCCATTCGCCGACGGGCTACGGGCTGAAGGCGACTTTCGGCACGTCGGCGGGCACGCAGGACTTCGATTCGGTGGACTATTCCGATGTCGTAATGATCATCGGCGCGAACCCGACCGATGGCCATCCGGTCTTCGCCTCCCGGCTGAAGAAGCGGCTGAGGAAGGGCGCGAAGCTCATCGTCGTCGATCCGCGCCGCACCGACATCGTGCGGTCGGCGCACGTCCAGGCAGAATTCCATCTGCCGCTGAAACCAGGCACCAATGTCGCGGTGATCACCTCTCTCGCGCATGTCATCGTGACAGAAGGGCTCTACGACGAGAAATTCATCCGCGAGCGCTGCGACTGGTCCGAGTTCGAGGACTATGCCGCTTTCGCCGCCGAGCCGCAGCACAATCCCGACGTGGTCTCGAAACTCTCCGGCGTTCCCGCGGAACTGATCCGCCAGGCGGCGCGGCTCTATGCAACAGGCGGCAATGGAGCGATCTATTACGGTCTTGGCGTGACCGAGCACAGCCAGGGTTCGACCACCGTCATGGCGATCGCCAACCTCGCCATGCTCACCGGCAATATCGGCCGTCCGGGCGTCGGCGTGAACCCGCTGCGCGGCCAGAACAACGTGCAGGGTTCCTGCGACATGGGTTCGTTCCCGCACGAGCTGCCGGGCTACCGGCACATCTCGGACGACGCGACCCGCGCCATCTATGAGTCGCTCTGGGGCGTGAAGCTCGACGACGAGCCCGGACTGCGCATCCCGAACATGCTGGACGCAGCCGTCGACGGGTCGTTCAAGGGCATCTATATCCAGGGCGAAGACATTCTTCAGTCCGACCCGAACACGACCCACGTGTCCAATGGTCTGGCAGCCATGGAATGCGTCGTCGTGCATGACCTCTTCCTCAATGAAACCGCCAACTATGCCCATGTCTTCCTGCCGGGCTCGACCTTCCTCGAAAAGGACGGAACCTTCACCAACGCCGAGCGGCGCATCAACCGCGTCCGCAAGGTGATGGAGCCGAAGAACGGCCTTGCCGACTGGGAGGTGACGCAGCGCCTTGCCCAGGAGATGGGACTGCAATGGTCTTACAGCCACCCGTCCGAAATCATGGATGAGATCGCCAAAACCACGCCCAGCTTCGCCGGCGTGACCTTCGACCTTCTCGACCGCGAAGGCTCGGTCCAATGGCCGTGCAACGAGAAGGCTCCGCTCGGCACGCCAGTCATGCATATCGGCGGCTTCGTGCGCGGCAAGGGCAAGTTCATCCGCACCGAATATGTCGCGACCGACGAGAAGACGGGACCGCGCTTCCCGCTGCTTCTGACCACTGGCCGCATCCTGTCCCAGTACAATGTCGGTGCCCAGACAAGACGCACGGAAAATGTCGTCTGGCATCAGGAGGACCGGCTGGAAATCCATCCGCACGACGCGGAGCAGCGAGGCATCCGCGACGGCGACTGGGTACGGATACAGAGCCGCGCCGGCGACACGACGCTCCGTGCCCTGATTACGGAACGCGTCGCGCCTGGCGTCGTCTACACGACCTTCCACCATCCGAGCACGCAGGCCAACGTCATCACCACCGACTATTCCGATTGGGCGACCAACTGTCCCGAATACAAGGTGACCGCCGTGCAGGTCGGTCCGTCGAACGGCCCGTCCGACTGGCAGGAAGAATATGACGCGCTTTCCCGCCGCAGCCGCCGCATCGAGGGCCGGCTGGAGGCTGCCGAATAGGCAAGATCGGCAATGCAATCGCCGCGTTTCTTCGTACCCCCCTCTGTCCTGCCGGACATCTCCCCCTCAAGGGGGGAGATCAGCTGTCGTTTCGACTTTCGCCAATCTCCGGCGCTGCAGGATAAACGCCCTCATTGCTGTCGTCCGATCTCCCCCCTTGAGGGGGAGATGTCCGGCAGGACAGAGGGGGGCAACGTAGAGCGCCGGGCATTTCCGATCGCACGTCAGCCATCTGAAGGCACGCCGTGACCCGCCCGCCTGTCACGCGTATTTCCCGCCTCGCCCGACGGGCGGACGGCACCACGACGGCAAACCGTTCGGTGCCGGAGGAAACGCCGGTCGCTTTCTCCTACGCCGGCACCACACACGCCGTGATGATGGCGAGCCCGGCCGACTTTGAAGACTTCGCGCTCGGCTTCAGCATCACCGAAGGCATCGTCTCCGCGCCCGAGGAGATTGAATCGATCGGGGTCGAGGATCTCGGCGCCGGGATCGATATCCAGATCAGGCTCCGGGACACGGCCAACACCCGTTTCGAAGCGCGGCGGCGGCGGCTAGCCGGTCCGGTCGGCTGCGGCCTGTGCGGGATCGAATCCATCGAGGAGGCAATGCGCTCTGTCGATGACGTTGACGCGTCCACGCTTACGCTGAGCGCCGGCGACATCGTGCAATCGGTCAAGCTTCTCTCGAAGGTCCAGCCCCTGCACGCCCAGACCGGAGCGGTTCACGCGGCGGGCTTCTATGTGCCGGGCAAGGGCATCGTGGACGTTCGCGAGGATGTCGGACGTCACAATGCGCTCGACAAGCTCGCCGGCGCGCTTGCGCGAAGCGGCATCGACGGCGCCGGCGGAGCCGTCGTGGTGACCAGCCGCGTCTCGGTCGAGATGGTGCAGAAAACCGCCGCCATCGGCGCGCCCATCATCATCGCCGTATCCGCCCCGACCGCGCTTGCGATCCGCACGGCGGAAGAGGCCGGCATGACTCTCGTCGCCCTGGTGCGCGGCGATGATTTCGATATCTTCACTCACCCCCATCGCGTGACTTCGGGAGCCGCCAAACATGTCGCATGACGAACACCATGCCATGAGCACGAAGGAAAAGCTCATCTACATGGCCAACCAGATCGCGGCTTTCTTTGAAGCCATGCCGCATGACGAAGGAGCCGCCGGCGTGGCCAAGCACATAAACGATTTCTGGGACCCCCTGATGCGGCGGCAGTTCTTCGAGATCGTCGAGGCCGGCGGCAAGGGACTGTCGCCGCTGGTGCTGGACGCGGCGCCAAAGATCAGGCGGCCCGCCCCGCCCGAACCGCTCCCCGGCGGGAAGGTCGGGGCTTAGCCTGCGAGGTGCTCCGCGTTGGCGGCAGGCTGAATCAGGGACTTTTGTCGATGCAGTTGGTGGGCAGCTTGGCGTGCTTGCAGGAATGCGAATGTGAGAGCTCCTTCACACCCCCCTCTGTCCTGCCGGACATCTCCCCCGCAAGGGGGGAGATTGGCTTTCATTCAAGGCTTCGCCAATCTCCGACGTTGCACGATGAACGCTGTCGTTGCGGTC
>JBEVEP010000347.1:0-2999 GCA_040512755.1 Mesorhizobium sp.
CCTCGGCCACGGCACAGATATTCGACGCGACGATGAGTTGGTTGGCCAGTTTGGCGAGTTCACCCGCACCCACCGGCCCGACATGGGTGGCGCGGCCCATGGGCGCGAAAACATCCGCCAGAGCAGCGACGTCCTCGGCCTCACCTCCGACCATGATGACTAACGAACCCTCGCGTGCACCCTTTTCGCCACCAGACACAGGAGCGTCGACGTAGCGCACATTCAGCGCACTTGCCTCGGCGGCTTGGGACCGCGCGGTCTCGACCGGGATCGAACTCATCAAGACCAGCGTCGAGCCCTCGCGCATCGCGGCAAGCACACCACCCTCTCCGAGCAGGACCTCGTCGCAGACCGGACCTGAGCTAAGCATGCAGATGACGACGTCGGCGTTGGCGGCGGCCTCTGCAGCAGTCCCAGCAATGGAGACGCCGCCGGTGACAAGCGATTTCGCCTTATCACCCGTCCGGTTCCAAGCTTTCACGCTGAAGCCGGCTCTCGCCAGGCGGCGGGCCATGTGCCCGCCCATGATGCCGGTTCCCACGAAACCGATGCGTGTCCTGTTGCTGCTGGTCATACCGACGCCTCCCAACGCCCGGACGTTCTAGGTGTTCTTGCGAGTTGCGAAGCGGACCATTGTTTCCTCAACGTCGAGCTTCTTCATTGCCGCTTGAAAGCGCTTCAGATGCGGTGTCTTGAGATGCGCCTCGAATGCGGCTCGATCATCGTAGACTTCGTAGAACACTAGCGTGTCGTCGGCGTTCTCCGGGCAGACCACGTCGAACTGGCAGCAACCCGGCTCGTCCGCGACCGAATGGTGCGCATCGTCCAAGGCGGCATCGAGAAACGCGGCCTTGACCTCCGGCTTCACACGAAACTCGGGGATCACCACGAAGCGCGGCTGTGAGGCGCGATCATCCATGCGGAAGTCCTCCCGGCCCGTATCAGGCTGCGACGCTCGGGCTCGGACGGAAGCGCTGCTCCATCTCCCGGCGCACCTCCACGACATCGAGGTCGTTGACGAGTTCCACGTCGTCAAAACTGACGATCTGGTCCTTCTGGACCGCACGCCTTAGCCGCACATTGTGCGCCAATCCAATTGGCAGCGCTTTATGTGCCAGGCTGCGTGTTGCCGGGATAGCGTTGGCCCAGACCGCATATCCGCCTTCGCCGTCCAGCATTTCGCCGGGTTGCATATCCTTCTTGGCGGTGGCGACGGCATCGCCGCGGAATTCCCTCGAGCAGCCGGTCGCTTCGTTGCGCAGCACTGCGGAAAGGACACTGACCGACGTCTCCAAGCCGATGATGTGGAACGGACGCCACATTGAAGCATACCAACCGGAAGGATCAGTGAGCAGCCCGTACTGCTTGAAGCACGCGCGAGCATATTCGTTGTGCGCCTTGAAGGTGACAAAGACGCCGTAGCGGATGTTGTTGAACACTTCGCGGCCGTCCGGTTCCTGGCTGGCGGCGATATCGACCAGACCGCTGCGCGCCAGGCGGCCGCCATCGGCCGTCGGCCGGAAAACCTTGGCCAGATCGTGCAGGCCGGCCGGCGGGAATGCCAAGCCGTCGTGCGGGCAGTCGAGGCCCGTACCGTTGGCCACCGCCGCCATTTCGATGGCCGCTTTGGTGCCGTCGGTGAAGGAGTTGTACATTTTCGGATTGAAGTCGCCCTTGGCGACCTCCTCCTCGGTCCAGCCGAAAAATCCCCAGACGGTATCCGGCGTCGAATAGCGATAGCGCGGCTCGAAATTCATGCCCTTGCCGGCGGCGGTTACCTCAAACCCGGTGGCGCGCGCCCAGTCGACCAGTTCGCAGATCAACGCCGGCTGATCGCCATAAGCCATTGAATAAATCAGTCCCTTGACAGCGGCCTTCTCCGCCAGGATCGGACCGACCATGACATCGGCCTCGACGTTGACCATGACGATGTGCTTGCCGGCTTCGATCGCCGCGAGCGCGTGTCGGGTGCCGGCTATCGGGTGACCGGTCGCCTCGATCACACACTCGATGTCGTCACAGGCGAGCAGCGCGTTGACGTCGTCGGTCACGAAGGTGGTGCCGTTCTTGACGGCATCTGCCGCGCTCGTCGCCGCGTAGCGTTCCTTTGACCAGCCAACGCGATCCAGCGATTGCTTCGCCTTGCCGACGTTGAGGTCGGCGACGGCAACCATGTGATAGCCGGGGATTCGCTGTGCCTGGGCCAGTACCATGGAGCCGAACTTGCCGGCGCCTATCAAGCCGACGCGTACAGGACGTCCCTTTGTTGCGCGGCTGGCGAGGAGTGTAGAAAGGTTCATTTGTTCAGGTTCCTGATAATTGCGGACGAGTACCGCCCGAGCATGCGCAAAGCCCGGCCTTCCGGCGCTACCGCGAGCTTGTTGCAGCGAAAAATCAATGCTTCGCAGAAAGTCCGGAAGCGGCGTTCCGGATCACTGTATGTTCAGGGGTTTGGAGGTTCCTCCCTCCGTCCACGCCAGCCCTCGTTAAGGCAGGGCGCTACGGCATGCATCAACGTAGCCTGTCGGCCGCTTTAGCTCAATTTAGAAAGATGGCGGGTTCTATTAGCACAGCTAACAATCGGAAATCTTTCTAGCGGCAGGGCCTATGGGCAGTTCGATACATCAATCCTTCGCTGGGAAGACCTCAGCTTTCGTTCCAACTACTAACGTCCGTCGAACGTCTGCTTCGCGCAAAAGCGGTCGCTGAATATGGACACTACCATGCAGCAGACCCAAGTCTATCGTGCGGAGCCGAAAGCCGCAGACCACCGTCCATTAGGCGAGAGGCCACAAGGGCCTCGTACCCCAGGATGGTGGGATAATCTGTCTCAAACAGGTGCTTGTGGGCAGCAGTGACAACAACGATGCTCGCACCCGCAGCTTCGGCGGCCTGAATGCCGGCCGGCGCGTCTTCGAAAACGAGACACTTCTCAATCGGCTGTCCGAGCCGCTGGGCCGCCAGAAGGAAGCAGTCCGGCGCTGGCTTGCCATGCTCGA
>JBEVEP010000351.1:0-7436 GCA_040512755.1 Mesorhizobium sp.
GCTCGGCCACCTTCTCCCACAGGGGGAGAAGGAGAGGCGCGATAGCAGCGTTTCAGTTAATCTCGAACGGTGGTGATTGGCCATGGCAATGAAGCGGTTCCCCCTTCTCCCCGGCGGGGCGGCCCCTTATACCCCTGGGGGGGAAGGGGCCTGTGCGCAGCGAAGGCGGTTGAGGGGTGCGGCAGCTTGGCGCTGCGCGGGTGGCCGGCGCATCCTCTCCCCCGCTTGTCGGGAGAGAGGATGCGAGCGAAGCGAGACCGAGAGGGGGTGAGGGGTGGTCGCCGAAGCGACGAACGTCCGGAGCCATATCGAAGGGCCCCCGGGGCATCTATCAACCCGAGTTCACCGCCGTACCCTCAAACCAGCTTCCACGCGATATAGAGCAGCGTCAGCGCGATCACCCACAGGGCCAGCCGTCCCGACCGTGTATGACGCGCTTCGGCCCGCCCGATTGCCTGGGCGGTCGCCTCGTCGAATCGCAGGCCATGTTCGCCCATCGCGTCGATCTCGCGTGACAGGCGCTCGGCGCGGGCGGCAAGGTCGGGCGCCTGGCGAGCAATCGACAGGAGCGCACCAACACCCTCGCGCGCATCGGATAGGATGCCACGAGGTCCGAGATTTCCGGTGATCCAGTCCCCGACAACCGGCTCTGACGTCTTCCACATGTTGAAGGCGGGATCCAGCGTGCGGGCAACGCCTTCGACGACAACCATGGTCTTCTGCAGCAGCACAAGTTCAGTGCGCGTCTGCATGTCGAAGAGTTCGGTCACTTCGAACAGCAGCGTCAGCAGCCGCGCCATGGAAATGGTTTCGGCGGGCTGCCCGTGGATCGGTTCGCCGATGGCGCGGATCGCCTGCGCGAAAGCCGACACATCATGCTTGGAGGGCACATAACCAGCCTCGAAATGCACTTCTGCGACACGATGATAGTTGCGCGTTATGAAGCCATAGAGAATCTCGGCGAGGAAACGGCGTTCCTTCCTGCCGAGCCGACCGGAAATGCCGAGATCGACCGCAACGATTGTGCCGTCGGGTTCGACGAAGAGGTTTCCGGGATGCATGTCAGCATGAAAGAAGCCGTCCCGCAGTGTATGGCGAAGAAAAGACTGAACGAGGTTGGCGGCGATCGTCTTGAGATCGTGTCCAGCCGCCCGCAGCGCCTCGACGTCCGACATCTTGATGCCGTCGATCCACTCCATTGTCAGCACGTCGCCACCGGTGCGTTCCCAGTCGACTTCCGGCACGCGGAACCCGGAGTCGTTTGCGATATTCTCCGCCAGAATGGAAATCGCGGCGGCCTCCAGCCGCATGTCCATTTCGATGCGGGTTGTCTGGGCAAGAGTCTCCGTGACCTCGACCGGACGCAGGCGCCGGGTCGATGGGAAGTAGCGCTCCTGCAGCCGCGCCGCGAGAAAGTAGCTTTCCAGGTCCTGATGGAAGCGGCGGCGGACGCCCGGCCGGATCACCTTGACAGCCATCTTGACCGGGATGCCATCCCGAAGGACTTCGGCCGGATGCACCTGCGCGATCGACGCCGCCGCGACCGGTTCGCCGAGACTTGTAAAGAGTTCGCCTACCGGCCGGCCGAGCGAAGATTCGATAAGGGCCACCGCCTGCTGTTTGGGGAAGGTCTCCATCTTGTCCTGGAGCATGGCGAGATCGACGGCGATGTCGTTGCCGACGACATCCGGCCGCGTCGCCAGAAACTGGCCGAGCTTGACGTAGGAAGGACCCAGCCTCGCAACGGCATCCGCCAGGCGCTCGGACCTGCCGCGGCGGCGGGAACGGCGACGAGCCAGAACCTTCGCCACGCGCCAGCCGAATCTCGGAAGCCCCGGGAACTGGTCGCCCGGAAGTGCTGCGATCACTCCTTCGCGGACCATGATCCAGCCCGCGCGCATAAGCCGGAAACCGGCGCCGATCGTCGTCATACGGCCACCAGAACCCTCAAAGCTTCCAGCCTGAATGCAGCGCGGCGATGCCGCCCGAATAGTTACGGAAGGCGACCCGGTCGAATCCGGCTTTGCGGATCAAAGCAGCGAAGTTGTCCTGGTTAGGGAACTTGCGGATCGATTCGACCAGATAGGAATATGGCTCATCGTCCCCGGCCACCAGCTTGCCGATGCGCGGTATGGCGTTGAACGACCAGGCCTCGTAGGCGCGATCGAGTAGCGGCATGTCCACTTCGGAGAATTCGAGGCAGAGAAAGCGGCCACCGGGCTTCAGAACCCGAAACGCTTCATCGAGAGCCGTTTCGATGCGGGGCACATTGCGAATGCCGAACGCAATCGTATAGGCGTCGAACGAGCCATCTGCGAAGGGCAATTCCTCGGCATTTCCCTCGACAAATTCGATGTTGGCGCCAAGCTTCTGTCTTTCTGCGCGCTCACGGCCCACCGCCAGCATCGAGCCGTTGATATCGAGCACAATGGCTTGCGCTTTGCGATGCGAGGCCTCGACGATACGAAAAGCGACGTCGCCTGTGCCGCCGGCAACGTCGAGAACCTTCCAACCTTCCCGTTTCGGCGGGTTCAGCCACGCAACGAGACCACCTTTCCAGAGGCGATGCAGACCCCCGGACATGAGATCGTTCATCAGATCGTAGCGGTCGGCAACGCGGTGAAAGACCTGATTGACGAGCGATTGTTTCTCGCCGGCGGCGACGTCCCTGTAGCCGTAGGATGTTTCCATGCCGCCCGCGGCCGTCGTGCGCTGCTCTGACATTTGATTGACCTGCCTAATTTCGGCGGGACCATAGCCGATCAGGTTCCCGGGCGCTATTGTTTAAGGCGCGATGAAGAGCCGCGTTTGAAGGCGTCAGAGGGGACCCGCGAATGGTATTGAAAGCAGAGCTGCACTGCCACATCGAAGGCGCGGCAGCCCCGGAACTTGTGGTCGCGCAGGCCAGCAAATACGGCAAGGATGTCTCGGGCTTCATCAAGGACGGCTCCTTCGTCTGGCACGACTTCACATCGTTTCTTGCCGCCTATGATGCGGCCGCCGATCTCTTTCGAACGGAAGAGGATTATGCGCTGCTGTCCGAACACTATCTCACCAGCCTTGCTCATGACGGCTGCATCTATTCGGAGTTCTTTACCTCGCCCGACCACGCGCTGAAATCGGGCATCTCCCCGGAGGCATATACGAATGCTTTGGGCGAAGGGATGAGCCGGGCGAGGACGAAGACCGGCATCGAGGCACGAATGATCGTGACAGGCGTGCGGCATGTCGGCGTGGAGTCCATCGAGGCGGCGGCTCGGTTCGCCGCCGAATGCGGACACCCTCTCGTAACCGGCTTCGGCGTCGCAGGCGATGAGCGTCAGGGCGCTTTCGTGGAATATGTCCGGGCCTTCGAGATCGCCCGGGAGGCCGGGCTTGGCATCACCATTCATGCCGGCGAATTCGGCGGATGGGAAAGCGTAGCCGGCGCTCTGGACGTCATTCGCCCGACACGCATCGGGCATGGCGTAAGGGCTATCGAGAACGCGGACCTGGTCAAGCGGATCGCCGACGAACGCGTGGTTCTGGAATGCTGCCCCGGATCGAATATCGCGCTCAAAGTGTTCGAGAGTTTCGAGGCCCATCCTTTCATGAGGCTGAAACAAGCAGGCTGCAAGGTGACGCTGAATTCTGACGACCCACCCTATTTCTGGACGTCGCTGAAACGCGAATACGACATCGGCCGCGATGAGTTCGGAATGGATGACAGGGCGCTGACGGATGTCACGCGTACAGCGATCGAAGCCGCTTTTGTCGATGACAAGACAAAGGCCTCTCTGCTGGCGCGCCTCAATGGCGCCGGCTGAGCGCCTGATCTGACAAAATTGTGGTTCATCGGCGCTAACACTTTCCTACGCAGCCGGCCTCTCGCTATTATTGCGGCAACCAGAGATTTCAAGGAGCAGTCCTCATGAAGGGCGTTACAGTCGTCGACCATCCGCTTGTGCAGCACAAGCTCACAATCATGCGCGACAAGGAAACGTCGACGGCCGGGTTCAGGAGGCTTCTGCGAGAAATCTCTCTGCTCCTTGGCTATGAGGTGACGCGCGATCTTGAACTGACAACGAAGACGATCGAGACGCCGCTGGAGACGATGGAAGCCCCGATCCTCGAAGGCAAGAAACTCGTCTTTGCTTCGGTCCTGCGGGCCGGAAACGGACTGCTGGAGGGTCTTCTGGATCTCGTTCCGGCAGCGCGCGTCGCGCATGTCGGCCTCTACCGCGACCATGACACGCTCGAGGCCGTCGAATACTTCTTCAAGGCGCCGAGCGATCTCGCCGATCGATTGGTGATCGTGGTCGATCCGATGCTGGCGACGGCGAATTCGGCGATTGCCGCGATCGACAAGCTGAAGGGCCGCGGCGCCACCAATCTGCGCTACCTTTGCCTGCTGGCAGCGCCGGAAGGAATCGAGCGCTTCACCAAAGCCCATCCGGATGTCCCGGTGTTCACCGCGGCGATCGACAGGCGGCTCAACGAGAAGGGTTACATCGTACCCGGGCTCGGCGACGCCGGCGATCGCATGTATGGCACGAAGTAGAGCCTTTACCGCTCGTTAAGGGCGCGCACGAATTTATGCCCATGGTGCGTGGCTTTGGGCCTAGCGATTAAGCGTGCTCATACCAAGCCTCGCTGAAACTTGACGCCGTCACTGAGGCGTCTCCATGTTGCGCAATCTCATTATTGCCGGTCTGTCCGCGGTGGCCGCGGCCTCGCTTCCAGCCCTCTACCAGACCGATCCGGAGCGTTTCCAGCGGCTCGTCGGATCATCGCCCGAAGCCGTGGAGTCGGGGGCGGCGATACCCGATAGAATCGAGCCGTTGAAACTCGCCGCACCGCAAACGGAAGCCCTGCTCGGCAGGAAGGTACGCCTCCCGGCAGATGAGCGCGGCCATTTCCTGGCGGGCTTCAAACTCAACGGCCGCAGCGTCGAAGCTCTGATCGACACTGGCGCGACAACGGTCGCGATCAACCGGACGACCGCGCGGCGTATCGGGCTGCATCTCAGGAACGTTGATTTCAAATATGAGGTCAGAACGGCGAACGGGGCCACGCGCGCCGCAAGCGCCACGATCGAGCGCATGCAGATTGGCCGGATATCTATCGAGAACGTACCAGCTGCTGTGCTCGACGACGCCGCACTTGACGGGACTTTGATCGGAATTAGCTTCCTTAACCGGCTATCCAAATTTCAGGTCGAGGGCGGCTCCCTGCTTCTTGTGCAATAGCCGGTTATCGAATCGGCGCAATGCGCCGGATCACCGATTTCTGCGAGGCGGGTTTGGCATCGCCGATCGTATAGGCTGCGCGAGCTGCCGCTGCCGCCACGTCCGCATCGGTGTCAGAGCGTGCGTAGACAAGGCAGAGAGGTTCGCCGAGACGAACCTCGGCCCCAATCGGGAGCAATCTGGTCAGGCCGACAGAGTAATCGACAGTATCTTGCGGTCTGACTCTCCCGCCGCCAAGCGCAACCACGGCAAGTCCAATGTTGCGCGTCGCGATGTCTGTAACAAAACCATTGCGGTCGGATGTCACCGCCTTTTCGATCTTCGATTTCGTGAGGTAGGTGCCACTCTTCTCCATAAAGTTCGCAGGACCGCCGAGCACGGCCACCATACGGCCGAAAGTGTCCGCGGCCTTGCCGCTTTCGAGCGCGCCACGCGCGCGCCGCATCCCTTCCTTGTTCGACCCTGCGATACCGGCCGATTGCAGCATCTCGGCCGCAAGCGCCAGTGTGACATCCAGCAGCCGCTTGTCGCTATGACGGCCGGTGAGAAAATCGACGGCGTTCTCCACCTCGACCGCATTGCCCGCTGCTGAAGCCAGCGGTTCGTTCATGCCGGTGATCAACGCAGTGGTCTTTAGACCAGCGCCGTTGGCCACTTCAACGAGGCTGGTGGCCAGCGCGGTGGCGTCTCGACTCGTCGCCATGAAGGCGCCGTTGCCGAGTTTGACATCGAGGACAAGTGACTGGAGTCCGGCTGCGAGCTTTTTCGAAAGGATGGAGGCGGTGATCAGCGGAACGGATTCCACGGTGGCCGTTACGTCGCGGATCGCATAGAAACGCTTGTCGGCGGGAGCGAGATCGGCCGTCTGTCCGATGATCGCGCAGCCGGTCTCCTTAACCGCCTTACGGAACAAGGCATTGTCGGGCTGGCTGGTGTAACCGGGGATCGAATCCATCTTGTCCAGTGTGCCGCCCGTGTGGCCGAGCCCGCGGCCCGAGATCATCGGCACATAGGCTCCACACGCGGCGACGATCGGCGCCAGCATCAGCGAAACATTGTCGCCTACGCCGCCCGTGGAATGCTTGTCGGTGACGGGACCCGGCAAATCACTCCAGTCCAACACATCACCGGAATCGCGCATGGCTAGCGTCAGCGCCACGGCTTCCTCACGACTCATTCCGTTAAAGAAGACCGCCATCGCCAGAGCGGACACCTGGCCCTCACTCACCTCGCCCGATGCAATCCCCTTGACGAGAAATCCAATCTCGTCCGCGGAAAGCGGACGACGGTCGCGTTTTTTCCGGATGATTTCCTGGGGGAGCATTAGTGGGAAACGGGGAAAGGCTTGTGTGCTTTGGTACCCCCCTCTGTCCTACCGGACATCTCCCCCTCAAGGGGGGAGATTACCCTTCCGCGCTCGCCACGCCCTTTCTGCAACGCCGAAGGCTGGCGAAGGTCGTGATGACGGCTGATCTCCCCCCTTGAGGGGGTGAGGAGTGGTCGCCGAAGGCGAAGAAAAAGCCAACGATTTGGCTTTTCGAACGACGAACGCCCGAAGCCATAGCGAAGGGCCGGGTCCGGTAGGACAGAGGGGGGTGCAGAGGTACGCAATTTCCGTCTGACCATCACGCAAACCCGTCAGCGAACATCTTCTTCAAAATCGTCGCCAGGCGTTTGCCGCCTATGGGCGCCATATCCTTGGTTTCCTGATGCGAAATCTCGCCGCCGCTCATACCGGCCGCAAGATTGGTGATGACCGAGCAGGCGGCAACACGCAGACCGCAAAAACGCGCGAGGATGACCTCCGGTACGGTGGACATACCAACGGCATTGGCGCCAAGGATGCGCGCCATGCGGATTTCCGCAGGCGTCTCGAAGGACGGGCCGGAGAACCACATGTAGACACCCTTGTGGAGCTTGATGCCGGTGGTGGCCGCAGCCTTCTCGATGGCGGCGCGGATGGTGGCGTCATAGGCCTCGGTCAGGCCCACGAACCGGCGGTCGGTCGGTTCGCCGAACAGAGGATTGGAGCCCGAGAAATTGATGTGGTCGGTGATGAGCATCACCGACCCTGGCAGCATGTCCGTGTCCAGCGATCCTGCCGCATTGGTGAGAATCAGACGGTTGATCCCGATCTCTGCAAGCGTCTCGATCACGGGCCGCATAACGCCGGCGTCGCCATGTTCATAGTAGTGCGCGCGGCCAGCG
>JBEVEP010000363.1:0-5007 GCA_040512755.1 Mesorhizobium sp.
TGTTGAAAGCATTCAAGACGGAGCAATCCAGACCGAAAGCATTCAACAAAGAGGCGCCTCCCGCACACCAAAAGGTGCGAGAGGCGCTTTTGTTTTCTGGACACCATTCAACCCCCGGCCCCTGATCGCCCAAGATCGGCGCAAACAATCGTAAGCTTCGGCTGACGCCTGGCGCTGATATGCGGTGCGTACGCAATCTGCCGTTAACGCACCCGTTCGCTCGCAGAGGCAGCCGCTTGGCTCCGCCCTGCTGGTTCCTTGGAACCTATGCTGGCGTCGCTGGTTTGCCTTCCATTCCACTGGCAAGGAGGTTCGCCATGAAAATCCACCTTCCGGCCGTCGCGGCCGGGCTTTTTCTGCTCACTGGCGTCGGCGTAGCGGCAGCTCAGGACATCGTGATCGTTCCCGAACAGGAGAAAGTCATCCGCGAATACGTTGTTAAACAACAGGTCGCCCCGGTCGAAGTGCCTGCGGACGTCCAGATTTCGGTGGGTACAACCCTGCCGGATACGGTTGAATTGCGCGCGATCGAAGTTCCGGACGTACAGTATCAATATGTGGTCGTCGGCGGACAGACCGTCCTGGTGGAGCCGGGTACCCGCAAGATCGTCCACATCATCCAGTAGATTTGACTGTTCCGGTTCTACCGGACTGACCCGCCGCGCCGGAAGGCGCGTCTGGAGGGACTGGTTCTGAACAGATCTGCCCGGTAGCGATTGGCCGCGCGGCAGCCTATATTCCGTGTGACACTGGCTGGAAGTCCGCAAATGGCCCAAATCCGTACAGAAACCGATACATTCGGAGCTATCGACGTCCCCGCTGACCGTTATTGGGGTGCGCAAACCCAACGCAGCCTCGACAATTTCCGTATCGGCACGGAAAGGATGCCGCCGCCGCTGATTCATGCTCTTGCGCTCGTCAAGCGGGCCGCTGCAGAAGTCAATATGAGCCTGGGCCGCCTGGATGAAACGACGGGCGCGGCCATTGTTGCTGCAGCCACCGAAGCGGCGGAAGGCAAGCTTGACGATCACTTTCCGCTTGCCGTCTGGCAGACCGGTTCCGGCACCCAATCCAACATGAACGCCAACGAAGTGATTTCTAACCGGGCGATCGAGATTCTGGGCGGGGTCATCGGTTCAAAAAAGCCGGTTCATCCCAACGACCACGTGAATATGAGCCAGTCGTCGAACGACACGTTTCCGACCGCGATGCATGTGGCGGTTGCCGTGGAAACAAACCGGCGACTGTTGCCTGCCCTGGATCACCTGGCGACCGCGCTGAGGGACAAGGAGCGGGCCTTCGCCAGCATCGTCAAGATCGGCCGCACCCATACGCAGGATGCGACGCCGCTGACCCTCGGCCAGGAGTTCTCCGGCTACACCGCCGCAGTAGAATTCGGCGGCAAGCGCATCGCCGACAGCCTCGGCGATGTCTACACGCTTGCGCAGGGCGGCACGGCAGTCGGCACCGGCCTCAACGCACCTGCCGGATTCGATACCGAAATTGCTCAAAAACTTACCGAAATCACCGGCCTGCCCTTCCGCACCGCGCCGAACAAATTCGAAGCGCTGGCCAGCCATGGGGCCCTTGTCTATTTTCACGGCGCGCTTGCCGCCCTCGCCGCCGATCTGTTCAAAATCGCCAACGACATACGGTTCCTTGGCTCGGGTCCGCGCTCCGGCCTTGGCGAACTTATCCTGCCGGAGAACGAACCCGGGTCGTCGATCATGCCAGGCAAGGTCAATCCTACCCAGGCAGAAGCGTTGACGATGGCCGCTGTGCAAGTCATCGGCAATCAGACGTCGGTGGCGTTTGCCGCCAGCCAGGGCCATTTCGAGCTCAACGTGTACAAGCCGGTGATTGCGCTGAATGTCCTTCAATCCATCCGCCTGCTTGCCGACGCCTCCCGTTCCTTCACCGACAACTGCGTTGTAGGCATTGCCGCCGACGAGGCGCGGATTGCCGATCTGATGCAGCGTTCGCTGATGCTGGTCACCGCTCTGGCGCCGAAGATCGGCTACGACAATGCCGCCAAGATCGCCAAGACTGCGCATCGGAACGGGACGACCTTGCGGGAGGAGGCGCTGAAAAGCGGGCTCGTCACGGACGAGGAATATGATCGGATCGTCCGCCCGGAAAGCATGACGCGCCCCGGGTAGCTACAGCATCGGACCGAAAAGTGCGAAGCGGTTTTCGGACGAATCCAATGCTTAAACAAAAGCTTGGAGCAAGTCGCCCGATTTCGGTTTCGGACGACTTTGCTCTGATGCTGGCGGATGGCAGATTGCGGATGTTACCAGTCTGCCAGCCTGTCGCCGGGACAAAAGCCATGAGTAAATCGTTCCTTTTGTGAACGATCTGTCGACAACAAAATCTCTTTTGTGAACACTGCAAGTTCTCTATACCACTGCGGAGACTTCAATCCTCCCAGGAGAACTTCAATGTCGATCAACTCCGCTACCGTCGGCGCCAAGGCCGGCCTTATCGAAAACAGTTCCGTTCTCGTACTGGCCGGACGCGCACTCCTGTCCGCCATCTTCATCCTCGCGGGCTTTGGCAAGCTCACCGCCATCGGCGCGACGGCTGGATGGTTTGGCAGCCTCGGATTCCCGCTGCCGACCGTCGTGGTTGTTCTGGTCGGCCTTCTGGAGCTCTTGGGTGGCATCGCCATCCTCATCGGCTTCCAGACACGTATCGCCGCGATCGCGCTCGCAATCTTCACGCTTGCGGCCACCGCAGTTGCGCATCTCGATTTCGCCGATCAGGTGCAGTTTCTGTTCTTCCAGAAGAATCTCGCCATCGCGGGCGGCCTGTTTGTTCTCGCGGTTTTCGGCGCCGGCGCTCTGTCGGTCGACGCCAAGCGCGGCTGATCCGCGCCATATCGCATAACAAAAGCCCGGAGCGATCCGGGCTTTTTTGTTGATGCAGGGTCTTTACGCCCCCGCGACGGCCTTGTTCACCAGGCCTGCCACCTCATTGATCAAGGCAGTATCGTCGGTGCTTCGCTTCTTCTTCGATGAGACGAGACAGGCCTGTGACTTGAGGATGATGCCATCATCCAGCACTTTGAGATGATTGGCGCGCAGCGTAGAGCCGGTGGTGGTGATGTCGACAATGACATCGGCCGACCCTGCGGCGGGAGCGCCTTCGGTAGCGCCGAGGCTTTCCACGATCCGGTAAACCTGGATGCCATGCTTTTGCGAAAAGAATTGTTGCGTCAGCCGCCAGTATTTCGTGGCGATGCGCAGACGCCTGCCATGCCGGTGGCGAAAATCGGCGGCGACATCGTCAAGATCGGCCATCGTATCGACGTCCAGCCAGACATCCGGGACCGCGACTACGACATTAGCATGTCCGAAGCCGAGCCGCGCCGCGATCTCGGCCCGGCTCTCCCAATCGGCCAGCGTCTCGCGCAGCAAATCCTCGCCCGTCACGCCGAGATCGACCGTTCCCTGCCCGAGTTCGCTGGCGATCTCCGACGCGGACAGGAACGCCACCTCAATGCCGGAGTGGCCATCGACGCGGGCGCGGTACTTTCGGTCGTCTCCGGGCAGGCTGACCGGCAGCCCAGCGCGGGCGAATAGGTCCAGCGCCTGTTCCTTCAGGCGGCCCTTGGAGGGTAGTGCAAGCGTGATGCTCACGGCTTTGCCCCCCGCAATTGCTCGATGCGGTCGAGCCAAACGGAAAAGCCGACGCCGGGAATGGGCCGCTCAGCACCTAGAAGAGTTAAAAGCCGGTCATAACGGCCGCCGCCGGCCAGCGGCCGGCCGCCTTTCTCCGCCGCGATTTCGAAGACGAGCCCGGTATAATAGTCGAGCGGCCGGCCAAAGGCAGCGTCATAACGAATTATGTCGATGGCGAGTCCGTTGCTCGCGACCTTTGCTGCCCGCTCGGCAAAACGGACCAATGCGGCCCCGATCGACAGGCCGGCGCTCTTCGCGAAACCGTCCAGAACAGACGGCGCGGCTTCGAGCGGTACATCAATTTCCAGAAACCGCTTCAAGGCATCGAGGGCGGAATCGGCGAGGCGAACGCTGCGAAGTTCGGTCTTCTCCAAAAGCCTCCGAGCGATTTCTTCGGGGGCGCGACCCGATGCTGGCGAAATGCCCGCCGCTTCCATGGCGCGGTTCACATGCGCGGCGAGCGGCTCGATATCGCCGGCATGCACAAGTGCTGCGACGCTATCGTCAAGCGCTGCAATGCTGGCCGGATTGGCAAGATCGGCTAGTGCCGAGGCTAGGGCTTCGGGCGAGCCGAAGGCGCGTGCAAGGCGCTTTTGCCATCCACGCGGGAGTCCGAGCGCAGCCAAGACAGCTTCGAAAATCGACTGGTCGCCAAGGGTGATGGAGAGCGGACGGCCGGGCAAAGTCAATTCAAGCAGTGCGTGGGCATCCGCAATGGCGCGTGCATCCGCGGCGGCAATGTCGATATCGCCAAGGTCCTCGACACCGGCCTGAAAGAATTCGCTGCTGCCGTCGCGGCGCTGGCGAAACACCTCGCCAAGATAGGAATAGCGGCGCGGCGTGCCGGACTGCGAGCGGATGTGGTCCAGACAGACGGGGATAGTGAACTCCGGGCGTAGGCAGAGCGTTTCGCCGGTTTCGCTCTCGGTCAGGAAGATGCGGCGGCGCAAATCCTCACCGGCCATGTCGAGAAACGGATCGGCCGGCTGGATCACCGGCACATCGACGGGCTCGGCTCCGCGCGCGGCGAAAAGCGCAAGGATATCAGGTGCAAAAGCCGGATAGCGCAGGGTCATGGTAGGCTGGCGGGCTTGAAACCACCCCCCTCTGGCCTGCCGGCCATCTTCCCCTCAAGGGGGGAGATTACGCCGTAACGAAACGCTGCCGCCAATCGCCAACTTTTCCCTGCAGCGCGGGTCAGCGCTCTACGTCGCCCCCCTCTGTCCTGCCGGACATCTCCCCCGCAAGGGGGGAGATCGGCGGTCATCATGGCTTTCGCCAATCGCCAACGTTGCACAATGAGCGCCGGGCCGTGCGGACGGCG
>JBEVEP010000172.1:0-6394 GCA_040512755.1 Mesorhizobium sp.
AGAAGAACATCATTATCTCGCGGCAGATGGCCTACCACGGCTCGACAATCGCTGGCGCCTCGCTGAGCGGCATGGAGGGAATGCACGGCCAGTTGCACGGTGCGGTGCCCAACATCATCCATGTGATGATGCCGTACGCGTTCGAACTTGCGCTGCCCGGCGAGAGCGATCACGATTTCGGCCTGCGCGCAGCAAAGGCAATCGAGGACGCGATTGTGGAGGCCGGACCGGACAACGTCGCGGCTTTCATCGGCGAACCGGTCCAAGGCGCCGGCGGCGTCAAAATCCCACCGGCAAGTTACTGGCCGGAAGTCCAGCGTATCTGCAAGAAATATGATGTCCTTCTGATGCTGGACGAGGTGATTACCGCCTATGGCCGTACCGGGGAGTGGTTTGCGGCGCAGTCAATGGGCATCGAGGCCGACACCATCACCACGGCCAAGGCGCTGACTTCAGGCTATCAGCCCTTGTCCGCGCTTCTCGTCGGTGACCGCATCGCCACGACCATTGTCGAAAAGGGCGGCGAATTCTTCCATGGCTATACCTATTCCGGTCACCCGGTAGCCTGTGCGGTCGCGCTCACGAATCTTGAGATCATCGAGCGGGAAGGATTGATCGAGCAGGTAAGGGACGAAACCGGTCCCTATTTCGCAGAGCAGATGCGGACGAGGATTTCGCCGCACCCTTTGGTCGGGGAGGCGAGGACCTTTGGTCTTCTGGGCGCGATCGAAATCGTGAAAGACAAGCAGACACGTGAGCGCTTTGCAGAGCCGGGATCGGCTGCGATCGCCGTGCGCGATCACGCCATCGCCAACGGCATGATGTTGAGGGCGACCGGCGATACGATGATCATGTCTCCGCCGCTAATCTGGACTCGCGAGACGTTCGACATGGCCTGCGACCGGGTTCTGAAGGCTCTCGATCTGGCTGAAGCGGACCTGCGGACCGGAAATTGAGGATCGGTCCGCGCGGCGATCGAGACTGGCGGGCCCCGCGCCGTCCGGCGGGGGCCGCCAACAGGCAACCTTTGTCTGGTTAGTGCATTTTACTACGTCATTTCTGCAACAGTCGGAAAAAGATATTGCCGGATCGTTGACATTGACGACCGGAGGCGATGCAGTCCCTGTCTAATTGGGGCTCGCAGAGGGCAGGGCCCGGGGACCGATGGTCAAAAATATCAATCCGAAGCAAACACGCGAATCGCTGGCCATTGCCGGTAACTTGATGCTTGCGCCGATGGTCATGATGCTGCGCCTGCCGGCACTCGCCCTCGAAGCGCAGAACCCGAATTTATCCCCAACGGAGACGCTTCGCGCGCTGAGTGAGAAGACGGCAGCGGTGTCGGAGGGCGCATTCGCGGCTCAGATGTCGTTTCTGCAGTCTGCTTTCCACTTCTGGCCGGAAGTGATGTCGGGCAAAACCCCGTCCATGCTGAACGGCGTTGCTGCCGGGCGTTCGATGAATGCAGCCCTGAAGCCATCCAGCCGTCGTGTGAAGGCGAATTTCAAGCGGCTGACGCGCAGCAAATAACTGAGCTCGCGCAATGGCTGCGCTCGCGCAATCGACAATCTCACTTTGAGGCGTTGTTTCGTTTCTACGCTTGGTTCGTCAGTCGCGGCTGGGTGGCTGTACAGTGTATTCGGACGAAGGAGCCAAAGGCGGATCGACGATGGTCACTGGCCCTGCAAAGCAAAAACCGCGCCCATACAGACGCGGCTTTGCCATTGAACGCATGGCCCTTCGCGAACGCAACACGGCGAAGGAAACGGCTCCGGTACGCGAGACCTGATCCGGAGCGATGGGCGGCTGCGATGACCGCCTCGCCATCCGTTCTAACGTCACATCGTTACCGCCCGGTTATCGAGACGTTAAGCAAACCTAAATTTGGCGGGTTTTTGCCCGGAAGCCGCAAAAAGAATCTGTAGTTATTTCCGTTATTTACGCTGCGTTACCGCGAATGAAATTGATGATGCCGGAAAAATCGATTCCAGCCCCGCCTTGCGCGTTGAAGAGCGCGTAAAGCTGCGCGGCCTCCGCCCCGAGAGGCGTCGCAGCGCCGGCGCTTTGGGCTGCTTCCTGGGCAAGCTTCAGGTCCTTGAGCATGAGGGCGGCGGCAAAGCCCGGTTTGTAGTCACGATTCGCCGGAGAGTTTGGAACCGGGCCCGGCACCGGGCAGTAGGACGTCAGCGACCAGCACTGGCCGGACGATGTGGAGGCCACGTCGAACAGCGCCTGATGCGAGAGCCCCAGCTTCTCTGCCAGAACGAACGCCTCGCCGACAGCGATCATCGAGACGCCGAGTATCATGTTGTTGCAGATCTTGGCCGCTTGGCCTGCGCCCGCATCGCCGCAATGGACGATGCGCCCGGCCATGGGCTTCAGGATCGGTTCTGCCCTCGCGAAAGCCTCCGGAGCGCCGCCTGCCATGAAGGTCAGCGTCCCCGCCGCCGCGCCACCGGTGCCGCCTGACACGGGAGCATCGATGGATGCCAGACCATGCTTTGCCGCGATGGCATGCGCCTTGCGGGCTGACTCGACATCAATCGTCGAGGAGTCGATGAGAAGGGTGCCCTTACCTGCCTTCGGCGCCACATCCTCATAGACGGAAATGACGTGCTTGCCCGCCGGCAGCATCGTGATCACGACCTCGGCATTCTTGATCGCCGACGCAGCGTCAGCCATGACGACGACGCTGTTGCCCTTGGCGATCTTCAGGTTGTCTGGCACGAGGTCGAAACCCTGTACCGCATGCCCCGCCTTCACGAGGTTGGCGGCCATCGGGTTGCCCATATTGCCAAGGCCGATGAAGGCGATCGTGGCCATCGATGAAGTCCTCCATGCTTGCGGCGATCCGTCCGCCGCAGAATCGAACGTTAGCTCACCCGCTCCGCTCGAAGAAAGGGGATAGCTTCGGCTTTGCCGCTTTGTCGGCCTTCGATCTATCTGCCGATCAGATGCCGCGCGACGATCATGCGCATGATCTCGTTGGTCCCCTCCAGGATCTGATGCACGCGCAGGTCCCGCACCAGCTTCTCGACGCCGTAATCGTGCAGATAGCCGTAGCCGCCATGGATCTGCAGCGCGTCGTTGGCGATGTCGAAGCCAGTGTCCGTGACAAACCGCTTCGCCATCGCCGACCATTTGGAAGCGTCGTGCGTCTTCCGGTCGAGTTTCGACGCCGCGGTGTAAAGCAGCATTCGCGCGGCCTGAAGTTCCGTTTCCATATCGGCCAGTTTGAATTGCAGCGCCTGGAACTGGTTGATCTTCTGGCCAAAAGCCTTGCGCTCGCCGGCATAGGTCAGCGCCTTGTCGAGCGCCGACTGCGCACCGCCCAGCGAGCAGGCGGCAATGTTCAGCCTGCCGCCGTCGAGCCCCGCCATGGCGATACGGAACCCTGCGCCTTCGCCAGTCAGGAGATTCTCCGCCGGTACCTTGCAATCCTCGAAAATGACCTGGCGGGTCGACTGCATGTGCCAGCCCATCTTGTTCTCGTTGGCGCCGAAGGAAAGGCCGGGAGCATCTTTCGGCACGACCAGCGTGGAGATGCCTTTCGGGCCGTCTTCGCCGGTCCGCACCATGGTGACATAGACGTCGCTGTCACCGGCGCCCGAGATAAACTGCTTGGCGCCGTTAATGACATAGTCGCTCCCATTGCCGCCGCTGGGCACGGCTTTGGTCTTGAGAGCGGCAGCATCTGATCCGGCCCCCGGCTCGGTCAGGCAATAGCTTCCCAGCCACTCCATCGATGTCAGTTTCGGCAGGAAGCGCTGGCGCTGCTCATCATTGCCGAACGTGTCGATCATCCACGACGCCATGTTGTGGATGGAGATGAAGGATGAGAAGGCCGGGCAGGCCTGCGACAGCGCCTCGAAAATCAGAACCGCATCCAGACGGCCCAGCCCGGAACCACCGACATCGTCGCGGACATAGATGCCGCCAAAGCCGAGCGGGCCGGTCTCCCGAATCACGTCATCAGGGAAATGGTGCTTCCGGTCCCATTCCAGAGCGTTCGGCGCAACGCGGTCGGCCGCAAAGGCCCGCGCCATGTCCTGGATCGCACGCTGGTCCTCGTTGAGTTCGAATTGACCAGCGGTCCCGTCGGCGACGGCGTCCATGGGGCTCTCCCTGACGTTTTTCGGCTATGCGCGGCCCCCAATCTAGACCAATGATGCTGCCGCGCAACCCGACGATGAGTGGGCCGACGCGCTGAAGTGGGTGGCCGGTATCGACGTGACGAGAACTCCTTACGAACTGTTGCACGCATTCCGCAATTATCTCGAGCGGGCCAATTCTGCCCCCGTGCGCGATTTCCTCAGCGAACTCGAATGGGCGATGCCAGAGCGCCGGCTTGCGGCGAACGGATTGCCCTGTCTCGCTCATCTTGCGCGCGCGGCAGAGCTTGCCGGCGCGGTGGAAGCGGACCTTGCTCAACGGCTTGAGCGCCATGCCGCTCAGCTTTGCTGGGGGCAGACCTATACGTCTGCTGACTTCGGACAGCATTTCATGGACAATTACGGCTGGGTCGAATTGTTCGGCACGCGCGGCCACTTTGTGCACGATAGGACGGCTGCCGGCTTTCTCGTTCTCGGCCCCGATGTTGTCTATCCGGATCACCATCATGTGGCGGAAGAGATCTACATTTCGCTGACCGGCGGGGCCGCCTGGCGCATGGGCGACGGCCCGTTCGTGGAGCGAGAAGGCGGCGAGGTCATCCACCACGCCTCGAACGTCAATCATGCTATGCGCACGGGAGCGGAGCCGCTGCTGGCGCTCTATCTCTGGCGTGGCGGACCGTTGGCCACGCGCCCGACCGTGACGGCCTCGGTCGCCGCGGGGAGGTGCTAAGGAATGGCGCGCGCAATCATGCTCCAGGGCACAGGCTCTGACGTTGGCAAAACGGTGCTCGTCGCCGGACTTTGCCGGGTCGCAAAGCATCGCGGCATGTCCGTCAGGCCATTCAAGCCGCAGAACATGTCGAACAATGCCGCGGTTGCCGACATTCCGGGCGAGGCAGGCGGCGGCGAGATCGGGCGTGCGCAATGGCTGCAGGCGATTGCTTGCGGCGTCAGCCCGAGCGTGGACATGAACCCGGTATTGCTGAAACCGCAAAGCGATATCGGCGCGCAGGTCATTGTCCATGGCAAGGTTTTCGGACAGGCGAAAGCGCGCGACTACCAGACCCTGAAACCGCGGTTGGCGGCCGCTGTCATGGAATCCTGGCACAGGCTTACAGAGGATGCCGACATCATCATCGTAGAGGGTGCGGGCTCACCGGCTGAAATTAATCTGCGCAGCCGCGATATCGCAAATATGGGCTTTGCGACGCGCGCCGATGTGCCGGTCGTCCTCGTCGGAGACATCGACCGCGGCGGCGTCATAGCGTCAGTCGCTGGCACACATCTGATCCTGCCGGAGGAAGACCGGCGCATGATCGTGGGCTACATCATCAACAAGTTCCGCGGCGACATGACATTGTTCGATGATGGCATCGAGGCGATCGGCCGCTACACCGGCTGGCCATGCTTCGGCGTCGTGCCCTGGCTCAAGGAGGCCGCCCTACTTCCATCGGAGGACTCGGTTATCCTGGAACGGTTGGCGGCCGGAGAGACGCGCGCTTTGAAGGTTGCCGTGCCGATGCTCGGGCGGATCGCCAATTTCGATGACGTTGATCCGCTCCGCGCAGAGCCGCAGTTGGAGGTGGTCTTCGTACCGCCCGGCAGACGGCTTCCGGCCGATGCGCGACTTGTCGTGATCCCTGGCTCCAAATCGACCATCGGCGACCTGATCCAGTTCAGGGAAAACGGCTGGGACCGCGATCTGGCCGATCATCGCCGTCGCGGCGGGCATATTGTGGGCATCTGCGGCGGCTACCAGATGCTTGGCCACGCGGTGCGGGACCCGCACGGCATCGAAGGCGTGGTCACCGAAACGGACGGATTGGGCTTGCTCGATGTGGAAACCGTGCTGGAACCGGAAAAGACCGTGCGCAATGTCTCTGCCCACTCGGTCCCGTTCGGCACGCCGCTGTCAGGATATGAAATCCATTTGGGCCGAACCACGGGACCTGACTGTACGCGCCCGGTGGCCGTCATCAATGGTGTCGAGGACGGGGCAGCCAGCGCCGACGGCAAGGTTTTCGGCACCTATCTGCATGGCCTGTTCGGCGCCGACCGCTTTCGCGCGCGTTTCCTCGAAAACCTTGGCGTGACGGGTGGCGGGATTGACTACCGCGCCGAAGTAGAGAAGGCACTCGATGCGATCGCAGCCCATCTCGAAGCGCATCTCGATTGCGACGCCATCTTCGGCCTGGCGCGGTAGTTTCGAAGTCAGACGGCTGGCTCGTTCGCCTTTGGCCAATAGGTGCCAAACGACCAGACATTGCCTTCCGGGTCGC
>JBEVEP010000368.1:0-13656 GCA_040512755.1 Mesorhizobium sp.
GGGTCGTTGCGGAACACGGCCATGATCTCGGCTGTCAGCGGCGAGGGGTCGCGGATGCCGTCATGGGCAAGCAGCGTCTGCTCCAAAAGATCGCGGCCGATGCGGCCGCCGCCGCCCTGATCGCCGATCTGGAAGCCCCAGCCGCCGATTGCCCGCGTCCTGCCATCCTGCCGCACCATATAGGCCGTCCCCGTGCCGAGGATCGCCATGGCGCCGTCGCCGGCGCCGACCGCCCCTTCCAGCGCGATTGCGGCGTCCGTTTCCACACGGCTGCGGGAAAAGGGCAGCACGGCTTCAAGCTGTTGGCGATAAGTGCCGACATTGGCCCCAGCCAGGCCGAGCACGGCCGGCGTTTCCGGAATCAGGCCCGGGTCCTGCCCGGCTTCGATAAAGGCAAGCCGTGCTGCTTCGACGATGTTGGCCCGCGCGCCAGTAAGATCCGTGCGGATGTTGGCGGCGCCGCTGACCGCGCGGCCGACGATTTTACCGTCTTTCGTTCCCAGGGCGGCCCTGCAGCTCGTTCCGCCGCCGTCAATGCCAAGCACGAATTCCAAGCTGAATCTCCTCTTAAAAATGAGAATACCAATAAAATACCAATAGCCAAGTGTTAATTTTTTCGGAATCAGAATCGTAGCATTTTCTTTTGGTTGCAAGGCCTGCATTTCGCGCGCTTGGCAGGTCTCTGCAGAAAATTATTAACGTCGCTGGACAAGTGGTATTTTTTTGGTATTGTCCTTTAGAGGGAGGAGTTGAATGACCGTTCGGCGGACAGAAGAACTGCATCCAAATGCCCGCGGGCTCGATGTCCAGCCGCCTGAGAAGGCGCTGCGCATGCTCGCCGAGGCGCAGATCGAGGCAGCGAACGCTGTTCTCGACGCCACCGATTCCATCGCTGCCGCAGCCCAAATTGCCGCCGGCACCTTGCGCGGCGGCGGCCGCATTGTCTACGCGGCAGCTGGTAGCTCCGGCTTGATGGCTCTGGCCGATGCGCTGGAGTTGCCCGGCACGTTCGGCATCCCCCGCGACCGGATCGTCGTGCTGCTTGCCGGCGGGCTGGCCGCTTTGTCCAACCTTTCGGGCGCGCCGGAGGACGATGCCGCCCAGGCGATGCGCGATGTCAAGGATGCTGGCCTTTCCGCCAGCGATTGCCTGATCGCGATCTCGGCCAGCGGCTCCACGCCGTATGCGGTCGCCGCGCTGGAGCAGGCGAAGCAGCTGAAGGCAAAGACCATCTCGATCGCCAACAATCCCGGCACGCCGCTGGAAGTGCTTGCCGACGCCAGCATTGTGCTGGCGACGCCTCCCGAGATTATCGCCGGCTCGACGCGCATGGGCGCCGGCACTGCCCAGAAGATCGCCCTCAACATGATGTCCACGCTGATGGCCATCCACCTCGGCGACGTGCATGACGGCTACATGGTCAGCCTCCAAGCGGACAATCAGAAGCTCAGGGATCGCGCCGCGCGCATCGTCGCGGCAGTCAGCGGAGGCGACCGCGATACTGCGGGCCGATGGCTTGAGCAGGCGAGCGGCTCCGTAAAGATCGCTGTGCTTCTCGCTGCTGGCGCGGAGGATCAGAAGGCCGCGACCGACCTGCTTGCGCGGCACAGCCAGAAGCTTCGGCCCGCGCTCTCCGAGCTCGCGCGCACGGCCCGAAGAAAACGGCGCTCCATCTGGAGGGAGACTCCGCCCAGGATACGGATCGGGGCGAAATGGCAGCGGCGGCGAAAGGCATTGCGCTCCTGAGAGGTGCGCTCCGGACATCGAACTTTAAGGTCAACAGGGAGAACGAAAATGACAAGGACACTGACGGCATTTCTCTTGGGGACAAGCATGCTCGGCTCGGCCGGGTCGGCTTTTGCCCA
The DNA here is from genome assembly GCA_040512755.1 of Mesorhizobium sp. GTDB lineage: Bacteria > Pseudomonadota > Alphaproteobacteria > Rhizobiales > Rhizobiaceae > JBEVEP01. The sequence continues at coordinate 1,866 of JBEVEP010000368.1, forward strand.
GGACGTCACGCTCAACATCGAAAGCTGGCGCAATGACGACCTCGCCATCTGGCAGGAGAAATTGATTCCGGCCTTCGAAGCGGCAAACCCCGGCATCAAGGTAGTCTTCGCGCCGTCGGCGCCGACCGAATACAATGCCGCGCTGAACGCCAAGCTGGACGCGGGTTCGGCGGGCGACCTGATCACCTGCCGCCCGTTCGATTCGTCGCTTGAACTCTACAACAAGGGGCATCTCGCGGATCTTACGAGCCTGCCCGGCATGGAAAACTTCTCCGACGTCGCGAAATCCGCCTGGCAGACCGACGACGGCAAGGCCACGTTCTGCGTGCCGATGGCGTCCGTGATCCACGGCTTCATCTACAACAAGGAAGCCTTCGAAAAGCTCGGCATTACGCCGCCGGCGACGGAGGCCGAATTCTTTGCCGCCCTCGACAAGATCAAGGCGGACGGCACTTACATCCCCTTGGCGATGGGCACCAAGGACCTCTGGGAAGCGGCCACCATGGGCTACCAGAACATCGGTCCAAATTACTGGCATGGTGAGGAAGGCCGCCTCGCCCTGATCAAGGGACAGCAGAAGCTGACCGACCCGCAGTGGGTCGAGCCCTTCGCAACCCTCGCAAAGTGGAAGCCCTATCTCGGCGATGGCTTCGAGGCGCAGGCCTACCCGGACAGCCAGAACCTGTTCACGCTCGGCCGCGCTGCCATTTTCCCGGCCGGATCGTGGGAGATTTCAGGCTTCAACACCCAGGCGCAGTTCAAGATGGGCGCTTTCCCGCCGCCGGTGAAGAATGCCGGCGACACATGCTACATTTCCGACCATACGGACATCGCGATCGGTATGAATGCCAAGAGCAAGAACGCGGATGCGGCGAAGAAATTCCTCTCCTGGGTCGCGTCGCCTGACTTCGCCACGATCTACGCCAATGCGCTGCCGGGCTTCTTCAGCCTGTCCTCGACGCCGGTGAAGATGGAAGATCCGCTCGCCCAGGAATTCGTGTCCTGGCGCGATAAGTGCAAGCCGACGATCCGCTCCACCTATCAGATCCTCAACCGCGGCACGCCCAACCTCGAGAACGAGACATGGGTGACGTCGGCCAACGTGATCAACGGTACGGTCACGCCGGAAGACGCCGGCAAGAAGCTGCAGGAAGGTCTCGACAGCTGGTTCAAACCGGCTCAGTAAGCGTCCCTATCTTCCCGCTGGGAGGAGAGGGTCGCGAACGAAGTGAGCGGGGTGGGGACGTCCCACCTTGCCACAGCCCCCTCATCCGGCCGCTTCGCGGCCACCTTCTCCCCGTGGGGAGAAAAGGGAGCCAGCATTGCGACTACCCCTCTCCCCTCGGGGAGAGGACGCGAGCGCAGCGAGCGGGTAAGGGGGGCAATCTGCTTTCCAGGAAGGTTTGACGCCGCATGTCGACCGAAATCAGAAAACCTATCCGCTGGCACATCGGCGTGTTCCTCGCGCCGGCGGTCCTGATCTACACGCTGGTCATGATCCTGCCGCTGTTCGGCACGCTGCAGTTCTCCTTGTTCCGCAACGAGGCTCAGCAGCAGGTTTTCGTCGGCTTCGACAATTTCCGCACGCTCTTTGGCGACCCGCGCTGGTCAGTCTCGTTCTGGAACGCGCTCGGCAACAACACCTGGTTCTTCATCATCCATATGCTGGTGCAGAATCCGATCGGCGTGGTTCTCGCCGCCCTTCTTTCCAATCCGAAGCTGCGCTTCAGCGCGTTCTACAGGACCGCGATCTTCATCCCGACGATCCTTTCCTTCGTGATCGTCGGCTTCGCCTGGAAGCTGATCCTCAGTCCGCTCTGGGGGATCGCGCCCAACATGCTCGACATGATCGGCCTGAAGAGCCTCTTCACGCCATGGCTCGGCAAGGAGGAGTACGCGCTCACCACCCTCGGCCTGATCTCGGTCTGGCAGTTCGTTGGCATTCCGATGATGCTGATCTATGCGGCGCTGCTGTCGATCCCCGACGAGGTGCTGGAAGCCGCGGAATGCGACGGCATCACCGGCATGGCGCAGTTCTGGAAAATCAAGCTCCCGCTGATCCTGCCTTCGATCGGCATTATCTCCATTCTCACCTTCGTCGGTAATTTCAACGCCTTCGACCTGATTTACTCGGCACAGGGCGCGCTAGCCGGGCCCAACTATTCGACCGACATTCTCGGCACATTCCTTTATCGAACCTTCTTCGGTTTCCAGTTGCAGATCGGCGACCCGAACATGGGCTCGGCAATCGCCTCGATGATGTTCTTCATCATTCTGGCCGGCGTCTGCCTCTATTTGTTTGCAGTCCAGACGCGTTTGCGTCGGTATCAGTTCTGAGGGGTGTGATGCGTGAATATCTGATCTTCCCGGTTTGGCGCGCTAAGTTGCCCCCTTCGCGACAGCCGATCTCGCCCCTTGCGGGGGGTGAGCAATCGGTTCGCGCAGCGAATTCGTCGTGCCAGTGGCACGATGAAAGATCAGCGAACGCCGGGTCGCTGCGAAGCAGCGGGGTACCCGGCCGGATGTCCGGCAGGACAGAGGGGGGTTCGAAGGGGCGCACCCTTCGATCGGTCTTTGTGCAAGGGAGCGCGCAATGAGCCAGGCGACATCCTCTCCCGCACGCAGCATTGGCGCCCACGCCATACTCCTGGCATACACCGTCATCGCGCTGTTTCCGGTCGTCGTCATTGTCATCAACTCGTTCAAGTCTCGCGCCGCGATCTTCCGCTCGCCGCTCGCGCCGCCAACCGCGGAAACCTTCGATCTGATCGGCTACACGACCGTCATGTCGCAGGGCGACTTCTTCCTCTATTTCCAGAACAGCCTCATCGTGACGGTGGTGTCGCTGTTCCTTGTCTTGCTGCTCGGCGCGATGGCGGCCTTCGCGCTGGCGGAGTACCGCTTCCGGGGCAACACGATGATGGGCCTCTATCTGGCGATCGGCATCATGATCCCCATCCGGCTTGGCACCGTCGCCATCCTCAAGCTCATGGTCGCGAGCGGGCTGGTCAACACGCTGACCGCGCTGATCCTGGTCTACACGGCACAGGGCCTGCCGCTGGCGATTTTCATCCTGTCCGAATTCATGAAGCAGATTTCCGACGACCTGAAGAATGCCGGGCGCATCGACGGGCTTTCCGAATACCGGATCTTCTTCCGCCTCGTGCTGCCCTTGCTCCGGCCGGCCATGGCGACGGTCGCCGTCTTCACAATGATCCCGATCTGGAACGATCTGTGGTTTCCCCTGATCCTGGCGCCCGCCGAATCCACGAAGACAGTCACGCTCGGCGCGCAGATCTTCATCGGGCAGTTCGTGACCAACTGGAACGCCGTGCTGGCAGCCCTGTCGCTGGCGATCCTGCCGGTCCTTGTCCTCTATCTCATCTTCTCGCGGCAACTGATCCGCGGCATCACTTCCGGAGCGGTCAAATGAGCGCGTCGCATGGAAAGCCGATGCGGTCACTGGGGCTCGGCAATACGGGGCGAAGCCGGCAAGGCGGTGCGGCTATGGCTATCGGTCACTCACTCCTCCTCAACCTCGCAAAGAGAAGTACGGCAGCGCCGCGACTGATCTCCCCCCTTGAGGGGGAGATGGCCGGCAGGCCAGAGGGGGGTGAACACACTCCCGACCCTTCCGGAGATACCTCATGGGCTCGCTGACCCTCGAAAATGTCAAAAAGTCATTCGGCAAGGTCGATGTGCTGAAAGGCATCGATCTTGACGTGAAAGACGGCGAGTTCGTCGTCTTCGTCGGCCCTTCGGGATGCGGAAAGTCGACCCTGCTCCGTATCATCGCCGGACTGGAAGATTCGACGTCGGGCAATGTTCTCATCGACGGCGCCAAGGTCGACAATGTGCCGCCTGCCAAACGCGGCATCGCCATGGTTTTCCAGACCTACGCGCTCTATCCGCATCTCACCGTGCGCAACAATATGGGCCTCGGACTGAAGCAGGCCGGAGAACCGGCCGGCGAGATCACCAAGCGTGTGATGGCCGCCGCCACCATGCTTTCGCTCGATCCTTATCTCGAACGGCGGCCGGCGGAACTTTCCGGCGGCCAGCGCCAGCGTGTTGCCATCGGGCGCGCCGTGGTGCGCGAGCCGAAGCTCTTCCTGTTCGACGAGCCGCTTTCCAATCTCGACGCCGCGCTTCGGGTCAACACCCGCCTGGAGATCGCCCAGCTTCATCACCGGCTCGACGCAACCATGATCTATGTGACGCATGACCAGGTCGAAGCGATGACGCTCGCCGACAAGATCGTTGTCCTGAACAACGGCCAGATCGAACAGGTCGGCGGCCCGATGGAATTGTACAATTCGCCGGCTAACGAGTTCGTCGCGGGCTTCATCGGCTCACCGAAGATGAACTTTATCGAGGGCGGCAGGCTCGGCGAAACGGCTAAAACGATCGGCGTGAGGCCGGAACATCTGACGGTCGACCCGGCAAAGGGTACCTGGAAGGGCAAGGTCATTCATGCCGAGCATCTCGGCGCCGACACCAACCTCTACATCGACACGGAGAAAGCCGGCCTGCTGACAGTCCGCATCTTTGGCGAATACAAGGCCGAGCCCGGCGCTACGGTCTTTGCGACGCCGGAAACGGGCCGGACCTTCCGCTTCGGCGCGGATGGGCGGATGATGGCTTAGGACCAGGTTGGAAGAAGGGCGGCGCGCCTCGCGCCCCCCTCTGTCCTGCCGGACATCTCCCCCTCAAGGGGGGAGATCGGCCTTCATCTCTGCCCTCGCTGATCCTGCAAGCTTGGAAATTGGCGAAATCTCGGCGGCCAGCTGATCTCCCCCCTTGCGGGGGAGATGGCCGGCAGGCCAGAGGGGGGCAACGTAGCGCGCTTTCCTCAATGTGGCATTTGGAATGCGCTATGCCGCTGATGCGTTCCGTTGCGCGAGAAGCCGACCGTATGGTGGAGACGCTGCGGGACAGCGCCCCCCTCTGTCCTGCCGGACATCTCCCCCTCAAGGGGGGAGATTAGCCCTCATTCGCGCCTTGCTGATCCTGCAAGGTTGGAAATTGGCGAAATCTCAGCGGCCAGCTGATCTCCCCCTGGCGGGGGAGATGACCGGCAGGACAGAGGGGGGCAACGTAGAGCGCTTTCCTCAGTGAAGCCGCGTGAGATCGGCTGTCATCAATCTCCGTACGGCACCCAGACGTTCTTGACCTCGACCGCGCGGCGAAGCAGCGCCTCAGGCGACCATGGTCCGCTGTTCCAGTCCACGCCCCGCCCGTTGCTGGTCCAGACGCGCTTCAGATTCCCGATCGACTCGGCTTCCGCCAGCTTGCAGGTTTCCGCGTCGGCGATGCACCACAGCCCGTCGACATCGTCATGCTTGGCAAGCACCGCCGCGAGTTCGGCGCCGCGGCCGGTGACAATATTGAGCGCACCTGCAGGAACATCCGAATATTCGACGACCTGATAGAGATCGGTCGCCAGCAGTGCATATTTCGCCGAAGGCACGACAACCACCGTATTGCCCATTGCCAGCGCCGGTCCCAACAGCGAGATGAGCGGGAAGAGCGGCGCCTCGTCGGGCGCGACGATGCCGATCACGCCGACAGGTTCGTGCAGCGCCAAAGTGACCGCGCGCGCCGGTGGCTGGTGGACCCGGCCCTCGAACTTATCCGCCATGCCGGCATGTTCGAACATGCGTTCGATCGAGGCATCGACTTCCGCACGCGCCGCCTTGGCGGACGCTCCGGTGAGCTGGACGAGCCGGTCGGTAAACTCGGTCGCCCGCCCGTAAAGGTTCTCCGCGAGGAAATAGAGAACCTGGCTGCGGTTATACGCGGTCGCGTCGCCCCAGGCCTTGCAGGCGCGCGCAGCGGACACTGCGTCGCGGATATCCTTGCGATTGCCCAGCCCGACCTCGCCGGCCAGACGGCCCTTCTTGTCCGCGACGGCCATGGTGTAGTTGCTGTCGGGGCGAACTTGCTTCCCGCCAATGAAGAGTTTCGCGGTCCGGTCGATAGAGGGCCCGTCGCCTTCGGGCCTTTCGGTGACGCGGATTTCGGCCGCAGCGCCCGGCTTGAGCAACGGTCCGGCCGCCGCCTTGAGCGTCAGATATTCCAGCAACCCTTCGTAACCGCCCTCGCGCCCGAAGCCGCTCTCACGGTAACCGCCGAAGCCGCTGGAAGCGTCGAACATGTTGGTGCCGTTGATCCACACAACGCCCGCCTTGAGCTGCGGCGCGACATGAAGCGCGAGATTGATGTTCTCGCTCCACACCGAGGCGGCAAGGCCGTAGCGCGTATTGTTGGCCAGTTCAACGGCTTCCTCCGTATTGCGGAAGGTCATCGCCGCCAGCACAGGTCCGAACACCTCTTCCTGCGCGAGAATGTTTGCAGGCGCTACCGACGTGGCGAGCGTCGGAGGATAGAAATAGCCGCTGGACGGCAGCGTGTTGTCCGGCTGCCAGCAGACGGCGCCCTGCTTCGACCCTTCCTTGACCAGCCCCGCAACGCGCTCGCGCTGAACGGCGGCGACCAACGGGCCGATATCGGTGTTCTTGTCAAGCGGACTACCCAATCTTAGCCGGCTCATCCGCGTCTTGATCTTGTTGAACAGCGCTTCGCTCACGCCTTCCTGAACCAGCAGCCGCGAGCCGGCGCAGCACACCTGCCCCTGATTGAACCAGATACCATCGACCAGTCCTTCGACCGCGCTGTCCAGGTCGGCGTCCTCGAAAACCACGAAGGCTGACTTGCCGCCGAGTTCGAGCGAAATCTTCTTGCCGCTGCCCGCCGTCGCCTTGCGAATAATCTTCCCCACTTCGGAGGAGCCGGTGAACGCGATCTTGTCCACATCGTCGTGATTGACGATCGCGGCCCCGGCGTCCGGCCCGCCCGGCACGATATTGACGACACCCTTGGGGACGCCGGCCTTTTCGCAGATCTCGGCGAACAGGATGGCGGTCAGCGGCGTGAATTCAGCCGGCTTCAAAACGACCGTGCAACCGGCAGCGAGAGCCGGCGCGATTTTCCAGGCCAGCATGAGAAGCGGGAAGTTCCATGGGATGATCTGGCCGACCACGCCCGCAGGTTTGTAACCCTGAAATTCGCGATCCAGTACCTGCGCCCAGCCGGCGTGATGGAGGAAGTGACGGATCGCCAAAGGCACATCGATGTCGCGGCTCTCGCGGATCGGCTTGCCGTTGTCGAGCGACTCCAGCACGGCGAAAAGCCGTTGATGCCGCTGCATCGCCCGGCCGATCGCATAAAGAGCGCGGGCCCGCGCATAGCCGGATGCGGCCTGCCATTTCGGCAAAGCGCGCCGTGCGGCGGCCACCGCGGCATCGATGTCGGCGCTGCCCGCGTCGGAAACCGTCGCCAGCAACTTGCCGGTCGCCGGATCCTCGGTGGTGAACGACCTGCCTTTCTCTGCGGCGCGCCACTCCCCGGCGATGAAAAGCGCCTTCGAGAAGTCACGCCCGGCGAGCCAGGCATCAGCCTCATTGCGGGCTTCGGGTGCGGGGGCATAGTCCATGGCGTGGTAACGTTCAAGAATGTTCATGAGAGGCTCTCCCTTGCCCTCCCCCTTGTGGGGAGGGTGGCCCGCAGGGCTGGGTGGGGGTCGTTGATATTCTCGGTCATAAATATCTTTCTAAGCGTAGTCTTGTCCTCGGCTGGCGCCCTACCCTGCGTCTGCGGGGCGATCTTTCCCAGGCAGGGGAATCGCACATGACCCCCCTCATCCGGCCTCGCTGCTCGGCCACCTTCTCCCCGCTGGGGAAATCTCCTCTCCCCAGCGGGGAGAGGGTGGCGAGGGCGAAAGCCCGAGCCGGGTGAGGGGGCAAGAGTGGTCGCAACATCCATCTGCGATTGTCCTGCCACAAGGGAAAGCGCGCCCATCATGCCATCGCGTGGCGATGGTTAGCCGAGTAGTGGCCGGTCAGATGATGTTCGAGCTGCCGTTCGATGTCGGTAAGGAGGCTCGAAGCACCAAAGCGGAAAAGCTCCGGTTCGAGCCAGGGCCGCCCGAGTTCCTCCTTCATCAGCACCAGCCAATCGAGTGCGGATTTGGCGGTCGAGATTCCGCCGGCCGGCTTGAAGCCGATCATATAGCCGGTGCGTTCGTGGTAGGCGCGGATCGAGCGCACCATGGCAAGGCCGACGGGCAGCGTGGCGTTCACGCTTTCCTTGCCGGTGGAGGTCTTCACGAAGTCCGCGCCGGCCATCATGGCCACCATCGATGCAAGCATCACATTGCGCAGCGTCGAGAGGTCGCCGGTGCCGAGAATGACCTTCAGATGCGCCTCGCCGCAGGCGGCGCGGAAGGCGACGATCTCGTCGTACAGTTCCTCCCATTTCGCGCCATAGACAAGGCCGCGCGGGATCACGACGTCAATCTCGTCAGCGCCATCCGCCACCGAGGACACGATCTCTTCGATGCGGGTCTTGAGCGGCGACAGGCCATGCGGGAAAGCTGTCGAAACGGCCGCGATATGGATGCCGGTTCCCTTCAGCGCCTCGACGGCAGTCCTGACGAAGGGATGATAGACGCAAACTGCGGCTGGGCGGACGTCACCCTTACCGAGCCCCAGCCCTTCCGCGATATCCGGCCTGAGAGGATTGATCGCCTTTGCGCAGAGGCGGCGGACGCGCTCGTCCGTGTCATTGCTGTTCAGCGTCGTCAGATCCATCAAGGAGATCGCACGCAGCAACCATGCAGCCTGGTTGTCGGCCTTGATGCTGCGCCGCTTGGTGAGGCTTGCGACGCGCCGTTCAAGCGCGCTGCGATTGACATGCCGCATGGCTTCCAGCCAACCGAGATCGAGCGGCATGCCGGGATTGCGGGCGATCGCATGATCCGCAGCGGGGGGAGCAGCCCTTGTCGGCAACGATGTAACCAACGCTGGTTCCGGCTGCAGATCGGCAACCGCCTGGCTGATCTTGGTACTCATACCATCTCCTCCCTATCGGCCCGAAGCGTCTCTCCGATTGGCTCGAAGCGAACTTCACACCAGATCGGCGTTTCGTGCCGGAATTTTCCTGCGCCTGCCCATCAAGCGACCGTTACAATCGGCCCGAGGCAACGTCACAGCACATTTCGGCGTCGTGCCGGCTCTTCCTGCCCCAACGTTCCGCTGTCGAGGGGAAGACGCTGAGGATATCGCGCCAGATGCGGCTGCACGAGTCCTCCGCGGCGGTTCATAGACGAAAATATTGGCGCCCGCAGCAGGTTTTTGACCAAGCGGTCAAAACTTCTTTTCACTTCCGCATAATTTCGAGATACGATCCCTCAGCCTCATCGTCGCGAAAGCTCACGCACCAGCTCACGTCAGCCACTTTGCCGAGCGAATGCGTTCCTTCCTCACACAATCACCGCCAAGATCGGCATTCCCGAGCGAAATCAGCGGCAAATGCGATCGGGGAGACGGAGTTGGACGGAAAATCCGGACCAAACCAGCTACGCTTCTTCATCGCATTGATTGGAAACGGATATTTCCGCGTAGAACTCGGATAGGGGGTCGAATCTATCCACGCCCACCCTGGGTGACTGGCATGCGAGGTTACCCCACAAAAGCCCGCTCAACGACGAAATCGGCGGGCTTGTGGTTCGAGCCTTCCTCGAACCCGGCCGCTTCGACGAGACCCTTCACATCCTGCAACATGTGCATGGAGCCGCAAATCATGACGCGGTCCGTCTCGCGATTGAGCGGCGCGATGCCAAGGTCGGCGTAGAGCTTGCCGTTTTCCATCAGCCGCGTAATGCGGCCCATACGCGGAGAAATCTCCCGCGTGGTCGAGGAATAGAGCGAAAGCCGGCCGTTCGCCAGCTCGCCGATCAGCGGATCGTTGGCCGACTGGTCGAAGAGTTCGTTGCCGTAGGCGAGTTCGGCATGGTCGCGGCAGGTATGGGTGAGAATGACCTCTTCGAACTTCTCATAGGTCTCCGGATCGCGCACCAGGCTGGCGAAAGGCGCGATGCCGGTGCCCGTCGAGATCATGAACAGCCGTTTCGCCGGCGTTAGGGCGTCCAGCACAAGCGTGCCGGTAGACTTCTGGCGCAGCAGCACCGTGTCGCCGGGTACGATTTTCTGCAGCTCGGACGTCAGCGGGCCATCCGGCACCTTGATGGAAAAGAACTCCAATTCATCGTCCCAGCTCGGGCTCGCGATGGAATAGGCGCGGAAAACCGGCTTTTCGGAGTTGGGAAGGCCGATCATGACGAACTCGCCGGACCGGAAGCGAAAAGCCTGCGGCCGCGTAATGCGAAAGGCAAACAGGCGGTCCGTGTAGTGCTTCACCGATACCACTGTCTCGGCGTGAACGTTCGCCGGGATGGGAAACCTTACGGTTTCGGCCTCAACAGTCTTGAGAGCTGTAACGGACTGCATCGAATGAACCTTTCCAGGGTCCGGGCACGCCAAGTGCGATGTCGCGCGCGAGCGAGAAGTCCCAGCGCGCCGGCAAATCGTTCCTGGCAAGGGAGTCTTGTCTGCTAAAATTATTAGTATACAAATGAATATTGCGTCAAGATAAGTGCGGGAAACGCCTTTCCAAACTGCGACATATCCTTAGACTGCGCATTTCGGATTCGGCCGATGGTGGAGAAAGTTCGCGCAAGCGGGGGCAGCGTCGTCGCCGGGATCGATGTCGGCGGAACTTTCACGGATTTGATCCTGATCGATGGCCGCGAAGGCGGCCAGGTGCATATCGCCAAGACGCCGACGACACCGGACAATCAGGCTTTCGGCGTGGTTTCGGCGCTGAGCGAAGCAGACTTTCCGGTTGCCGACATCGACCTGATCGTGCACGGAACGACGACCACCACCAACGCCGTGCTGGAGCGGCGGCTGGCGAAAACCGGCATGATCACCACGCTCGGCTTTCGCGACGTCATCGAACTCGGCCGCCGGACCCGCCCGAATCCCTATGGAATGACCGGTGTTTTCGTCCCGGTCATCCCGCGCGATCTCAGGCTGGAAGTCACCGAGCGCGTGCTGGCAGGCGGCGTCGTGCATACGCCGCTCGATGAAGCAGATCTGCGCGCGGCGGTAACGCAGCTGAAAGACGTCGGCTGCGAGTCTCTCGTCATCCACTTCCTGCATTCGTATGCCAATCCCTTGCATGAAAAGCGCGCGGTGGAGATTGCAGCCGAGATCTGGCCGAATGACCACATCACGGCGGGCCACACCCTGCTTTCCGAGGCGCGCGAGTTCGAGCGCGGCGTGACGGCAGCCGTGAATGCCGCCGTGCAGCCGATCCTTCGCCGTTACGTTGAACGCCTGCGCGGCGAGTTGGAAGGTAGAGGATACGCCAGGGATTTCCTGATTATGAACGGCAATGGCGGCATGATCTCGTCCCGCTTCGTCACACGGGAAGCGGCCAAGACCGTGCTGTCCGGACCCGCTTCGGGCGTTATCGCCGCAGCTTATACCGGGCGGCGCTCCGGCCAGGAGAATCTGGTCACCTATGATATGGGCGGCACCTCGACCGATGTCGCGTTGATCCGCAAAGCTCAGCCTGCCGTCTCGAACGAGACCGAGATCGAATATGCGATGCCAATCCACGTGCCGATGGTGGATGTGCATACCATCGGAGCGGGAGGAGGCTCGATCGCGCGCGTCGATGCATCCGCACTGATACAGATCGGGCCGGAAAGCGCGGGCGCCAATCCCGGACCGATCTGCTATGGGCGGGGTGGCGCGGAACCCACGATCACCGACGCCAACCTCATCCTCGGCCGGCTCAGTCCCGAGCGCCTGCTCGCGGTTCACCATCCCGTGGCCGTGGCCGACGTCCTGCACATTTTTGCGGCCCGGATCGGGCGCTCAAC
>JBEVEP010000398.1:0-6923 GCA_040512755.1 Mesorhizobium sp.
AAATTCCTTGCTGGCGATCAGCCGATGAGGATACTTCTTGGTCAGGCCCTGCAGCCGCTGTACCTCATTCACAGCCGAGCCGAAGGCTGAGAATGTGAGCCGGTCCGAAAGCCCCACGTTTCCAAACATCACATTGCCGACATGCAGGCCGATCCCATAGCCGATCTCGCCCAGCCCTTCCTGTTTGCGCCCGACATTGAGGTCTGCCATGCGCCGGGCCGCCTTCAACCCTGCCGCAAGCGCTGCGCGGCAGGCGATTTCGGACGGCGCGCGATGCCTCTCGCAGGGATATACGGCGAGGAAACCGTCGCCCAGAAAGCTGAGGATCTGGCCGCCGGCGCGATTGAATGGCGCCGCGATCGCATCGAAGAACTGGTTCAGCGTGTCGATGTAGACCTCGCGGCCGGCTATCTCGGCGAGTCGGGTCGAGCCCCGCATGTCAGCCATAATCAAAGCAGCACGGATCGTCTCTCCTTCACCGCGCTTGATCTGCCCGTTCAGTACGCGCTTGCCTGCGTCGCCGCCGAGATAGGTCGTCAACATGTTGTCTGCGAGCTTGTTCAGCACCGCCATTTTGGTGGCGACAGCGAGGTGGTTCTGAAGCCGGAGCAAAGCGCCGATCATGCTCTCGCTGAAGCCGGTGGCGCTGTCGGTCGACCAGGAACCCATCATTCCCTGGCTCGAATTGCCACCGAAGGAGTGGACGAATGCAAGATAGTCAGTTGCGCCAAGAAGCTTCAGATCATCGAAGATGGGAAACTCGGAAGGCGCGGCGTGGTCGATGCGGCGGCGCAGATGGTCGAGCTTGTGGTTGAGCAAATGAAAGTATGGGCTTCGCAGGAAGCGCTCCGGCGGAACACCAGCCTTCCTGCGGAAGCTTTCAATTTCCATGCCTCGTCCACGCTCCCAGGTGAAGCCAAGCGCATCATAGAGCGGATGCAGCATGGAAAACGTCAGGTGGATGCGAACAAGGGGAGCGCCCGCCGCCGCCAGCCGCTCGCAGAAGCCGCGAACCATCGTCTCCAGATCGTCGCCGACCAGGGAGGAGCTGGTCAGCCAGTCCGCGACCTTGTCCATCAGTATCTGGGAAATGTCGGCTGGTGTTGAGCTCATGGCCGCCTTCGGTTGCTGTTTCGCGCAGGATGTCGTTCGAACACGATCTCTGCCCCCTTCGGTTTGCCGCGAAACAGCACGTCCCCGATGACGTATCGCGCAGGGCCACCAAATTTAGCGAAACTGGGACCACGAAGAAAGCCATGGAACAACTGCCCAAATTGCCAGGTGGCCCATGCCGTTTTCAGGCGCCGAATCAGAAGGTTTCCATCCAAAGTTTTTTCGTAGAGTTGCGGGTGCATCGCAATCTGGACACCCCGAACAGGATAATTGCGGAGCCGCGCGATCTCGTCGCGTATCGCGAATTCGTATCCCTCGATATCTATCTTCACGACCACGGGCGCGTTTCCCGCGTGTTTCAGAATGGCATCCAGCCGCATGCCCGGTACGGTCAGGCGCTCGCCGTCACCGATGTCGAGCGCGCTCGTTTCGGAACTCCCGAATTCGCCTACCGCGTTTATGACGACCTTTGGGTCCGGCGATAGCGCGCCTTGAAGAACTGTTACGTTCGCAGCTTCGGCTGCAAGCGCCCTTAGCACTTCGCCGCATTTTGGGTCCGGCTCGACGGCCACGACGGCCTTCGCCTTCTGGGCAGCCCACATCGGCGTCACGCCGATCCATGCCCCTATATCGACATAGACGGTGTTGCGGTCGACATTTCGCGCCAGCATCTCGAACGTACGCGGCTCCCACTGTCCGCTTGCAAGCTTGCGATAGAATTTCTGGTATTCCGGCAAGTCCGGCAGTGCGACGGTTCGCCCGGCATAGCTGATGGCGACCGTCCGCATGGAACCGCTACGCCTCGACCAGCGCCGGATCGGCGAGCCCGAGGCGGGCAAACACGTTACAGGTATCGACGAGCAGCGGCGCCCATTTCGCGATCGCCGCGTTCTTCGCAACTAGCTGGTCATACGTCGAACGCGATCCGCTCAAATGTCTGCTTTTCTTACGAAACTCGGTGCAGCGTCATTTGCTATAGAAGCTAATCTACGAATATTGCGGAAAGTGGATTCACGCAAGCGGTTGCCGCCAGATGACCCGGGATCAGGCTGCGGCCTTTGCCTTCAAATTGGCCGCCGCCATCGCATAGCCGCCCGCGGCACCATCGACAAAATGGATGTGATCGCGCTGAAGTGGCGACGGAACGAAGCAGGTGATCAAAGCCGAATCCTGCCGATGGAGGCCGTAGATGCAGATGCCTGCACGCTCGGCTTCCATCAGCCGGCTCTCTATTTTGCCAAAAGTCGTCTGGTCCACGTCGATCGTCATCTTCAGACCGTCGTCGAATTTCCGGAAGTCCGAGTTCTGGGCAACGTCGCGCCTGTACCGTCTGGCGTGGAAACGGCCAAGCGCCACATTGAAGATGTCTGAATAAATGGCGAGCGCGAGCTCCCCCAGGATCGTCAGAACGGGGCGCAAGCGATGTCCTTTAGGCGCGGCGGCGCGAGACTCATAGCCAATCCCGCGCGCGGATAACCTGAATCCGGGACCCTCTGCCGGTACCGGATGGCCGTCGCGCTCCTGCTCGCCGGCCAGCGTGACGACATCCGTGACGAGTTGCCGGAATTTGTCCATGCTTGCGCGTGCAGTTGGAATGGCGATGATCGAGACGATCTGCCCATGGCGGGCCTCGATCGGATTCCAGCGGCAGGAAAGTCCGGTGAGATCGGGCCGGGTTCCGGAGGGAGCAGGCTCGATTCGATAGCGTCCCGCCTTCATCTGAGCCTCCGCCCAGCTTGCGCCCCCGCCGGCGAACATCGCGTAGAAGGCCTCGTCCGAAGCCTGGAAACGTGCGACGCGGACGTCGAGCCCCTGTGCACGAATGTCCGTCATCGGAACGATTGCCGCGCGTAGCGTCAAATCCAGCTCATCCGCTACCCAGGCCTGCACGGCCGCCAAAGCCGCGCGTGTTTCTGCCTCCGCCGAGACCGGAAATGCAACGAGCGCGCCGTCGCCGCCGAAAACGAAAGGAAGATCGCGACGGCCAAGCGCATTGAGAAGCGCGGAAATAACGCTCGCACCCGCCATGTTCACGGATTTGTAGCGCCCCGCCTCGATGGCCCCGGTCGAGCCGACAATATCTGCCGTCGCCAGCGCCCAATTGTCTGGCAGCGGCCGGTAGTTGCTGACGTCCGCGACGCCTTCGAATTCGGCGAAGATCGGCAGTGTGCCAAAGAATTCTTCGTCTACGCCCGCTTGCATCGGGCAGAACTACCACATTCTTCCCGCGGAAGCGTGCTGGCCATCGCCAAATTGACTCGAACGGCCTTTCGGAAGAAAGCTCACACCGATGAGGATAGCCTTCTACGCGCCCCTGAAGCCGCCGGATCATCCGCTTCCCTCGGGCGACCGTCAGATGGCGCGTTCGCTGGTCAGAGCTCTCGAGCGCGCGGGCCATCAGGTGGAGATAGCATCCGAATTGCGCAGCTTTTCGTCCCGACCAGAGCCGGATCACTATGCCGCAGTCGAAAAAGCAGCGGAGGCTGAAGCGGTGCGGCTGTCGGCGGCGTGGAAGGAGGGCGGGGCTCCAGACCTTTGGTTCTGCTACCACCCCTATTACAAGGCGCCGGATCTCATTGGCCCCGGCCTCGCAAGGACCTTCGGCATTTCCTATGTCACTGCCGAAGCTTCCTATTCCGCGCGACGCAACAGTGGGGTGTGGGCTGTCACACAAGCGAAAGTCGCTGAGGCCGTGCGGGGAGCGGCGCTCAATATCTGCTTTACACATCGAGATCGAGAAGGTCTGGCTGCCATTGCGCCCGATGCGAACTTCGCGATGCTGCCGCCTTTCATCGATAGCGCCCCGCCTGTGCAACGGATCGAGGGCGATCCAACGCGCCTTGTCGCCGTGGCCATGATGCGTCCGGGCGACAAACTCGACAGCTACAGGACGCTCGCCCGAGCGCTTGAACGTCTCATGGATCTACAATGGACTTTAGCGGTGGTCGGCGACGGGCCATGCCGCGCCGAAGTCACGGCAGAATTCGCTGGATTGCCTCCGGAGCATATCGAATGGCTTGGTCAATTGGCGCCGGGCGAGGTGCCCGCAGCGCTGGCCGGGTGCGGCATCTACGTTTGGCCGGGCTGCGGCGAGGCTTACGGTTTGGCCTATCTCGAGGCACAAGCTGCGGGGCTGCCCGTTGTGGCGCAGGATACGGCCGGTGTGCCGGAAGTCGTGCTTGATGGACAAACCGGCATACTCACCGCCGCAGGCGATATCACGTCTTACGCGGACGCAATCGAGCGGCTGCTGGTGGATGACGATGAGAGGAAGGCGATGGGGGAAGCGGCGCGGCGCTTTGTGCTCGGTGAGCGTTCGCTTGACGCTGCCGCAGTGCGGCTTGCCGCGATGCTGCCGGAAAAAAAAACTCAATGAGCTCCGACGACGTCTGGCAACCGTTGCTGCGTGCGCTCGATCGCTGGAATCGCGCAGGCAGGCGCGCAGAATTCTGGCTCAGGGACGACGACGCTATCGAGCCGACAGAGCCGCTTGACCGGTTGCTCGACCTTACGGCCAGGTTCGAAGTTCCGGTTATGCTAGCCGTTATCCCTGCCTTCACAGGCGAGCCGCTTGCTCATCGGCTGGCTGAGGCCCCGTATGCTTCGATAGCAGTTCATGGCTGGTCCCACCAAAACCATGCGCCGGCCGGCGAGAAGAAACAGGAACTTGGCGCGCATCGGCCGCGAGAGGTCGTGCTTGGCGAGCTTTCGCGCGGATTGTCCCTGCTCGCTGACCTGCATCAGAAGCGTGCCCTGCCAATCCTGGTGCCGCCATGGAATCGAATCGATGACGGGCTGATAGCCGAGCTTCCCAGGCTTGGGTTCACCGCGCTTTCGGTCTACGGGCCTGCCAAGCCTGCTTCGATAAAGATGATAAATACCGATGTCGACCTGATGGACTGGCATGGCACCCGCGGTTGCCGCGCTCACGCGGATCTGGTTCGCGACGTCGTCGCGCAGCTCGATGAGTCGTTCGACGGGGCCAACCGAACTGTCGGCCTGCTTTGCCATCATCTCGTGCATGATGAGCAGGCGTGGGCCTTTCTGGAACGGCTGTTCGAAATCACGTCCCGACGCGGCAGCCGTTGGCGATCTGCGGCCGGGTTGATGGATCCTGGTAAGGCTATCGGCGCATAGCGGTGGTCGTGTCCGCTGCGTCTAAACGACAAGGAGGAAGACGCGCTGGCGCGGCTTCCTCCTTGGGTGGTGTTCGAATAGAGAGCCGGACGGTTCCCAGCCAATGCCCACAGGCTATCGGCGAGCGCCGTAAATCTGGTCCAACAAGGCGCCGGAGACGAGGTGTTCAGCCAGCACCTTGTCCCAGCCACCGAAAACCTCGTCCACAGTGACCAGCTTCACTTCTGGAAACTTGTCCATGAATTCCGCTGCGATCGTTGGGTCGTTTATGCGGTTTCCGTGTTCCGCGATGATGCGCTGGCCTTCGGGCGTATAAAGGAACTCCAGATACGATTTCGCCAGTTCGCGGGAACCGCGCCTGTCCACGACCGTATCCACGATTGCCACCGGAAATTCCGCAAGCAGGCTCATCGAAGGAACGACGACATCGAATTTGTCGTCGCCGTATTCCCGCGCAATTCCGAGCGTTTCAGCCTCGAAGGTGATCAGCACGTCGCCGATTTCACGCTGCACGAAAGTTGTGGTCGCCGCGCGGCCGCCGGTATCGAAAACTGGAACGTTGGCGAAAAGCTTGCTGACGAACTCGGTTACTTTTGTCTGGTCGTTCTGGAACGCCGCTTTGGCGTAGGCGACAGCGGCAAGATAGGTGTAGCGGGCGTTTCCGGATGTCTTGGGGTTCGGGAAGATCACCTGGACATCGTCGCGGACAAGATCGCTCCAGTCCTTGATGCCCTTGGGATTGCCCTCGCGCACGAGAAAGGCGGGAAATGAATAGTAGGGCGAGGAATCATTGGCGAAGTCCTTTCGCCAGTCGTCCGACACAAGGCCGCCCTTTACCAACGCTTCAATATCGACGACCTGATTGAAGGTGACGACGTCGGCGTCCAGCCCCTCCAGCACCGCGCGGGCTTGCGCCGAAGAGCCGCCATGAGACTGCTTGATCGAAATGTCCTGTGCGCTTGCTTCCTTGTACTTGGGGATGAAGGCTTCGTTTATCTTCGCAAAGAGTTCACGGGAAATGTCGTAGGACGCATTGAGGATCGAGTCGGGCTGCGCCTGCGCGCTTCCGGCGAGCGTCACGGCCAAAGCCGCAACGGCGAAAAACAGTCGTTTCATGAAAGGCTCCTGAGAAGTTCTGCGCAGAAGCTACCGAACCGCATCGACCGATCCGAGGCACAGGGCTGCTTGGGATCGGGCCGAGTTAGAAAACCAATCCCGTCAGAATGGTCCCGCGGGTTAGATCGTCTACACTTTCTGAGGGCGAGCAGTTTGCCCAATCCAGACTGGCGACACGCCATGCGCCTCAGCCTTGCTGCGGCGGGGGATATCCAGGGTTTGGCCGTCGTGCGCTGCGAAAGCTCCCGGATAGCGCTTGGCTGCGCGCCGTGCGATGACCGCGAGTTCGGCATCCGTCCGCGCCGGGTCATGATGGAAGAGCGCGAGTTTCGCGGCGCCCGCGGCTTCGCATAGCTTGACGCCCTGCTGCCAGGTGGAATGGCCGAAACCGCGGCGATACGGCATTTCCTCTTCGACATAGGTGCAGTCGTAGATGACGAGGTCGGCGTTCTCGATAAGTCCGAGTACGGAGTATCGAGTGTGCCCGGTTCGTGCTCCGTATCGCTGATCACAGCAACAACGCGGCCAAGCGCCTCCACCCGGTAGCCAATGCATCC
>JBEVEP010000401.1:0-4829 GCA_040512755.1 Mesorhizobium sp.
AATCCCGAGGCCCGCCATTACTGCCTGCTTGATCGTCTCATTGGATCCTATCTCCACGCCGATGCGGGGCTCGATGCGATGTTGGGCCAGGAACCGCTCCGCCAACAAGCGCGTCCCGGAGCCAACCTCGAGCATCAGAATGGTTTGCTTGGCGATCTCTCGCGGCGAGATAGAACGCTGCTTGGCTAGAGGGTGATCCGGCGGAGCGATGATGACCTGGGGATGCTCGCCGATCACCGCGCTTTTGACCTCGATGCGTTCCCCCCGGCGATCATGGATAAAAAGGACAAACACGCCAATGCAAAAAGAAATCGCCGGCGCGGCCCAAAGCTCGGGCCGGATGCGGCGCGCCGCTCGGCTCCGCCCGCCAATGGATAAAGAGGACGAACGCGCCAGCCTGCGTCGCGATGCTGATGATGTCGTGATCCGGTTCGCGGGCATTCTGGAAATAGCAGGAGCCCAGCTTAAGCCCGCTTCTTTTTGGGCGGTCTCCCTGACCGACCGAGTTTACGTGGCCGCTGGCGGTCGGCCTCGGTAGGACGGCGGGTGGTTTTCTCCCTGATTCCGATACCAATCTCATCGTAGCTGCGTTCGAGATCATTGATGATCGACTGACCTTGTTCGATTAAAAACGCCCGCAACCGAGAATGAACAGGTGGCAGCGGCATGCTTCGCCGGTGCGCGATAAACCATGAGCGCATTAAGGGAAAACCGTCGACCGCCAATGTAGTAACCAGGCCGAGTCCAAGCTCAAGTCCGATGGTATGGCGCGAGATCAATGCAAGTGCCATTCCAGCCATGACAGCCTGCTTTAAGGTTTCGTTGCTGCTCGACGTCATTGCGATACGCGGCGAAAGGCCAGCCGTCTGAAAGTACCGCTCGAGCAGCAATCGGGTGCCGGATCCTTCTTCGCGAACGACGAACAGTTCACCGGCAAGTACGCTTGGCGATAACGCTTTCAACCCGACGAGGGGATGGGATGGCGCCGCAATGAGCACGGAAGGATGCAGAGCGAATGGTTCGGCAAGCACATCCGCACCTTCGGGTGGCTGCCCCATGATGGCGAGATCTATTTCGCCTTTTGTGAGCATGTCAATGATTTGCCGCCGGTTGCCCTCCCTCAGGTTGATGGAAATGGCGGGATAGCTGGCCTGAAAACGCGTGAGCATTTGGGGGACAATGTATTTGGCAGTCGAGACGAGGCCAATCGTCACCTTGCCCCCCGTCAAGCCCCTTAGAGCCATGAGGGTCTGATCGGCGTCATGGAGAGCTTGCAGGATTATTTTAGCATAGACCAGCAGCCGTTCGCCGGCGTCAGTCACAGACACTTTTCTACCGACGCGTTCGAATAGCGCGAATCCTGTCATGCTCTCGATCTGCTTGATTTGAAAGGAAACGGCAGCCGGGCTCAGATGCAGCCGCTCAGCGACGCGCGCGAAGGACAGCCTCTGCGCGGCTTCAGCGAAAATCTGGAGCTGCCTAATGGTGACGTTCCTCATGATCGTGGAATCCAATGCACAAGGGATACCTTAACATTCCGGACAGTATATCTTGTTTTACTTTATTATGTCCGAGCTGTTAGCTGCATGTGGATCAATGGTCACGCCTGGATCGTCACTCATGAAAAAGCCAGTCGATGTGTTTCATTTTATACAGACTGCTCAGGTCTCCCATGCGCAGCTGCTAGTAAATGGCCTGCTGCCAAGGGCAACCGCACCGTTTTTCAGCGTGAAGCTTTTCGAACTGGCGGCCTAGCGACGAAGGCTTGTGCGGGACGCTGAACGAAGCCTCCCCGACTTGTGGCTCACGTCGGCCGACCAACCTTGCGCAGCCACCAGTCTGAAACTGAACATTCAGGAAGGAAGCGAATATGAACAAGCCCGTCGATATCAAGATTACCAACATGAAGGAGCGTTATAAATCGGGCGTTCTGAAGTACAAACAGATGGGGTATTGGGAACCTGAATACGAGCCGAAGGACAGCGACGTGCTGGCAGTCTTCCGCATCACGCCGCAAGACGGCGTGGATCCCGAGGAAGCAGCTGCGGCCGTCGCGGGCGAATCCTCCACCGCTACCTGGACGGTAGTCTGGACAGATCGTCTTACTGATAGTGAATACTACCGAGGGAAGGCCTACAAGATCGAGCCTGTACCCGGCACGCCCGGTCAGTGGTTCGCGTATATCGCCTATGACCTCGACCTCTTCGAGGAAGGTTCGATTGCCAACCTCACGGCTTCGATCATTGGCAACGTCTTCGGCTTTAAGCCTCTCAAAGCGCTTCGCCTCGAGGACATGCGCATCCCGCCCCACTACCTGAAGACCTTTCAGGGGCCAGCGACTGGCATCGTCTCCGAACGGGAACGCCTGAACAATTTCGGCCGGCCTCTGCTCGGCGCCACGATGAAGCCGAAGCTCGGCCTCTCCGGTCGCAACTATGGTCGCGTCGTCTACGAGGCGCTCAGCGGCGGCCTCGATTTTGCGAAGGACGACGAGAACATCAACTCACAGCCGTTCATGCATTGGCGCGATCGCTTCCTCTATTGCATGGAGGGCGTCAACAAGGCCATCGCCGAGACGGGCGAGATCAAGGGCCATTACCTCAACGTGACCGGCGCGACCATGGAAGACATGTACGAGCGGGCGGAGTTCGCCAAGGAGCTCGGCAGCGTCATCGTCATGATCGACCTTGTCATCGGCTATACGGCGATCCAGTCGATGGCGAAATGGTGCCGGAAGAACGACATGATCCTGCATTTGCATCGGGCCGGGCACTCCACGTACACACGCCAAAAGAACCACGGCGTATCGTTCCGCGTCATCGCGAAATGGATGCGTATGGCTGGAGTCGACCACATCCACGCGGGCACCGTCGTCGGTAAGCTGGAAGGTGACCCGAACGTTATTCGCGGCATCTATGACACCTGCCGCGAGAACCATGTCACGAAGAATCTACAGCACGGGGTGTTCTTCGATCAGCCTTGGGCAAGCCTCAAGAAGCTGATGCCGGTCGCCTCAGGAGGCATTCACGCCGGGCAGATGCATCAGTTGCTGACCTATCTCGGTGACGATGTCGTCCTTCAGTTCGGCGGCGGTACAATCGGCCATCCGCAGGGCATCCGAGCTGGCGCCACGGCCAACCGTGTGGCGCTCGAGAGCTTGGTCAAGGCGCGCAACGAAGGTCGCGATATCTGGGGTGAAGGTCCACAGATTCTGGCCAATACCGCCAAATGGTGCACGCCGCTGCGGGCCGCGCTCGACACCTGGAAGGACGTCACCTTCGACTATGCGTCGACTGACTCGGTCGACTATGTGCCTACCGCAACCACCAGTTGAGATAAGGAGAGCGCCACATGCGACTGACACAAGGACAGTTCTCGTTTCTTCCCGAATTGACGGACGCAGAAATCAAGAAGCAGATCCACTACGCCCTTGCGCAAGGTTGGGCATTGTCCGTCGAGTTCACCGACGATCCTCACCCCCGCAATACCTATTGGGACATGTGGGGCCAACCCATGTTCGACATCAAGGACCCGGCAGGCGTCATGCTCGAGGTCACCGCCTGCCGGAAGGCGCACAGCGCAAAATACATCAAGGTCCTGGCCTTCGACTCCAAGAAGGGGTTCGAGACGGTGCGCATGTCCTTCATCGTCAACCGTCCTGCCGAAGAGCCAGGCTTCGAATTGGTCCGCGCCGAAGGGCCGGGGCGGCAGGTTCACTACACCATGCGCAGCTATGCCGGTGCCAAGCCGGCCGGCCAGCGCTACTGACCGAGGGCTCGATCATGAACAACGGCGCTTTCCGGATCGCCCCTTCGATACTCTCCGCCGACTTCGCACGGCTTGGCGAGGACGTGGAAGGGGTGATCGCCGCAGGCGCCGACGTGATTCATTTCGACGTGATGGACAATCATTACGTCCCGAACCTTACGATCGGACCGGTGGTCTGCGAAGCGATACGTCCACGTCTGAAGGCGCCGATCGACGTTCATCTGATGGTGAAGCCAGTCGACGCGCTCGCCGGGATGTTCGCCAAGGCGGGCGCCGACATCATTTCCTTCCATCCAGAGGCATCCGAACATATCGATCGTACATTGTCGATGATCCGGGAGCTCGGTTGCAAGGCTGGGCTGGTGTTGAATCCCGCAACACCGTTGCACGTCCTTGATCACGTGATGGGCAAACTCGACCTCATCCTCGTGATGTCGGTCAATCCTGGCTTCGGAGGTCAGGCCTTCATTCCTGAGGCATTGACCAAGCTTACGACCCTTCGCCGCCGCATCGACGCGCAGGTCGCTCACGGCGGGCAATCGATCTGGCTCGAGGTCGATGGTGGCGTAAAGGTTGGGAACATTCGCGCCATCGCGGAGGCGGGCGCCGACACATTTGTCGCCGGTTCAGCGATCTTTGGTGCCCGCGATGAAGACGACGGTTTCCGCTCCGTCATCGGCGCCATGCGTCGCGAACTTGCGGCTGCGACTGCAGCGGGGAGGGCCGCGTGACAACTGCTCCACCCGCACCAACAGATGCGACCGAGTGCATCGATCTCGCTGATCTCTTTGCCAAGACGAGCATCGGCGAAACCCTTGATCAGCTTGATCGCGAGCTTATCGGACTCGTACCGGTAAAAACACGAATCCGGGAGATCGCGGCGTTGCTACTTGTTGAACGCGCGCGGCGTCAGTTCGGGCTCCAGGCAGAACCACCCTCCTTGCACATGTGCTTCACGGGCAATCCCGGCACCGGAAAGACGACCGTTGCTTTGCGGATGGCGGAGATCCTGCATCGGCTCGGATATGCACGGCGCGATCATGTCGTCAGCGTCACACGCG
>JBEVEP010000010.1:0-5787 GCA_040512755.1 Mesorhizobium sp.
TGGCGCAAAAACTGTGGCATACGGCAGTTGACGATCCGCCCCCTGACCGTATAGTCCGCTGCCGTTCTTGTCCGCTTCGGGCAGGGCCCCTGTGGCGGAATTGGTAGACGCGGCAGACTCAAAATCTGTTGCCTTCACGGGCGTGCTGGTTCGATCCCGGCCAGGGGCACCATTTCGGAATTAGATTTGTCCGATACGATCCGAGTCCGCTTCAGAGACTTGAAGCCGGTTCTAGTTTCAGTAGTTGCTTGGCAATGGTTTCGAGCTTTGACGATGAAAATATTTTCAATGCAAGATAAGGGCGGTTGTAAAAACTAACAGAGGAAATACTTGTGAGCTTTGACATGTGTGTTTTTTATACGACAAAACCACTTACCGATGCAGATGCACTTAAGAGATATTTTGCGTTTTGCAAAGAAAGTGATTTAACGCCTTATATCGAACCAAGTCCCAAAATAAGCGAGTTTGTGAAAGAGCTAACCGCTATTCACCCACAGATTGATGATACTCCCGAAGATCAGTTGGATGACTGCCCATGGAGCATTGCTTTTGATTTATCGGAAGGTCATGTACTGATGCCTATGCGTTCGTCGTCGGCAAAAGGAGTTGATGCGTTAAATACCATCATCGAATTGGCAAAGAAACATGGTTTAGTCTGCTTTGATCCACAAGGTTCAACGATTGTTGTTGCCCCCACTGGTAATCATGTTCAACCAAAGCCATGGTGGAAATTTTGGAACTGAGCACTCCAAACTTTCAAAGCCATTGTAACTCTAGAATCCCGTTCGAGGTTATTCGACACTGGTGTACCAAAATTTGTCGCTTAAGGAAGTATTGACGACGGATGCTTGAACGCCGCGACAACTACTCCGACCTCTATCGTGATTTCCGCTGGCAGATCCCGCTCCGCTTCAACATCGGCGTTGCCGTTTGCGACCGTTGGGCCGCCGGCGAGCCGGATCGCACGGCGCTGATTGAATATCGCCCCGGGCGCGAATCCCGAAATCTCAGCTACGGTGAGCTCGCAGCCCGGTCCAACGCGCTTGCTAATGGCCTTCGCGCAGGCGGTGTGAGACGTGGGGATCGTGTGGCTCTGCTGCTGCCGCAGTGCTTCGAGACGGCAATCGCTCACGTCGCCATCTACAAGCTTGGGGCCATCGCTGTACCGCTTGCTCTGCTCTTCGGCACGGAAGCGATCGAATATCGCATGCAGACGGCCGGAGCCAAGGCGGTCGTCACGAACGGCGCCGGCTATGCCAAGCTGAAGAAAATCAGCAACCGCCTGACATCGCTCGAACAGATCATCGTCGTCGATGAGCCGGAAGCCGGCGTGGTGGACTTCCATCGTCTCGTTGCCGGGCATTCGCCGCATTTCGTCGCCGAGGACACCGGTCCGGATGACCCGGCGATGATGATTTTCACCTCGGGCACGACCGGACCGCCGAAGGGCGCCTTGCACGGGCACAGGGTGTTGCTTGGCCACATTCCCGGCGTCCAGATGCATCACGAATTCCTGCCCAGACAAGGGGACCTTCTCTGGACGCCCGCGGACTGGGCCTGGGCCGGCGGGCTTCTCAACGTGCTTCTCCCAGGTCTCTATCTCGGCATTCCGGTTGTCTCGGGTCGTTTCGAGAAATTCGATCCCGAGGCGGCGCTGCTGCTTGCCGAGAAAATGCGCATCCGTAACGCGTTCATTCCGCCCACTGCGTTGCGCATGCTGAAGACGGTTCCAGACATCTCAAAACGGTTCCGGCTCGATCTGCGGACCGTCGGCTCTGGCGGTGAATCGCTCGGACGCGAGACCTATGAGTGGGCGCGGGACGAACTCGGGATCACGGTGAACGAGTTCTACGGCCAGACCGAATGCAATCTGGTCCTGTCGTCTTGCGCTGCTGTCGGCGTCAGCCGCAGCGGAACGATCGGCCTGCCTGTTCCGGGTCACACCGTCGCCGTGATCGATGACGAGGGACGGCGTGTGAAACAAGGCGAACCCGGCCAGATCGCCATCGCACGGCCCGATCCGGTCATGTTCCTCGAATACTGGCAGAACCCCGAAGCCACCGAGAAGAAGTTTATTGGCGACTGGATGACCACTGGCGACCAGGGCATCGAGGATGAGGATGGCTATGTCCAGTTCTTCGGCCGCGATGACGACGTCATAACGTCCGCGGGCTTCCGTATCGGTCCCGGAGAGATCGAGGATTGCCTGACCGGACATCCAGCCGTCGCGCTGGCAGCGGCTGTCGGCAAGCCGGACCCTGTTCGCACCGAAATCGTCAAGGCGTATGTCGTGCTGAAGGATGGGATTGCCGGCAGCGATGCGTTAGCCAGCGAAATAAAGTCATGGGTGCGCGAACGGCTTTCGGCGCACGAATATCCGCGCGAGGTGGAGTTTGTCGCCTCCATGCCGCTGACGACCACGGGCAAAGTCATCCGGCGCATTTTCCGTGACCGCGCTCGCGAAGAAGCCGGCGGGCCGCGGGTAGAATAACGGTCTCAGCCGCCGCTTCCTTCCGCTCCTCCCCGGACGCCATCACGCCATTCGGCCGGCGACACGCCCGCGTGCTTTTTGAAGCCGCGGCTGAATGCCGCCTCGGATTGGTACCCTACCGCGCGTCCGACGGCCGATACCTTGCCCGGCCCATCAGCAAGCAGCCGCGCCGCGAGCTGGACCCGCCATTGTGTCAGATAATGCATCGGCGGGCAGCCAACGAGCCGCGCAAAGCGCGCGGCAAGCACGGACCGTGAGACGCCGGTCTCGCGGGCAAGTTCCTTCAGGGTCCAACCATGGGCGGGATTGTCATGGAGGAGCGCAACCGCGCGGCCGACCGCACCATCGCGCAATCCCGCCAGCCATCCCGTCTGTCCGTGCGGAAGGCTCTCGATATAACGGCGCACGACTTCGACGAACATAAGCTCGCCTAGGCGCAGGCGGATGCATTCGGACCCGGGCTGTCGCGCTGGCAATTCGGCCAGCGCCAGTTCAACGAGGCGATCGAGTAGATTGTCCATTCCGCCGCCGTCGCGTCCGACCCGGATCAAGCGGGGCAACGCCCCAAGGAGCGGATTGAACGGGTGCGCCTCGCAGCCCAGAAAGCCGCAGACATACTGCGTAAGACAGGGGCCTCCCCCACCCTCTGTGACCACGAAGGGCAGATGCCCGGCGGCCATGGCGCGAAAGAATTCGAGCGAATCTTCGTGCCCCAAGCCGGTACGGCATTCGGGTGCGCTGCGCATTGCATAGCGATCGCCATGCGCGATCACGAGAATATCGCCTTCGACAAATTCCATGGGCTCGCTGTCGCTGATTTCGATCCAGCCCGAGCCTTTGATGATGATGTGATAGGAGATCACGTGTTGCGCGCGCGGCAATATGACATCCGCGAAGGTGCTCGCCCGAGGTACGTCCACGCTCCAGGGCGAAGAGGCATTGACCCGGAAGAACAGCGCGCCGGTGAGCTTCACCGCACGCAGGACATCCGACAGCACATCCTTGCCCGCGAAGCTCGGCGATTCCGAATCGGAGGCGGCCTGATCGATGGAGCGTGCGGCGGCTGGTCGCAAAACGGACGCTACGGCAAGCGATTGAGACGTCAGGTCATGGAGCGAGCCCATGACCGATCCTAATACATGGCCAGACACGTATCCACCGCGCATGCCCGCGGAACCCATGCGGAGGTTCGCCATGTCTGCCTATTGCTTCTTCGATGTGCGTGAAATCACAGACCGCGCCAAGGTCGACCAGTATCTGGCAGGCGTCTTTGCAACGGTCGAGCAGTATGGGGGCCATTACCTCGTTTTTGGCGGGAAGTTCGACCGCGTCGAAGGCAATTGGCAGCCTGTCTATCCGGTGATCGTGGAGTTTGCCGATATCGGGCAGGCGCAACGTTGGTACAGATCACCCGAATACGAACCCCTGAAAGCACTCCGCCTAGCCGGTACCCGATCCAACGCCGTGTTCCTCGAAGGCGCGACGCCGGAATCGATACCAGTGACCGGTCGCGCCCGCTCGGAAGGCAATGCCAGGTCTCCGGCCGATATCTATGATGCACTGTTCGTCCCGGCGCTGTTCCGGCAGTGGGGACCGGTCATCGCCGCTGAGGCGGGAATAGGCATTGGCGACAGCGTGATCGACGTTGGCTGCGGAACAGGCGTGCTCGCGCTTGCCGCACTCGACCTTGTGGGCCCCGAGGGCAAGGTCGTGGGGCTGGATCCCAACCCCGATATGCTCGACGTTGCCCGCTCCAAGTCTCCCCGGATCGATTGGCGGGCCGGACGCGCCGAGGAAATCCCGTTTGCCGATGCGAACTTTGACGCGGCGGTCAGCCAGTTCGCACTGATGTTCTTCGAGGACCGCGCAAAAGGCTTGCGGGAAATGATGCGCGTGCTCAAGCCCGGCGGCCGCCTCGCTGTCACGGTCTGCGGGGCACTAGACGATTCGCCGGGCTATGCCGCGTTGGCGGACATGTTGCAGCGGCTGTTCGGAAGCGCGGTGGCCGATGCGTTCCGCGCCCCGTTCACACTCGGCAGTGCAGAGATCCTCCGCCATTTGTGCAAAGAAGCGGGCATTGAGGGTGGTCACGTTGTACGCCGTCAGGGGACGGTTCGTTTTGCCTCGATCGAGTCGATGATTTCCACCGAAAGAGCCTGCATATGGACGCTTGGCGGACTGTTGGACGACGACCAGTTCAAGCGGCTGCTTAAGGAATCGGAGCGAATGCTCGCGCCTTTCGTGGCCGGCAGTGGAGATGTCGTTTTCGATATGCCGGCGCTCGTCATCACCGCTTCCAGGCGATGAGCGCGGCCATAATCGCCGGCATGATCCTCGCCGCTCCGCGCAGAGGGCGGGCGCGCCTGTCCGAAAATAACAGGAAAGGCGACTGCGGCGCAGCACAGTCGCCCTTCGGCAAGGCTTCTTACTTTACCGGATGCCGTCGTCGATAAGCTTGACGAGAGAGTCGATCGTCTCCGGCGTGACCGTGCCCGCGCCAGTGTTAAGCGAAAGACCGGGCATCTTGTATTTGGCTGTCATGACGCACTGCAGGACCGGAATGAACCCCTGCAGGTAGAGAAGCTGGTCGAGCGTCGCCGACACATAGCCGGATTTCAGCCCGTCTATGGTTGCCGGCGCCAGGTCAATGCCGCCAACGATGATCTCGCCGGGCTTCTTGCCGGCCTTCTTGAGCACTTCCGCAAGGCTGCCCGTGACGCTGCCGTGCTGTGTGCCAATTGCCTTCAGGTTCGGGTGCGCCTGGATGTAGGAGACGAGAACCGGGACGCCGAGCGAGACGTCGCTGTTGACCTCCTGCGTGATCTCCAGGCGGTCGACCTTCAGGCCCGCCTTTTCGAGCGTATCGGCCAGTCCTTTCTCCGACTGGCCGCGTTCGGCCTGGCTGAATACGCCATAGACCATGGCTTCGTCGCCGGACTTCAGTCCCTTGGCGAGCATGGCCTCGGCAGTCAGAGTGCCGCCCGCATAAAGGTCGACGCCGGCATAGCCGGTCCCTTTGGGGCCGAAATCGGCCTGGAGATCGGTCATCGGGGAATTGCCGATCGTAACCGCAATGCCCTGATCGACGGCCCCCTTGACGAGATCACGGAAGGCGGCGCTGCCCGGATGACCCATGATCTCAATGCAGTTCGGCTTGGCGGCAACGGCCTCCTTGAACTGGTTGATCATGGTTTCTGGCGCCCATTGCGAGAACTGCTCCTTGAGGTCGACCCCAAGCGCTTCGGCCGCTTGCGCAGCGCCGGTCTGCCGCGCGAGCGTAGCGCCGTCGCCGGCGG
>JBEVEP010000093.1:0-3793 GCA_040512755.1 Mesorhizobium sp.
AGCTGATGGCCTTGTCGACGCCTCGACGAAACTCGTCGATGCGGTCCGGCAGGACGGCAATTCCGCGCTCGCCCTTGGCCCAGTCGCCCGGCGGCAAGTTGAAAAGAACCTGCGTGAGGCCGTTCTTCTTGAGCCGTGCGGCAACCGTTTCAGCCTCATGGTCATAAGGCGCGATATACTCGACGCCCTGAAAGCCCGCGTGGGCAGCGGCGTCGAAACGGTGGAGGAACTCATGCTCGCCGAAGAGCATGGAAAGATTCGCTGAAAACCTTGGCATGACTGTTTTCCCTGGTGATCAATCGAGCAGTGCGATGGCGGTCGGCGCATCTTCGTTGCGCTCCGCCAGTTCCTCGAACTCCACGATATTGTCGATATCGGTGCCCATCGAGATATTGGTCACCCGCTCGAGGATGAATTCAAGCACGACCGGAACCTGATGCTCTTGCAGGAGCCGCTTGGCCTCGGCAAACCCGTTCGCGAAGTCTTCTGGCCGGCGGACGCGAACCGCCTTGCAGCCCATCGCCTCCGCAACCGCGACATGATCGACGCCGTAACCGGCTTCGGCATCCTGCTGCGTATTGATGTTGTCGAAAGCGAGGTTCACCTCGAAATCCATCGAAAAGCCGCGCTGCGCCTGGCGGATCAGACCGAGATAGGCGTTGTTCACGACCACATGGATGTAAGGCAGTTTGTGCTGCGCGCCGACCGCCAGTTCCTCGATCAGGAACTGGAAATCGTAGTCGCCTGACAGTGCAACGATCTCACGCTCCGGATCGGCAGCGCGCACGCCGAGCGCGGCCGGCAATGTCCAGCCCAGCGGACCAGCCTGCCCGCAATTGATCCAGTTGCGCGGCTTGTAGACATGCAGGAACTGCGCGCCGGCGATCTGCGACAGGCCGATGGTTGTGACATAGCAGGTGTCGCGGTCGAACGCCTTGTTCATCTCCTCATAGACCCGCTGCGGCTTCAACGGCACCTGGTCGAAGTGCGTCTTGCGCTTGAGCGTCTTCTTGCGCTGCTGGCATTCCTTGACCCAGGCGGACCAGTCGCGCAGCTTCCCGCTCGCCTTCCATTCGGTAGCGACGTCGAGCAGCGTTTTCAGCGCCGCCCCGGCATCTGACACGATGCCGAAATCAGGCGCAAAGACACGGCCGATCTGCGTCGGCTCGATGTCTATATGGATGAACTTCCGGCCCGCCGTATACTTCTCGACCGTACCCGTGTGGCGGTTTGCCCAGCGGTTGCCGATGCCGAGCACGAAATCCGAAGCCAGCATCGTTGCATTGCCATAGCGGTGGGATGTCTGCAGACCGCACATGCCGGCCATCAGACGATGGTCATCGGGGATCGTTCCCCATCCCATCAGAGTAGGGATGACCGGAACCCCGGTAATTTCGGCGAATTCGGTCAGAAGATCGGAGGCATCGGCATTGATGATGCCGCCGCCGGCGACGATCAGCGGCCGCTCGGCCTCGTTCAGCATGCGGATGGCTTTCTCTGCCTGCGCACGCGTGATCGAAGGCTTGTAGGCGGGCAGAGGCGCGTAAGTTTCGATATCGAACTCGATCTCCGCGAGCTGAACGTCAATCGGCAAATCGATGAGAACCGGACCAGGCCGGCCCGAGCGCATAAGGTGAAACGCCTTCTGAAAGGCCATCGGGACCTGATAGGGTTCCATGACTGTGACCGCCCACTTGGCGACGGGAGCGGCGATAGCAGCGATGTCGACGGCCTGGAAATCTTCCTTGGTCAGCCTGGCGCGAGGAGCCTGGCCAGTGATGCACAGGATCGGGATGGAGTCTGCGGAGGCGGAGTAGAGCCCGGTAATCATATCTGTTCCGGCAGGCCCCGACGTGCCGATGCAGAGGCCGATATTGCCGGCCCGGGCACGCGTGTAACCTTCTGCCATGTGGGACGCCGCCTCAACGTGCCGCGCTAGAATGTGGCGGACGGTGCCGCGCGCTTTAAGCGCCGAGTAAAACGGATTGATCGCGGCGCCCGGCACCCCGAACGCACAATCGATGCCCTCCTTCTCTAGAACGAGAACCGCTGCGTCGACTGCGCGCATCCTGGCCATCTTCTTCGCCTCCACCTGGAACTGATTGTATGTCCCTCACAATGCCTATCTACGGTCTATTTTTCAATTTTTTCAGAATTTTTTTTCATTTTGACATAAAATCACCTTCCTATTGATTTCATTACCGATTTTGTTTTTCAACTGATTTGTTATTCCAAATTGTGAAAATATTTTTTATAAATCCGTCGTAAGCTGGAGACGAAATGATGGAAACAGCTGAAAAGCGCCAACGCGGCCGCCCCCGCTCATTCAACGGTCCGGCGGAAAACAGCTCCGTCCAATCACTGGATCGCGCCTTGCGCATCCTCGCTATCATCGCAGAAAGCGATGGGTTGTCACTCAGCGAGGTCGCTTCCGCTTCGGGGCTAGCCGCCTCGACCGCCTACAGGATGCTCACGACGCTTGAGAAACATGGAATGGTCGAATTCGATCGAACTGATCAGCTTTGGTCGATCGGCGTGGAAACCTATCGCATGGGGTCAGCCTTTCTCCGACGCCGCATGCTTGTCGATCGCGCCAGAACCATCATGCAGGAACTGATGGAGAAGACCGGGGAGACGGCAAATCTCGGTGTGGCCGAGGAGGATTGCGTGGTGTTCGTCAGCCAGGTGGAGACCCATCAGGCGATCAGGGCGTTCTTCCGCCCTGGCAGCCGCAGCCCGTTTCATGCTTCGGGTATCGGCAAGGCGATCCTTGCCCATCTGCCGGGCGACCGGGTAACGGCCATTGTCCGCAAAGCTGGCCTCGAAGCGTACACGCCCAAGACGCTCGCCGACGCGCCCGCCCTCGCCCGAGACCTTGCTCGGATCAGAACGCAGGGTTTCTCGGTCGACGATGAAGAACGCCACCCGGGCATGCGCTGCATCGCAGCGCCCGTGTTCAACGAGTTTGGCGAGCCCGTTGCCGGCGTATCGATCTCTGGCCCGACCGTGCGGATCACGCCCGAGCGAGTGGGAGATATCGGCCCGCTGGTTCGCGACGCGGCCGCGGAAGTCACGCGGATCATCGGCGGGCAAGTTCCGCGAGGACAGACGGCATAACGTAAACCGTCACAGACGCTCTTGGTGACATAACGCCCGCCCCTTTTGAGCAGACGCCGGGCATGGCTTTCCGCGAAGTCAGCAGTCGCCGCTTGAGCGGGCCGAGTGTGACATGCATTGGGGCAAACCAGCGTCCTGTCCGCTCGCAGCCAAAGCCAAGTGGGTAGACCCTCGACCGGATAGGCGAATTGTCTGCCCCTCTGTGGGATGCTTTCATGGCCAGGGAGGGGCAAACATGCAAACCAAGATCAGCGAAGGCGATCGGGTGACCCTGCGTGGCGAGGTTACCCATGTCCATGATGACGGGACCATTACCGTTTGGCTGCCGGCCCATGCGACGCCGATTACGATCCGGGCGGATGCAGTCGACAGCATAGAGAAGCGGAGGCCCGATCGACCTCCTGGGGATCGCTGGCACTAGAGCAAGATGAGATTAGGCGTGGCCGTTCTGCCGGTGGGAATTTGCGGTATGGTCGAGGGGTTCGGCGATGGTCGTACCGGTGGTACGGCCGAACCGAAGCCCGAAGGATTTGACGCAAATTAACCCGGCCCTTTGGGTTTCCGCGCGGCGGCCGCCCACTTTGTCGGCCCGCTCGGACGATGGAACCCCATCGACCTTCGCGACCCTCCGCGTGGATCGTCTCGCCGCGCGAGAAACAGAACTGACCGCACCTAA
>JBEVEP010000058.1:0-7070 GCA_040512755.1 Mesorhizobium sp.
GCGGTGGAACGCATTGAACGAAGAGAGCGCTATCGCGCCGCACACGACAACAAACAGGCTGAGCGCACCCAAAGCGAGCATCAACGCCGGACCCACGCCCAGTCTTGGTATCCGGAGATTCAACAAAGTCCCCACCTCTGATCCTTGCACTCGACGTTGCTCTCAGAGACTTACGCCTGGCGCCACGACAAGCGTCGCGCCAAAAAAATGTTATGGCTCTGTGAGGTCGAATTCGAACCACTTCATCGACAGTTTCTTCAAGGTGCCGTCGCTTCTCATCTTTTCGACGGTCTCTTTGACGAGTTGTGAAAATTCCGGATCGCCAGGCTCGATGGCCACACACAAAGGCGTCCGAAACAGCGGATGCCCGACGATTCTGAACGGCCTGCCATCCTTGACCATGGCCATCAATGTGAGCAGGCTGTCGACAACGCCGGTAAGTTCCACACCATCGCCCTTTGCCAACGCCTCATAGGCGTCCTCTTCGTTCTCATACGGGACGACGACCGGATCATCGATGCGATATGCCAGCGGCTGCATGCCGACGATGTCGAAGGGTTCCCGCTTGAGGTATTGCTCGTATGTGGAGGCTTTCAGAGCGCCAATGCGCTTTCCGCTTGCATCCGCGGGCGTATTGATCGTGGTGTTATCGGCATGGACGGCGAGAGACTCCATTCCAAAGTAGTAGCACGCCGGAAAATTCAGCTTCTCGGCGCGCTTGGCTGTCGGTGTCATGCTGCCGACCGAGATGTCCCATTTTCCGTTCCAATGACCGGCCGTCGTCTCCTCCCAGGTCGGGGTCGCATAGTCGAGGGAGACACCCATGCGGGTCGCCAGTTCCTTGGCAACCGCGATGTCGAAGCCGTCAAATTCACCTTTGTCGTTGCGCGATGAAAATGGAGGCCATTCCGGGTCGGTCGCCGTGACCATGGCGCCCTTCTTCATGATCCGATCCAAGACTTCACCGGCCTCTGCAGACGCAGATAACCACTGAGCCCCAGCAAAGACCAGCAAAATTCCCACGAGCGCATTGACTAGCTTAATCATGCCGTCCTCCCTGCAGGAAAATCCCCGCATCGCTGCGCAGTCTATGGTGGTGACGTCCTCCGCGATAAGTCGCCCGAACTAAGCTGAGTCAAAAGGAATGCTCCGGCGGCATTCAGAATTGCTTAGGTTGGCAGTCTTGGCAAGGGTGTCCGAGACCAGAGCAAGCGGACATCAATTGGCTTCGGGAATTACTTCTTTTCGAGCAACTGGGTTAGTTAAGGAGCGACGTAATCGCAGCGCGGCCAAATAGTAGACGATGGTGGTTGTCGATCGGCTTTCACCATCCTTTTAATGCGCGATTTGGGAAGCTGCCGACATCAATTCCTCGGAATTCGGTCCCCGGCACACATTTCGACCTGCTTCTTCAGCTTCCGTGAAGCTCCAGCGAACAACGCCTTCCCGATCGAGCAGGAACTCTCCGATGAGCGGCATGTGACCAGGGATCATGATCTGCTGGTCGGCCTCCGTGATTTCGTATCCGTCCTTCTCGCTGAGAAGGTCGCCCGCCGCCGCCGGATTCATCGGTTCGGGCAACTCTCCCGGCAGATCGATCCGCATTGTCATGACCACATCCATTCCGACCTTGTGCGGCCATTCGGTTTCATTCTCCGTGAACTGGAGGATGGGGAGACCGAAGGCGCGGTGCGATGCCCCCTCCGGATCGGACGCCGCGAGAAGATCGGGTAGCGGATGGTAACGGAAATACAGCCGCGCCCTTTCGACCGGCGTCTTGACCACGGCGAGACATTCGATGCCTTTCTCCTTCAGGGCAGGGCTGAGGTGCGCCATCGCGGCGACATGGCGCCGGCAGAACGGACAGTGCAGGCCTCGAAACAGCCCGACCAATAACGGGCTGCGGCCGCGAAAATCATCGAGGGCAATCTTGCCTTCGCGTGAGATCGCATCGAATACGAAATTCGGCGCCCGGTCGCCCGGCTGGAGCGGATGGGCAATAGAACGTGGAGACATGGACAACCTCCTCGCCCCGGATCAGTCGAGAAATAAGGCAGTACGACAAGCGCTTGCGGCCCGAGCCCGTGAGCGCAAACTTACTGCGCCAGCTGTTTGCAAACCCATTATAGCACGTGCAGCGCAGCTCGCGCTTCTTTGTGCTCAATCTGTCGCACTATCTCCTTGGTCCACGAAAGGCGCGCAGACCTATAAGAAGAATGGAAACAACATTCCGGCGGTGCAACGACGGAGCGGAAAGCAGTCACTCGACGCGTCTCATCATTGTGCTAGACGCGAATCCTGGCTGATGCCCGGTCACCCTGCAACTGTGGTGGGGTGGGACGCCCGGTCCAACCAGTGCGGGCCGGTGCTGACATGGCTCGCCGGCAGCGAACAATGAGCCAGCCAAATTGGCGTCGGCGCGCGGCTCCTGGTGGCACAGGAAACTCTGGCGCAGTCTGAAACGCGCGTTGTCGGGCGGCTCTGGCTTGAGGTACACTGAGCAGTCACCTGGGGAGGTGCTCATGGCCGACCGCAACACAGACGGCGACCAGCAGCGGGCGCTGCGTGCTTTCCTTGACAACAACTGCCAGTCGCACGGGATCAAGCCGGGCGCAGCCGAACACAAGGATTTGTCCGACCGGCTTATGGCGTTATGGAACGCAGGCTTCGACCTCAACGCGATCAAACGCCTGCTATTTCCCGATCGGCCTGGCCTCTGACCAACCACTGAAATTAGCAGCGGAGGAAAATGTCATGAGGAGAATACCATCCTGGCCCATCGTTAGCTGGAGTGCTCTCACCGTCATTGCGGCATCGTCCTCGCGGCGACAAGTATTAGCGCGCCGTCATCCTGTCTTCACTTGGGAAAGTGAAACTTAGGCCAAAAACTGACACCTCCGGCCGGCCTGATGCCCGGAGCATTTAGGCGGTCGATCGCAACCGTTCCGTCGGTATGGCGCGCTCTTCAGTGATACGGATCGATGCCCGGACGACGGCCGCCAGTCAAAGCTATAGAAGGTTAAACGCCATGGTTGAAGTTGCCCAGCAGACGGGCGGTAACGCCGTTATGCGTCCATTTCGGGTGAATGTTCCGGACGAGCAACTCGTCGATCTCCGCCGACGCATCGCCGCGACCAAGTGGCCCAGCAAGGAGTCAGTCGGCGACGACACACAGGGCGTGCAGCTCGCAACAATGCAGAAGCTCGCGAATTATTGGGCAACAGATCACGATTGGCGTAAGGTCGAAGCTAGCCTGGGCGCCTTGCCCCAATTCATTACCGAGATCGACGGGCTGGATATTCATTTCATTCACGTTCGTTCGAAGCATGAAGATGCGCTGCCGCTGATCGTTACGCACGGCTGGCCCGGCTCGGTCATCGAGCAGCTTAAGATTGTCGATCCACTGACCAATCCCACAGCACACGGCGCGAGCGGGTCGGATGCCTTTCACCTGGTCATCCCGTCGATGCCGGGCTACGGGTTTTCCGGCAAGCCAACCACTACTGGCTGGGGCCCTGAACGCATCGCCCGTGCCTGGGCGACGCTCATGCAACGCCTCGGGTACACACGGTATGTGGCGCAGGGCGGCGATTGGGGTGCGATCATCACGGACCTGATGGCGGCACAAGCACCCGCGGGATTGATTGCCATTCATACCAACATGCCTGGCGCCGTTCCGCCCGAGGTCGATGCGGCGGCTTTTGCAGGCGCTCCGACGCCGGCCGGTCTCTCGGCCGACGAAAAGCAGGCGTATGATCAACTCGCCTGGTTTTACAAGTTTGACTTGGCCTACGCGCAGCAGATGGGGACCCGCCCGCAGACGTTATACGGCATTGAGGATTCACCAGTCGGTCTGGCCGCCTGGATCCTCGACCATGACATCCGCAGTTATGAGATGATCGCTCGTGTCTTTGACGGACAAAGCGAGGGCCTTTCGCGAGACGACGTGCTGGACAACATCACCCTCTACTGGCTGACGAACACGGGGGTGTCATCGGCGCGTCTCTATTGGGAAAACAAAATCCCCTTCTTCGCTCCAAAACAGGTCGCCATTCCGGTGGCAGTAAGCGTGTTTCCTGACGACATCTGCCCGGCGCCACGAAGTTGGGTCGAGAAAGCCTACCCGAAGCTGCTCCTTTACAACCGTCATACAAAAGGTGGACACTTCGCGGCGTGGGAGCAGCCGCAGGCGTTTATCGACGATGTGCGTGCAGGCTTCCGGTCGCTACGTTGAGATCGCGCGCCAAGGGGCGCCGTCCCAGTCAATGACGGCACCGAGTAAGGGACATCGCCATAATGGACCTATGTATCGTCCGAATGCCGCGTCGGCGCCGGCCATAGCCGCCTTTGCGGCCGCGAAAGCCGGTGGTGCCGGGTGAACGATACCTGCGGATCGGACTAGCTCAGCGGCGAGAAGGTTGACGATGAGGACATCCAAGTGCAATTCGACTTAACACCTCCCACTCAGGAACAGATGGGGGAACTGGTGGCAGCCCTCAGCGAGGAAGAGCGGCACTTGCTGCTCGAACATGGCGAAGAGGCCCCTTTCTGCGGTGTTTTCCTCCACGAGAAACGGGAGGGGCTGTACACCTGCCGCTTGTGCGGACTGCCATTGTTCAAAGCCGGCTCAAAGTTTGAAAGTGGTACCGGCTGGCCGAGCTTCACTGCGCCCGTCGCTCAAGATCATCTCCGGAACATTCAAGATACCCGCTATGGGATTGTCAGGACGGAGATTGTCTGCGCCCGTTGCGGCGCGCACCAAGGACATGTCTTTCGGGATGGCCCGCCTCCGACCGGGGAGCGCTTTTGCATAAATTCAGGATCGCTTGAGTTCACCCCTAATGGGGAGATGCTTCCCGACAAGCTCCGCCGAGGCGCTCCCGAAGGTGAACCATGGAGTAGCTGAACTCTACATCCGCGAATGCCATCTGCATAAACGCGGTGTTGCGCCGACGATTGGATATGCCGCGAAGCGCCGGTCAAGCGGGCGAAGATCCTGACCAGCGAACGAGCGAGCGATCTCTGAGGTAGCCTTTAGCTCTTCCGCCCACCCATGCGCTGGCCGGTCAGGTGGTAGCTCTCAAATCGGCAATTACCTTCGTGGCCAATTTTTCCGAAACACGCCACAACTCCAGCTCACCCTCAAATAGATCGGCAACCTGCCCTCCACTTAGATTGTCATAGAGCCCCTCGTGAACTCCCCTGATCGTGGTCAAGATGGCCTCGACTTGACCGACAAAGGTTACCAGGTCGACACAAGCAGGACCAAGAAGGCCGATATTGCCCAAATTCGCGTGGTAGATCGGGAGAATTTCCATCTTCCCGTCCTGTTCGCTTAACCACTCCCGAACGGCGTTTTCGTTCCCCGCCCTTGCGGAGTCGGCCGCCGCTTGACAGCGGCCGGGGATGTCCCGTCTAGCGACGATCCGTTGGAAGACCTCAATTTCGGCAGCCAGCGCTTGAGCCAAAGACCTTCGTCGCTCAGAGAGATCTGCCTCTCGAGTCCGGATTTGCGCAAAGTAGCTGACGCCGCTGCCTACCAATGTACCGAGCAGGCCCGCGCCAATCGGGATTAGGACTGTCCATTCAAAATCGGCCAAGCTCACTACCTCCAGGCGGTAGAGACACTCAGCTCATATCACATCGACGGGCTTGTGCGGTCCCGTCAGGGCGATACCGAATTTGTCGGCTGAAGTCGGCCTCTGCGAGAGCGGACGAGACAAGGTCCGCTTCTTGCGAGCAAGGCAGTGGTTCGTCGTGGGAGAACGAGCGGCCGCTCTTGGCGCATGCAGACGTGCGGGCGCATCATCGCCAAAGGCCAACGCCCGCTCCGCGAGCCACGAGCTGACGTTCAGTTCGAAGCTAGAGCGATGGCGCTTGTGTTGGGCGCACCGCAAGCCCTCACCAACCCAGGCAACCGTTTGCCCAAAGTTACGGATTCCTCAGCATCGTAAACCTCAGTGTCGCTGAAGGGTGCTCGCCGAAGGCTGCGTTGTAGTACCGCGCAAAGTGTCCAAGATTGCTGAACCCACAGGCGTAGGCGACTGAAGTCACGCTCGTTTCTGGCCCCGCACTCTTGAGCATTTCGTTCGCATGCCGGAGGCGTACCTGTCTCACAAATGCCATCGGCGACACACCGCGGCTCTTTTTGAAAGAATAGAACAGGCTTCGCACGCTTGCGTTCGCGACAAGGGCAAGTGCGTCGACGGTGACAGGCTGGTCCCAATTCTGCTCGATATACTCCTCAGTGCGGCGCACCAGCGAGGGTGCGGCCGCTGGCGCAGAACGGTCGAGCAAGTGACTGTAGTTATGGCGATTGGAGGTCAGGTAGGAGACGACAAGGGCCTCCTCCAGCTCGGCCAAGACCAGCGCAGGAAGAGGATCATCGTCGCGGTCGAGTTCCCGCACAACGAACTCCAGAAGACGACGCTGCGCGGCAGCCTTTTCCGGAACCGGTCCAAGGCTGGCCGCCATTTTTAGCGGCGGATCCACCGGGCGGCCAATCAAGCCGCTCAGCGTCCTGGTCAGCTTCTCCGGTCTGATCCGAAGAATCAGATGCTTGAAATCAGACGAATACCTGATCCGCATGTCGGCGCCAGGTCCGCTGACAATCCCCCGTTTGCGCGAGACCAACCCCTCGGCCCCATCGAGCACAAAAGACCCGCCGCCTTGCAGGGGAAACCCTTGGAGGTAGAGATCGGCCTGGGAAAGGGAAACCGCCATGGCTGCGCCATAGTGGGCATATGTCACCCCGACGTCCTGCATCTGCCGATGGTTGAGGCATCCTTCGAAGGTCTTTTCATCACCGCGACCCAAGTCCATCGACCATACCGAGAACAGGCTCGCCAGGCGTGTGCGAAGCTCGCCCAGGTCGTGGGTGCGAAGGGCCGGGTAACGGCTCAGCGGCTCGTACCGCATCTGACCTCTGCGTTGGGAAGCGACCCATACGGCGCAATTGGGCCGAAACTTGCAGGATCAGAGTAGCGCAATCTGGCAAAGAGTTGAACTCTCCTTCTACAGTCCTGCCAAGCAAAACTATCGGCTGCGATGACGAGCATCACCTCCACGGT
>JBEVEP010000069.1:0-6604 GCA_040512755.1 Mesorhizobium sp.
AGATCGGTGCCGCGCGTGACGGCGGTGCTGGATGAACCCTCTCGTATTGGCTGATGATCGGCTCGAGGGTTCGCTTGGGCCAGAATTTCGGAGCGCGGATTTCGCTCAAGCAGGAAGCGTTCCAATAGAGTCCCGCGCGCAACGGCGACTGGCCGGCCGCCACCGCCCGCGCCACCGCGTTGATGTCGGCTGCGTCGGGATAGATGTACAGCGTCGTCGGATTATTCTGCACTATGGACAGAATTCGCTTTGCGTCCGAGGGCGACCAGGTGGTGCAACCGTTGCTGCGCCCGCCGGTATAGTCCACGAGCTTTCCGAACGGAACGTAGCCGTCGCGGTTCGCGTAGGGACTGCCCTGCTGCCTTTGAAGACAGATCCCTTTCAATGCCACGGACGCATGACCGCCGATCGCGCGCT
Organism: Mesorhizobium sp.; assembly: GCA_040512755.1. Taxonomy (GTDB): domain Bacteria; phylum Pseudomonadota; class Alphaproteobacteria; order Rhizobiales; family Rhizobiaceae; genus JBEVEP01. The sequence continues at coordinate 418 of JBEVEP010000069.1, forward strand.
GCCTGGCGTTGGCGGTCTCGCCTTCGCCGTCGAACTGAATGAAGGTGCGCAGAAGGGCCGCGTCCTTGTTCGCAGAGAGGCGGTAATAGCCCTTGAAGGAGGCTTTCGTCTCGCCTGTCACGTAGACACCGCCGGCCGTCAGGGCCGAACCGATCGCATTGCCGAAGTTCCTGGCGCACCGTCTGCCATTTGAGAAATCCGCGACACCTGGCAGGGCGCGGCCGCTGCCATGGCCCGCCGAAATCGCCTGAAACGAGCGCTCGGCCTCGCAGATGACGTAGAACCGGCCCCCTGAGCCGCTACGGCCTCCATCGCTGGGGCGCGTCGCGTCCATGGCGAAGTAGCAGCGATTCCTGACCACGCCTTCGCGCAATTTCTGCAGATAAAGCGAGCGTGCCCTCTTCAGGACCGGCGGCGCGATCTGGCCCGCCCCTTCGCCGACATGGGCCTTCAGCCAGGCCGGAACGCCCGACGATTGCTCCGCCGCCAGCGATCGCGGCGACGTGGACAAGGCAATCATGGAGAGGCCAAGGACATGGACGACGTTCGCAAGGGTAGATCTTGGCCGCACCGGACCAGTTCTCCTGTCGAAGCCTCTACAACGCTTGCGGCGACGGCCGACAAGGAATCGGCCACAGAGGGCTTCCTTTTAGCCGGCCCACCAATAATTCTTGCACGAAGAACCTTAACTCGGAAGTCCACTCGCCATAGATCCGCCCAGGCAAACGACCATACGCCCCATACAGATTCAAGCCTTGCGGCCTGTGAACGTTCAACGCAGCCTCACGGCGAGCCTCGAGGTGCCGTCGTTGAAAGCGAACGCCCGTTGATTTCCTTCCGGCCAGTTGCTCCGCTCGCCCACGAGCGCAGCAATGCGGTAAGGCGGCCGTGTACGTGCGGTCATCGCCACTTCTACCAGCTGTCGCCGAGAGGATGAAGCGTTCCGGTGCGCCTACCGCCGGATCACCCGTCCGCCAGGCGGCAGGACAAACTGCGTCGGCGTCATGGCCCTTCGGTGCCAGTCGCGACTGCAACCTTCGTTGAACTGACGACTTGAGCGCAAAGCTCATCATTTTTTCCCCTGCAATCCCGCCGCTGAGGCAGCAGGTCATCCGACCTTACTTCGGCGCCACTCATGGTTCGACTCTCGGGTTGCACAGGTTCACTATGCAACCGGTCTGATGTAAACCCCTGTCCTCGGGGCAGGCCCCAAGCCGCGACTGGCGCCGATGGGGTCTCGCTAACGGCGCCCACGACGCCGGTCGTGATTGGACTCTGGCATTCTCTTCGCGCATCATTGTCGTCTGCCTGTCTGAACGATCCCCCACCCTTGGACTGGCAGACTTCTGTTGACTCCAGGCCGGTTCCAGCCGGCCTTTTTCGTGACGGGACTGTTACGCGCTCTGAGCGCAAATCTGACTCTGGCCGCCCATCAGACTTGAGCGCAAATCTGACTCTGGCCGCCCATCAGACTTCCCCCAACCTCGTTTATGACGCAAAGCGGACCTTCTGCTTGTGGCGAACCGGACGTTCAGGCGCACCATCGCCAACGGCAGGTACTGACCCAATGCAGTCGTTTCGCAAGTGCACGGGATACGACGCGTATTGTCGCGAAAGCCGACATTTGATCTCCCTCAGCCTGAACTGGCTCGCCGATCACTGCGCGGGGAGCGAAACACCAGCGCTGAACTAGTGAATCAGCTGCAGGCTCTTGACCGCCCTTGCCTGCTTCCTTCTCGTGCTCACGCAATGCGTCTTCGGGACTTGGCGAAGGTGTCGAAGGCGACCGCAAGTACGATTATCACGCCGATGATGATCTGCTGGACATACGAGGATACGTTCATCAGTACGAGGCCGTTCAACAATACGCCGATCAAAATCGTTCCAATCACCGTGCCGAAGATCGAACCGACGCCTCCGAAGAGGCTCGTACCGCCGATTACGACGGAGGCAATCACTGTTAGCTCGTACCCAGTGCCAGCCACCGCCTCAGCTGAATTGAGCCGCGCCGAAAGCACAAAAGCGGCCAGACCGGCAAAGAAGCCCATAATGACGTAGACGCTTAATGTGACGCGCCGAACATTTAGTCCCGAAAGTCGTGCAGCTTCTGGATTGCCGCCGACCGCGTAAACCTGCCGTCCGTAGCGCGTATAGCGAAGCGCGATGTGGGCAAGTACGGCAAAGACAAGGAAAATGATGACTGGGACCGGTACCGGTCCGATTCGGCCCTGTCCCCACCAGGCATAGTCTGGCGGAAAACCGCTGATTGGCCCTCCGGAGGCAAAAAGCAGCGCGATTCCGCGAAAGGCTGACATGCCGCCGAGCGTCACCACAAAAGGTGGAACTTTTAACCGTGTGATCGCAAAGCCTTGGAGAAAGCCGCCGGTTATTCCCACAGCGATTGCTGCCAGCGCGGCAAGTTCCCAGCCATACCCGAGCACGTCCTGGCCTTCTCCCACATTAAAGCGGTTGGCGATGCCCCCCTTGGCAACGGCCGCGGCGACGAGTCCAGCAAAGGCGACGAGCGAGCCGACCGAAAGGTCGATGCCAGCAGTCAGAATGACGAAAGTCATGCCGATGGCAAGCAAGCCATAGATGGAAACCTGACGAAGGACGTTGAAGAGGTTAAGTGGCGTAAGAAACCGCGGTTCGGCGATGGCGAAGACTGCCATCAAGAGAATGAGGAAGATCAACGGAGCGAAGCGCGCAAGAAAGCCGATAACGTCGAACTTGGGCTCGGTTGCTTTCTCGACGGCTTTTGCTTCCATCATGCGTTCCATTTCGCAGCCAGCATTGTCATCCGACTTCAGCGCTCAACGTCATCATGGTCATCAGCACTTCCTCAGTAGCTCGGTCGCGGGAAACATTACCGGTGACTCGGCCTTCGCGCATCGTCACGATACGATCGCTTATCGCTAGAACCTCAGGAAGTTCTGATGAGATTGCGATAACCGCAATGCCGGAGCGTGCCATCTCGAACAGCAGGCCGTGCACGTCTACCTTGGCCCCAATGTCGATACCTCGCGTTGGCTCGTCCACGATCAGGATCCTGGGCCGCAACGCGAGCCAACGAGCAAGCACCACCTTCTGCTGATTGCCACCGGAGAGATTAGCTATAATCTGTTCCGGGCCTGCCATTCGGATATTCAGCGCTTTGGTATATTCCTGCACCAAGGCGCCCTCTGCCGTCTCGTCGATGAAGATTCGCCATCGCGCAATGCGATCGTGGGCAGCCATGCTGAGATTGGCTCGAACGGCGAGCGCCAAAAACAGGGCCTGCTGCTTCCGGTCCTCTGGCACAAGACCTATGCCGTGGCGGATCGCGTCCTGCGGAGAGCGAACAGGAACCTCTTTCCCGTCAACGATAACCCGCCCGGCATCAAACGGATCGGCTCCGAAGATCGCGCGCGCCATCTCGGTTCGTCCCGAGCCAATTAGTCCGGCCACACCAAGAATCTCGCCGGCTCGCACTTCCAGTTCGACGTTATCGAGCACCACGGCGTGCGGGTCCTGCGCATTGCCGCGTCGGGTGAGACCTTCCACCCTCAGCGCGACGGCGCCCGGAGCCGCGCTTTGCCGCTGCGCAAAAAGCGCATTGACTTGGCGGCCAACCATCAACCGGATGATATTGTCCACCGTTGTTTCGGAAATCGGTCCAGTGCCAACCTGTCGGCCGTCACGCAAAACCGTGTAGCGGTCGCAGATCTGCATCACCTCTTCGAGACGATGCGTGACAAAGATAATGGACAAGCCCTGTGCCTTGAGGTCGCGGATAATACTAAAGAGCTTCTCTACTTCGGTCGAGGAGAGCGCCGACGTTGGCTCGTCCATGACAATCACTCGCGAGCGCATAGAGAGTGCGCGGGCGATCTCTACCATCTGCTGTTCGGCGACGCTTAGATCGCGGACGAGCGCTGTTGGCTTGAGATCGAGCCCAAGTCGCTTCGTTATGGCGCGCGTCTCAGAGACCATTTTGCGCCAGTTCACGAACCCGACCTGGCCTGGCTCGCGGCCAATAAAAACGTTCTCGGCTATTGTCATGTTAGGGGCGAGGGTAAATTCCTGGTAGATCGTCACGATGCCAAGCCGCTGCGCATCAGGGGGTGACGTCAATACCACAATCTCGCCGGCAAACTCGATCACGCCACTATCCGACCGCTGGGCACCGGACAGTATCTTGAGAAGCGTCGACTTGCCTGCCCCGTTTTCGCCGAGCAGCGCGTGCACCTCGCCCGGCAAAACTTCAAGGCTCACATCGCTTAGCGCCTGGACCCCCGGGAACCGCTTGCTGATCGCTGTCATTCGCAGTTGGTGAGCCGCAGCGGGTTCTGCGCTCTCCCCCTTTGCGGAGAAGGACTCTCGTATTGGGGTACCTGCAGGTGAGCGGTTCATAGCGCAGCTGCTCTTCTCTATGAGCTGTTCGGCAAACCAGCCATAAGGACCTCCTCCCACGGGGGAGAAGGTCTTACGAATATCTTGGAGTGCTCAGGCCTAGCGCCTACTTTACTTCGCCAAGACGTTCGGCTTGGTCGAGGTTCTCAGCAGTAATGGCAATTGGCGTGAGAAGGGTCACCTGCTCCGCTGGCTTTTTACCGTCGCGCAGGAAGGCGACGAGCGTGTCAACGGCGCCGCGACTCTGACCACCTGGCAACTGCTCGATTGTCGCGGTCAGGCCGCCGGCTTTGATTTGCGCCAATGCCTCCGGCAGGGCATCGAAGCCGATCAGCTTAACCTGGCCGACGAGGTTGCGCGCCTTAAGTGCCTCGAGCGCTCCAAGGGCCATGTCGTCATTAGCGGCAACGATCACGTCCGGTGGAGTGTCCATGCCGGCGAGAGCCGCTTCGGTCATCGCCAGACCCTTGGCGCGGTCGAACCCAGCGGTGTCCTCGAACACAAATTTGTACTTGTCGGAGGCTTTGTCGAGTACGTTGTGCAGACCTTTGTTCCGGTCGATTGCGGGGCTGGCTCCAGATTGGCCCTGCAGGTTCATGACCTTTGCGCCGTCCGGGAAAAGTTTCATGATGAGCTCGCCTTGCGCCTCTCCGCCCTTTACATTGTCGGCCCCGACATGAGCAAGGATACCCGGAACTTTGTCGACCCGCCGGTCTATCGTCACGACGGGAATTTTGGCGTCCACGGCCTCTTGCAGAGCTGGCGCCATGGCATCAACTTCGTTCGGCGAGATCACAATGCCATCAACGCCGCGGGCGATCGCTGCTTCGACGTCGGCGGTCTGTTTAGGCGATGATCGCTGGCCATCGGACTCAATCACCTCAATGTTGCCGAGCTTCTCCGCCTCGACTTTGATCTGGTTCATCATGTGAACGAAGAACGGGAATGCCAGATCCGGGCCTGATGCCAGGATCGTTAGCTTTTTGTCTGACTGCGCTGAAGCATATGAAGCGAGGGCTAATCCGAACGCCCCGGCAAGCAGTGCCATCTTAGCAAAGCGTTTCATTTGTATCCTCCCATGCCGTCACGGCGGCACCGCGAAAAGTGGCTGGCATGAGGAACCGTGTCAACCGCGACTCGACTAGGCAAGTTCTTGGATTGCCAGTTTGCGCATACGCTTAGGCCGTCCGCCCATTCGGCAGCGGCGTGCCCGTCGCGACTAGCTTCTGATCCGCCAGATCGTCCCAGAAGGCAGTTGGGATGGCCGTGTGCCACCACTTGAGGATGTCGTCGAGCTCGGCAACCGTCTTCGGCCCGGTCAGCACCGAGCAGACCACAGGATGCGCGCCTCCGAACTGCAGCGCCGCCGCCCCGAGCGGAACGCCGTGGGCGTCGGCGATGGCACGCAGCTTGCTGACCTTCGCCACGATGTGCGGCGGAGCCTTCTGGTAGGCACCGTTGCTCGGGCCCCAGATGTCGGTGCCAGCGAGCACGCCCGCTGCAAACGGGCCCGCCGCAATCAGCGAGGTGCCGCGCTCCGCCGCCGTCGGCAGCAGCTTCTCGAGCGGCGTCTGCTCGATCAAGTTGTAGCGGTTGGCAAGCAGGAACACGTCCCAGTCGCCGATATCAAAAGCATCGAACAGCACCGGTACTTCGTTCACGCCGAGGCCAATCGCCTTCACCGCGCCGGTGCGACGCAGTTCGTCGAGCGCCTTGTAGCCGCTGCCGGCAAGATCGGCCCAGTGCTTCCTGTTTCCCTCTTCGCCATGGGTCTGGACGCCGATATCGTGTACCA
>JBEVEP010000071.1:0-7959 GCA_040512755.1 Mesorhizobium sp.
GGAAGCGCAGAAAACCGCCATCTGCAGGTCCGCATCACCTAACCCCCACAGATCCTAGTCCGGCCACTTCTCGGCCGGCCAATCTTGGGCGGACTGGATTACCCGCAGGATCACGACACTTTCGCGACCAGCGAGCGGGCGCAGTTCATAGGAAATGATGTAGGGAAGCCGGACGAGAGACTTTTCATATGTGCCTTTCACACGACCCGGCCTTCCGGTCGCGAAATCGCCAAGCGCTTTCCCGATATCCCGAACGCGATCGGCAACCCGCTTCGCTGCGACCGGATCATCCCGTGCAATAAATGCGGCCTGTTCTTTGATGTCGTCCAGAGCGTCGCGCGACCAGGTGACCGGCCGCTTCACGCTTTACCCGCTCGCTTTACTTCCGCTGCATCAATGACAGCATAAATTTCCGCCATGGCCTGGTCATGAGGCACGACGCGGCCAGCCTCCGCATCGGCCATGCCGCGCTTGATGCCGGCGATGATCTCAAGTTCTCGATCAGCGTAATCCGCCAACGCTTCGGCGGCGAGGAATGATTTGCTGCGCCGCGTTTCAGCAGCGATCCGGTCAAGCTTTTCCTTGGTTTCGAGTGAAACACGAATCGTCATGGTGGCGCTTGCTGTCACGGTGAAAGCCTCGCATTGATTTGTACACACTCTAACACAGCATCCCCTGACGGGGGGCAACCTTGATGACGTCAACTCAAATTGTTTCAAACCAGCCGGGACTGTTCCACCGCAGCGCCGATGAAGCTTGCAAAGAGCGGGTGCGGTTCGAAGGGCCGGGACTTGAGTTCAGGGTGGTACTGCACGCCGATGAACCACGGATGGTCAGGATATTCGACCGTCTCCGGCAAGACTCCATCAGGAGACATTCCGGCAAACCGCAGGCCGCACGCCTCCAGCCGTTCCTTGTAGTCGATGTTGACTTCGTAGCGGTGACGGTGACGCTCCGATATCTGCGTGTCGCCGTAGATTTCCGCAATCTTGGAGCCGGGAGCCAGGCGAGCCTCGTAAGCACCGAGGCGCATCGTACCGCCAAGGTCGCCCGCCGCCTGCCGCTTCTCCAGCATATTGCCCTTGAGCCATTCGGTCATCAGTCCGACCACGGGTTCCGGTGTGGGCCCGAATTCGGTCGAGGATGCACTTGCAACGCCGGCCAATGACCGCGCCGCCTCTATGCAGGCCATCTGCATGCCGAAGCAGATGCCGAAATAAGGCACCTTGCGCTCACGCGCGAACTTTGCCGCCAGGATCTTGCCTTCGGAGCCCCGCTCGCCGAAGCCGCCGGGCACCAGAATGCCGTGGACCTTTTCGAGGAATGGCGCCGGGTCCTCTTTCTCGAAGATTTCTGATTCGATCCAGTCGAGTTTGACCCGGACCCTGTTGGCCATGCCGCCATGCGAGAGGGCTTCCATCAGGGATTTGTACGCATCCTTGAGGCCCGTGTATTTGCCGACGACCGCAATCGTCACCTCTCCCTCGGGATTGTGGATGCGATGGGAGATTTCCTGCCAGCGTTCCATGCGCGGCTTCGGGGCCGGATCGATGCCAAAGGCGGCCAGCACTTCGGAGTCCAGACCCTCTTTGTGGTAGGCCATCGGCACGTCGTAGATGTGCGCGACGTCCAACGCCTGGATCACGGCGGACTCCCGTACATTACAGAACAGCGACAGCTTTCTGCGCTCTTCCCTGGGGATCGACCGGTCAGCGCGCACGAGTAGAATGTCGGGCGCGATACCAATGGACCGCAGCTCCTTCACCGAGTGTTGTGTCGGCTTGGTCTTCAATTCGCCGGCGGCCGGAATATAGGGCATCAGCGTCAGATGCACATAGACCGCTTGCCCGCGTGGCAGGTCGTTGCCAAGCTGGCGGATCGCTTCGAGAAAGGGCATTGCCTCGATATCGCCAACCGTGCCGCCGATCTCGCAAAGTACGAAATCGAAATCGTCGTTGCCGCCCAGCACGAAGTTCTTGATCTCGTCGGTGACGTGCGGAATGACCTGCACGGTCGCACCGAGATAGTCGCCGCGCCGCTCCTTCTCGATGATGTTCTTGTAGATACGGCCGGTGGTGATGTTGTCGTTCTGGTTCGCAGAGCGCCCGGTAAACCGCTCGTAATGGCCGAGGTCGAGATCAGTCTCGGCTCCATCGTCCGTCACAAAGACTTCGCCGTGCTGATAAGGCGACATCGTGCCGGGATCGACATTGAGATAGGGATCGAGCTTACGGATGCGCACGCGATATCCGCGAGCCTGCAAAAGAGCACCGAGAGCTGCCGCAGCTATGCCTTTTCCGAGAGAGGAAACCACGCCGCCTGTGATGAATACATATCGCGCCATGGGAGTCAGGGCTTAGCGTGGCGAAACCGATTCCGCCAGAAAAAAATTGCTGCATCCATGACTTTCGAAGCCAGCTCCCAACGACTTGCGCAAACAAAAAGGGCCGGCGGCGCCGGCCCTTCAATAACCCTGTGGGGGCGGTTTACATGACGATGACCGGGGTACCAACCTTCACCCGGCTGTAGAGGTCCTTGACGTGCTCGTTGACCATGCGGAAGCAGCCGTTTGACGCATTGGTTCCGATCGTCTGCGGCTGGTTCGTGCCGTGGATTCGCACATGCGTGTCCTTCGCACCCTGATAGAGGTAGATGGCGCGGGCGCCGAGCGGGTTTTCGGGTCCGCCGGGCATGCCGTCCTTGTACTGGCCGTACTTCTTCGGCTCGCGCACCTGCATTTCCTTTGTCGGAATCCAGCGCGGCCATTCCTGCTTATCGCCGACCTTCGCCGCACCCTTGAACTCCAGCCCTTCCCTGCCGACGGCAATCGCATAGCGGCGCGCGGTGGAGGAGGATTCAACAAGATAGAGATAGCGGCCGCCTGTATCGATCACGATCGTGCCTGGGCTGTAACCGGGGAACGACACTGACTGCGGCTCGAAATCCGATCTCACCCTGAAGGGCTGCCGTGCATCCTTCTGGGCCAGAGCGGCATCGAGCGCGCGGGTCTGAGGAAGCATCACTTGCTCGTCGCCAAAGAGTGCGCCGAAGAAGCCTGACCTGGGCATCGTCTGTTCGCTGCGCAGTTCGCCTTCGTTTCCGCGGGCGGTGAGCTGCGGCGCAACCGGCACTGTCCTCGTCCTGGGCGCTACGACTGCGTTCGCCGTCTGCTTAGCCACCGGCTTCGCTCTTCCGGCCGGCTGCGGCTGCTCCACGGGCCTGAACAGTCCGGCGAATAGTCCCCGTGGCTTCACCTGCGCCTGTTCCGTCGCCTTCACCGCCGGTTTCGTTGTCCTGGCCTTGGCGGTCGTCTTGGTTTTCTTGGTTGCCGTCGCCGCTGGCTTCTTCACCTTCGGCTTGATCGGCCTTGTCTCAGTAGCGGCGATTTGCGATGCCGTCTGCGCGACTGCAATGCAAGGAGTACCCAGGCCAAGCGCCGCGGCGAGGCCAAGGAGAACGAGGCTGCGAAATTTCATTTATGTAACCCGAGAAATGTTGACGACAGACGCACCGCAGGGACACGCGAAATCCACGTGCCGTCGCCCCAGACTGCCCACGGCACTTTATACGCGATTGGCGAGGCCTGCCTCAAGCGCGCCTGCATGACTCAAAGAGCCAAACCGGCCTATGAGAACCGCATTCACAGCGAGTGTGTCGAAATAACAACAGATAGGAGACAGCGAGCCGGCAAATCTTGCCGCTCATCTTCGCGCGGCGGGCGTGGACTCGCTCGATTCGCCGTCAGTCGGGCTGACATTGCTTCAGCGCGAAGTGAAGTCTTTTGCCGGAAACGCGCTTAATCAGGCAGTCGAAGAGGTCAGCTGCGCGCCGGACAACCGACGCGCAGCCTTTCGATGTTTACTGTGCGCTGGGGACTTGCGGCTTGGCCGGCGCAGCGGGCTGTGCGGGTGCGGCGTTGCCGGTTGAACCCGGCTCCGACGGCGCGGCCGGCGCAGCAGGCTCAGCGGAGCTGGGCGGCGTCGGCTGCATGGAGCCGCCAAGCTGATCCAGCACGCCCTTGCCGGCGCCACCTGCGCCGCCAGGCTGCTGCTCGCCTGTCGCGGCAGGCGCGGGGCCCCGATCAAGAATATCGGTCGGCCGCTCGCCGTAACGGGCCAGAATCGAAAGTGTCAGTGACGTTACGAAGAACGCCATCGCGAGAATGCCGGTGGTGCGCGTCAACGCATTCGCAGCGCCGCGCGCCGTCATGAATCCGGACCCGCCGCCGATGCCGAGCCCGCCACCTTCCGAGCGCTGCAGCAGAACGACGCCAACCAGCGCAAGCACGACCATAAGGTGAATGACAATGAGAACGGTTTCCATCAAGCAATCCGGCAGGTTTCAGGAAAAGGCCGGGCACCCCGGCTTCGAAGTGCGGTCAGATACACGCCTTTCATGGCATTTCCAAGCCCGCGCGCCGAATATGGGCGTCAGAAGCTAAAATACAACATGCTCCACTTCCGAGCCGCGACGGTCCTGCGGCTAAGACAAGGCACGAAGCTGGACTTCCGTTGGAATGCTGCCCTGGCTCACCTCCTGCGCCCATGCAATGTTTGTTAGAAGAGCTTGGCCGGTTCAGAACGACACGTCCCTCGCCTTGCTACTGTGTCTTGCGAGGATCGTCGGCCGGATTGACATATTTGATGCCCCAGGGGCCGTTGGTGGTCACCTGCACCACCGTCTCCTCATCAAAAAAGACAAAATGCGGCGTTTCAGGCGGGAGCGCGAAGAAGCTGCCTGCGGGCAATGCCTTTGTGGCACTCCGATCGGCCTTCTCTCCCATTCCCAGATTGGTGACTCCGGAGATGACCGTCACCACTTCATTGGCGGGGTGCGTGTGCGGAGGAATCGCATATCCGGACGGAAGCTTGAGACGAAGGGCGAAAAGGCCCTCCTTGGCGGGGTCACCAAACAACACCGCCGCCTGCGCGCCAGCAGGAAGCACGTTGGGGGCCGGACCCCACTTTACTTCGCTCGGGGCGACCATTGTGTGTGCATCCCCAGCGATGGCGACCGATACGAGGCCACACAATCCAATGCAGCCAACTGCGACTAGCGATACGATTTTCATGGAAGAATCTCCCCGTTTGACCGGGCTACCACCCCGGCTGCGGCCGGGGCAGGCTCGCAACAAAACAGAGTAGGCCTGCACACTCGCCCAGGCAAGCGCTTCGCCAATGGAAGCCTTCGATGGGCTTGGCCAGTTTCGCGCAAGACCGGAGCACGCGGTGACAGGATCGCTTTGTCGGCTTGCGCAGCGCGGCGCATTCGAGGTGATCAGAGATGCCGACCAGGCTCCGGGATATCTCGGGCTCGTCCTGGGCAAGAGTGACTGACCGCCCTGCCCGATTTTTCGCGTGTCCTTAGCCGATTCCCTGATAGGCTTCCGCAATGCCAAGGAAATCCGAGGCCTTGAGGCTGGCGCCGCCCACCAAAGCGCCGTCCACATTGTCCACCGACAGCAGTTCGCGCGCATTCGACGGTTTCACCGAGCCGCCATAGAGGATCCGCATCCTGTCCGCTTCGGTTCCGAGGCCTTCGCGCAACCTTGCGCGGATATGAGCGTGCGCTTCCGCCACGTCCGCCGCAGTCGGGGTCAGGCCCGTCCCGATCGCCCATACCGGTTCGTAGGCGATCAGCGTATTGCGCGCCGTCGCGTTGACGGGAACCGAACCCGCGATCTGACGCGACAGAACATCGAGCGTCTCGCCGCTCTCGCGCTCGGCGCGCGTCTCGCCGATACAGATGATGGCAGCGAGACCCGCGCGCCACGCAGCTTCCGCCTTGGCGTGCACTGTCGCGTCATCCTCGCCATTGTCGGTGCGCCGCTCGGAGTGGCCGACGATCACATGGCTTGCGCCGGCATCCTTGAGCATTTCGGCAGAGATGCAGCCGGTGTGCGCCCCGCTTGCGTTGGCGTGGCAATCCTGACCACCCGCCTTGACGGGCGTCTGGTGGAGGATTTCGGCCGCCCGGTAAAGAAGCGTCGCGGGAACGCATATCAGCGCCTCGGTCTGCGCATCCAGGCCCTGCATGAAACCATGGCCGATAGCATGGAGCTCCGGAAGCGATGCGCTGGTGCCGTTCATCTTCCAGTTTCCTGCGACGAGTGGGCGAACTCCCGGCGTCATGCACGTGCTCCCTGTATTTGCCTAGCCTGTGACGAGACTTCCCTACCAAAAACCCGCCACAAAGCAATCGACAGTAACAGCGAAGGACGCTATTGCCCTTTCTTCAACAGCGGGCACGATCTGCCGTGCCAAACCGGATTGTACGATGCTTGACGTTTTGAGAAATGCGGCCGGTACCTGGGTCGCCAAGACACTTCTTCTACTCCTCGTCGTGAGCTTCGCGATATGGGGGGTCTCGGGCCAGCTTGCTGGAGGCATGGCAGGCAACAGCGTTGTAACCGTTGGCGGCACACATATCGCGCCCAACGAATACAGGCTCGCCTACGACCGCCAGCTCGCAATACTGTCCCAGCAGTTTGGTCAGAGGATCACGCGCGAGCAGGCGGCCTCCCTCGGGATCGATCAGCAAGTGCTGTCGCAATTGGTGGGCGGCGCGGTGCTGGACGAGCAGGCGCGGAACATGGGGCTGGGCGTTTCCAAGGACCGCCTGGCCGAACTCGCCCGCGAGGATCCCGCGTTCAGCGGTCCGGACGGCCGTTTCAGCCGGGAGCAGTTCGATTACATCCTGCGGCAAAACGGCATGCGTCCGGAGGCCTACCTGAGAAGCCGTGGCCAAGTGGCGACGCGCGAGCAACTCATCAAGGCAGTCTCGGACGGGCTTTCGGTCCCCGAAGCGTTTCTGCGGGCTGTCGCGCTTTACCAGGGTGAGGATCGTACGGTGGACTTTATCGCGCTTCCGAAATTGCTGGTTGAGCCGATCGAGGAACCGTCCGCCGACGTTCTCGGCAAGTGGTTCGAGGAAAACAAGAAGACCTATGCCGCCCCCGAATACCGGAAGCTCTCCTATGTGAAGCTGACTCCCGAGGACATTGCTGATCCGAAGACGATCACCGATGAGCAGGTGAAGGCGGACTACGAAGCCAACAAGTCGAAGTTTACGACGCCGGAAACGCGGACGATCGAACAGATCAATTTCAAGGATGACGCATCCGCAAAGGCGGCCCTCGCCCGCATTCGAAGCGGCACGGCGTTCGAAGATGTCGTTAAGGCGGAAGGCAAGACGCTTGCGGATGTGCAGCTCGGTGCACTTACTAAGGACAAGATAGCCGACAGCAAGCTGGGCGATGCGGCATTCGCTCTCAAGGCGAATGAGGTGAGCGACGTGATCGCGGGCGCGTTCGGGCCGGTACTGATCCGCGTCACCGATATCAAGCCGGAAGTTGTGCGGCCGTTCGATGAAGTGAAGGAGGAAATCCGCAAGGCGCTGGCGTTGCTCGATGCCGACAAGCTGCTGCTCGACCTCCACGACACCTATGAGGATGCCCGCGCCGCCGGCTCGACCATGCGTGAAGCCGCCGACAAGGTGCACCTTAAGGTAACCACGATCGATGCCATCGACCGCGCCGCGCTCAAGCCGGACGGTTCAGTGGTCAACGACTTGCCGGAATCGCAGGAATTGCTCCGTCTCGCCTTTGAAACCGAGGTGAATGTCGAGAACCCTCCCCTCACGATCGGTTCCAACGGTTTCCTGTTTTACGAAGTCGAAGGCGTTACGCCGGCGCGCGACCGCACGCTCGATGAAGTGCGCGACCGCGTCGTAACGGACTGGAAGGCGGCCGAAGTCCAGTCGAGGCTCCTCAAGAAGGCTGGCGAACTGGAAAAACGCTTGAAGGACGGCACGCCGCTCGAAACGATCGCCACGGAGATCAAGCTTGAAAAGCAGACCAAGCGCGGCCTGAAACGGAACGCGGACGACGCCGATTTCGGCAGAGCGGGTCTCGTCTCGATTTTTGCCATGCCGCAAGGCGGAACCGGGCTGGTCGCCACT
>JBEVEP010000095.1:0-7943 GCA_040512755.1 Mesorhizobium sp.
GCCCGGTTGCGGCTATGCGAGCCAGCGCTTGCGTCTCTTGTAGTGCTTGACGTCCCTGAATGACTTGCGGCCCTCCCCGCCGATGCCAAGGTAAAACTCCTTCACGTCCTCGTTTTCACGCAGGGCGGCTGCATCGCCGTCGAGGACGATCCGGCCTGACTCCAGTATGTACCCGTATTTGGCAAATCGCAGCGCGACATTGGTGTTTTGTTCCGCAAGCAGAAACGAGACGCCCTGTTCAACATTGAGTTTCTGCACGATCTCGAAGATTTCCTCCACGAGTTGGGGCGCCAGTCCCATCGATGGCTCATCGAGCAGGATCATCTTCGGCCTCGACATCAGCGCCCGCCCTATTGCGGTCATCTGCTGTTCTCCGCCTGACGTATAGCCGGCCTGGCTGGTGCGCCTGACCTTCAGACGGGGGAAGTACTGATAGACAAGGTCAAGATCATCGCGGATCGCGGCCGCGCCATCCCGGCGCGTGAATGCGCCAGTCATCAGATTGTCCTCGACCGAAAGGTGGCCGAAACAATGCCGGCCTTCCATCACCTGTATGCAGCCGCGCCGGACGAGCTCGTTCGGTGACAATGACTGCACCTGCTGGCCCTCAAAGATGATGTTGCCCTTCGTCACATCGCCACGCTCGGCGCGAAGCAGGTTCGAGATCGCTTTCAGCGTCGTGGTCTTGCCGGCGCCATTCGCGCCGAGCAACGCCGTGATTCCGCCCTTGGGCACACTGAGGGATACGCCCTTGAGCACGAGGATCACATGATCGTAGATCACCTCGATATTGTTCACCGAGAGGATGGGGTGAGCCGGATCGGGTGAAGAGGCTGCGGCGTTGCTCATTCTGGCTCCGACAGTAACGACCCCTTCGCCCGGGAGAAGGGGTCACCAAAGTTGACGTTCAAAGGGCCGGCCCTGCTGGCCTCTCCCCGCAGGCAAGCAATCGCATTTGGGTTTTTACCGGATCCGTTTCCCCCTCACCGGCTCGCTGCCCTGCCGGAGGCAGAGAGAAAAATCCCTTTCATCATATCTTGCACTCGCCGTTTGTCGGCCAGGGCGCGTTGGCGTCGGCATATTCCTTGGCCTTCGCCGCAATAATGGGCTGGATTTCGCTCTGGTCGGCCTTCAGCACATCCGACACTTTGACGAACTTGCTGCCATCCCATTCGAGCATCCACGCGCCCGAGTGACCGGTGTGATCGGCGCAGGAGGTCGAGAAGGGCGGAATCATCCCCTCGACACCGAGCTCCTTCAGCTTGGCCTCGTCGAGTTTCAAATTCTCCAGGCCCCAACGCAGCTGCTCGGCGTTCACGACCTTGGTGTTGAAGTTCGCCTGAGCGGCTTTTACGCCCTCAGCAAGGATCATCGAGATCAGAACGCCCCGCTGGTAGAAAACGGAATCGAACTCTCCTTCCCCGCTCAACGATTGACCGGCATCGATGACATGCTTCTTGATGTCCTGCATGACCGGGGCTTCGGAATTCGGCAGGCTCCAGGAAAGCGAGCGATAGCCCTTGCCAGCTTCGCCCACGAGTTTCAGATCACCGTCGTGACCGGACCACCAGATGCCGACGAACTTGTCCATCGGGAACTTGGTCTTCACAGCCTCGGTGATTGCGCCAGCGTTCATGGCGCCCCAACCCCACATGAGCACAAAATCCGGCCGTTCGCGGCGGATCTGCAGCCACTGGGCCGATTGGTTCTGCATCTCCTTCAACCCGACCGGGATGGGGAGGAAGGTGAAACCGTGCTTGGCGGCGAGGGCCTCGAACAGCGGGATAGGCTCCTTGCCATAAGGGTGATCGAGGTGAAGAAGGACAATTTTCTTGCCCTTCAGGCTGTCGAGATTGCCGCCTGAAATGTTCTGCAGGATCATATCCGCACCGTCCCAATAGGAAGCCGGCGGATTGAACGCCCATTGGAACGTCTTGCCGTCGGTCATCGCCGAGAAGCCATAGCCGGGCGCCAGGATGGGAATCTTGTCGACATTGGTCTTGGGCAGCACTTGAAGGGTGATACCGGTAGACCAGGGTTGCGTTACGATGCCGTTCGCTTTTGTCTTCTCATAGCATTCGACACCTTTTTCTGTGTTGTAGCCGGTCTCGCACTCATCGTAGCCGAGCTTCACGCCATTCACGCCGCCGTCGCGGGTGTTGAGCATCAGCATGTAGTCGCGTTGGCCATCCATCAGCGGAATGCCTGTCGCAGCGAACGGACCCGTCCGATAGGAAAGGTTCGGCAGGTTTACGACATCTTCAGCCGACGCAACGTTCGCCGCAAGCACGGTGCCAAGAGCCAGTGTCGCCGCCGTGAGTGTTGTCACCAGTCGTTTCATTCCATTTCCTCCACTTGTCATTTCAATTACAGATCGCGCAGATCGGCCAAAAGTCGAGCGTGATATTCGAGCTCAATGCGGGAACGGCCACATGATGAGCTTTTCCCGTATGATGGCCCAGAAGCGAGCGAGCCCATGCGGCTCGACGATCAAAAAAATGATGATCAATGCACCGATGACCATGGTGTTGAGATGTTCGACCATCGCGGAGCTGACTGACAAGCCGACGAACGCCGGCACGGTGCCTATAATGACCGGCAACCCGACGATCAGGATTGCGCCCAGATAGTTTCCGAGGATCGAGCCGAGCCCGCCGATGATCGCTATGAACAGGACCCGGAAGGAGAGCGGAATATCGAACAGGTTCGGCTCTGCCGCGCCGCGCCACAGGAAGACGAAAAGGGCGCCGGCGATGCCAACGATGTAGGACGACACCGCGAAAGCGGACAGCTTCGCTTTCATCAGGTTGATGCCGACAAGCTCGGCGGCGATGTCCATGTCGCGGACCGACTTCCAGATGCGCCCGATCCTGCCGCGGGTGATGTTGATCGCGAACCATGTGATCAGGCAGACAACGCACAGCACGAAATAGTACTGGACGATCGCCTTGGCATTGGGGCCGGCGACCGTCAGGCCGAACATGTCGATGGTGGGGACCTGGATAGCCCCTGACGAAGAGTAGTTGTAAAGCCACGCCCATTTCTCGAAGAGCCATACGAGAAAGAACTGGGCCGCAAGCGTCGCAATGGCGAGATAGAATCCCTTGATGCGCAGCGATGGCAGCCCGAATGCCACGCCGACCGCCGCCGAAAAGAACCCTGACAGCGCGATCGCGACAACAATGTTGATGCCGGGAAAAATAGTGATCAGCTTATAGCAGGCATAGGCGCCAACCCCCATGAACGCACCCGTGCCGAGAGAAAGCTGTCCGGCGTATCCGGTCAGGATGTTGAGCCCGAGCGCCGCCAGTGCATAGATCAGGACGGGAATAAGCAGCGCGCGAAACACGAATTCGTTCGCCGTCAGCGGAAAGACCGCGAAAGCAATCAAAAGGATAAAGCCGAGCAGGATCGCATCCTGTCGGACCGGAAACAGCGCGTGATCTGCGTAGTAGCTGGTCTTGAACTGGCCTGCCGTGCGGTAGAGCATCTCTTACACCCGTTCGATGATCTTTTCGCCGAACAGGCCTTGTGGCCTGAACAAGAGCACGATCAGCGCAAAGACGAAGGCGAACCAGGTTTCGGTGTTGCCACCGAGAAGCGGCTGGCCCCAGTAGATTTCGAACAGCTTTTCCAGGATGCCGATCGCCAATCCGCCGACAATCGCTCCAAGGACACTTTCCAGGCCGCCCAGCATCAGCACCGGCAGGGCCTTGTAGGCGATGACTTCGAGCGCGAAAGAAACCCCTGCCCTCGCGCCCCATACGATCCCTGTAGCCAGGGCAATTACGCCTGCGATGAACCACACCAGGACCCAGATCGTCGACAGCGATATGCCGACCGACAACGCTGCCTGATGATCGTCGCCGAGCGCGCGGATGGCGCGCCCCATTTTCGATTTGTTGAGAAAGAGAAGCAAACCCGCAACCAGCAACCCGGCTCCGATGACTGCCGTCAGGTCTTTCTGTTCGATGGAGACAAAGCCGCCGAACGGCTCGAATTCGAAACTACCCGTCGGGATGAGGAGCTGTTCGGTGATCATCACCTTGTTCTCGCCACCGAAAATGATCTCTCCGAGGCCGACCAGGAAAAGTGTAATGCCGATCGTGGCCATGAACAGGATGATGTCGGGCTGATTGACGAGCGGACGCAGAACCACGCGCTCTATCGTGACGGCAAGGACGAACATCACAGCCAATGTCAGCGGCACGGCAAGCAGGGCCGGCACGCCTCTCTCGTGAAAGCCGACGAGTGTCAGCGCTGCAAAGACGACCATGATGCCTTGCGCGAAATTGAAGATGCGCGAGGACTTGTAGATCAGCACGAAACCCAGC
This sequence comes from Mesorhizobium sp., assembly GCA_040512755.1. Lineage (GTDB taxonomy): Bacteria > Pseudomonadota > Alphaproteobacteria > Rhizobiales > Rhizobiaceae > JBEVEP01. The sequence goes on from JBEVEP010000095.1 coordinate 4,335, forward strand.
GCGATGAGCGCATAGAGCACGCCTGAAACAAGACCTTCCCAAAGTACCTGCAACAGGAAATCCGGCGCGCTGAACATGTCGGCGAAGGGCTTGATAAGAACGGAGTTCAGGAAGTCCATCATTTGGCGCTCCTGTCGTCAGCCATCGCTCGCGCGCGGGCAACTCGGCCGTCGCACTGCGTTTTCCCGAATGCCCTCATCGGCTTGCATCCCTATCCCGTCAATTGCGGAAACAGCCCAAGCAGGCCGACCACGATGAGATACAGCGCGACGATGTAATTGAGCAGACGCGGCATCACGAGGATAAGGATGCCGGCAATCAGCGAAATGAGTGGCGTGACGGCAAGGGTCGAGATTGTCATTGATGGTCCTTTCAGTGCGCGACGCCCAGATAGGCATCGATGACATTTTGATTGGCCTTCACCGCATCGGGAATGTCGTCGGCGATCTTCTTTCCATAGTCGAGCACGACGACACGGTCGGACAGATCCATCACCACGCCCATATCATGTTCGATCAGAGCGATTGTCGTGCCGCGTTGCTGGTTCACGTCGATGATGAACCGGCTCATGTCTTCCTTTTCCTCGAGGTTCATTCCGGCCATTGGCTCGTCGAGGAGCAGGAGAGATGGCTCCATCGCGAGTGCGCGGCCGAGTTCGACGCGCTTCTGCAGACCATAGGGCAGCTTGCCTACCGGTGTTCGCCGGATGTGCTGGATTTCGAGGAAGTCGATGATCTCCTCGACCTTCTCACGATGTTCGATTTCTTCAGCGAGCGCCGGGCCGTGCCAAAGAATTTGCCAGCCTAGCCCGCGCTTCATCTTCACTGAGCGCCCCGCCATGATGTTGTCCAGCGTCGACATGCCCTTGAACAGCGCGACGTTCTGGAACGTCCTGGCAATGCCCTGTCGAACGGCATGATGCGGCTTCATCGCGCGACGTTCCTCACCGCGGAAGATGATCGTTCCATGCTGTGGCGTGTAGAAGCCGTTGATGACATTCAGCATCGACGTCTTGCCGGCTCCATTGGGACCGATGATCGCACGAATTTCTCCCTTTCGAACGTCGAAGGAGATGTCGGCAATCGCCTTCACGCCACCGAAAGACAGGGAAACGTTCCGCACCTCGAGCAGCACAGCCCCCTTTGCGATGCCATCGTCTATTGGAGCGAGGCTCGCTGGCTCGGGGCGGACATTCATTCTGCTGCCTCCCGGAACTTTTCGCTCTTCGCATCGCGTACTTCTGCGTCCGCAATCCTAACGGTCGCGCGTATTTTGCCTTTCCGGCCGTCTTCGAATGTCACGTCTGTCTCGACATATTTGTCCTGTGATCCATCGTAGAGCGCCTCGATCAGGTCGCCGTAACGTTCTCCAATGAAGGAGCGACGCACCTTCAATGTGCGTGTCAGTTCGCCGTCGTCCGCGTCGAGTTCCTTGTGCAGCACGAGGAACCGCCTGATCTGGGCTCCTGCCATCAACGGCTCTTTCGAAAGTTTGACGTTGGTTTCGTCGACGTGCTTGGCGACGATCTTGTAGACCTCGGGATGGGCGGCCAGTTCCTGGTAGGATGCATAGGCAATGTTGTTGCGTTCGGCCCAGTTTCCGACTGCCTGCAGATCGATATTGAGAAACACCGCGCAGAAGTCCCGCCCATCACCGAACGCGACCGCTTCCTTGATATTGGGAAAGAACTTCAGCATGTTTTCGATATATTTCGGCGCAAACAGCGCGCCGGAGGCCAATTTTCCGACGTCCTTGGCACGATCGATGATCTTCAGCTGACCGTCCTTGTCGAAAAACCCGGCGTCGCCGGTTTTCACGTAACCGTCCTTCGTCAAGGTTTCGGCAGTCTTGTCCTCCTGCTTGAAATAGCCGGCGAACATGCCAGGCGAGCGGAACTGGACTTCTCCGTCACTGGATATTCGGATGTCGACATTGGGGGCGGCAGGCCCCACGGCGTCGGCTCGCACTGCGCCATCCTGCTGCACCGTCACATAGAGAAAAGCTTCAGTCTGGCCGTAGAGTTGCTTGAGATTGATCCCGAGCGAACGGAAAAACGAAAACAGATCCTCGCCGATCGCTTCGCCCGCAGTATACGCCACCCTGATCTTCGAAAGACCCAGCACATTCTTGAGCGGCGCGTAGACGAGCAGATTGCCGATTGCGTAGCGGAGCCTGCCGAGCAAAGGCACTGGCCGGCCTTCGAGGATCGCTTCGCCGTACTTCTTCGCGACGGCGATATGGTGATCGAACATCCAGCGTTTCAGCCAGCCGGCATCCTCCATGCGGATCGTGACGCTGGTCAGTAGACCCTCAAAAATGCGTGGCGGAGCGAAATAGAAGGTCGGGCCGATCTCGCGCAAATCTTGCGAAACGGTCTGCGGGCTTTCCGGGCAGGCCATGCACAAGCCCGAAACATAGCCCTGTGCGAAGTTGAGGTAGTGGTCGCCGACCCAGGCCAGCGGCAGGTAGGCCAGAACACTATCCCTGTCGGTTAGTTTGTCGAAGGCAACAGTGTCGCTGGCAGCCCGTACCGCATGGGCGGCCTTGAGCATGACACCCTTCGACCGGCCGGTGGTGCCAGACGTATAGAGGATGACCGAAATGTCCTCGCCGCTCGCCCGCCGAATGCCGTCTACCCATAGCTGCCCCAATCCAGGGTCGGCTGCGAGCCGTTCGCGGCCCCTTGCCTGAATGACGGAGAAATCGTGCAGGTGCTTTCGATCGTACTCGCGCAAGCCACGCGGCTCGTCATAGATAACGACCTCCAGAGTGGGAATTTTCTCGGCAAAGGACCGGATCTTGTCGACCTGCTCCTGATCCTGAACCACCGCGAAGCGGACCTCGGCGTGGTCAAGAACATAAGCCATCTCTTCTGCGACCGCGTCAGCATAGACGGGTACGGGAATGGCGCCGATCGATTGGGCAGCGGCGAAGCTCCAATAAAGGCGGGGACGGTTCGCGCCGACTATCGCGACCTTGTCGCCGCGCGTCAGCCCAAGGTCCGTGAGGCCGATCGCTAGCGCGCGGATTTCGTCCATTTGTTCGGACCAGGTCCAGCTTTGCCAGATGCCGTAGTCCTTGTGGCGCATGGCCGGGCGGTCGGCAAAACGCTCTGCGTTGAGCAGGAGATATTTCGGGAACGTATCAAGCACCGCGCCGGCGGCGGGGGCCGTGGCAGCCATTGTCATGCTCCTCCCGTCTCCGCTCCAGGCGCGGTTGGTCCAAGCATAATGACGGCGTTGCGCCAGCGCGCAACCCCGTTATTCGACCAACGGACCCTAGAGCAAGATGAGATTAGGCGTGGTCGTTCTGCCGGCGGGAATTTGCGGTAAGGTCGAGGGGTACGGCGACTGTCGTACCGGTGGTACGGCCGAGCCGAAGCCCGAAGGATTTGACGCAAATTCACCCGGCCCTTTGGGTTTCCGCGCGGCGGCCGCCCACTTTGTCGGGCCGCTCGGCCGATGGACCCCATCGACCTTCGCGACCCTCCGCGTGGATCGCCTCGCCGCGCGAGAAACAGAACTGACCATACCTAACCTCATCTTGCTCTAAAGTGCTGAGCGGTTTCGGAGGCCAGAAGCCACGTAAAGACTGAGAGCAAGTCGCCCG
>JBEVEP010000110.1:0-8921 GCA_040512755.1 Mesorhizobium sp.
CAGGGCGTCTATTCGGGATACCAGGGCTGGGTGAACCGTGCCGGACGGTTCCGCTCGCTGGGCGACGGCCAGGTTGATTTTGGCGGCATTTTCTCGAAGCTCGCGCAATACGGCTACGACAGCTGGGCGGTACTCGAATGGGAATGCTGCCTGAAACATCCTGAGGACGGTGCCGCCGAGGGCGCGCCCTTTATCCAGCATCACATCATCCGCGTGACCGAGAAGGCGTTTGACGATTTCGCGGGAGGGGCGACCGACAGGAAGCTGCTTAAGGCGATGATGGGTATCGGCTGAAGCGCAGCGGCTAGCTGTGGCCTCGCTGGCCGCTCCTTCCCCTGAAAGGATGTGGGGTCGGCAGCAGCCGGGCGGCCGATGTCATGAGTTCAGAGAGGGAGGGATGCAATGGCGATCGAAGGCGGCAAGAGCCAAGGGGCAGAAAAGCCGATCCGTTACGGCATGGTTGGGGGCGGTCAGGGGGCATTCATCGGCGGCGTGCACCGCATTGCGGCGAGGCTGGACGGCGGCTTCGAACTCGTGGCGGGCGCGCTGTCCTCCGATCCAGTCCGCGCCAAGGCGTCGGCAGCCGAACTTGGGCTCGATCCGGAGCGAAGCTATGGGTCCTTCCAGGAAATGGCAAAGGCCGAGGCGAAGCGTCCCGACGGCATAGAAGCGGTCGCCATCGTCACACCCAATCACATGCACTACCCGGCGGCGAAAGCCTTTTTGGAGGCAGGCATTCATGTCATCTGCGACAAGCCGCTGACATCCACATTGGGCGACGCGAAAAAGCTGGCTGCGCTGGTCGAAAAAGCCGGCAAGCTGTTCATCCTGACCCATAACTATACCGGATATCCGATGGTCCGGCAGGCGCGCGAGATGGTTCAGAAAGGCCAGCTCGGCGACATCCGCGTGGTTCAGGCCGAGTATCCTCAGGATTGGCTGGCGGAGCCGATAGAGGCCACGGGCCAGAAACAGGCGGCATGGCGAACCGATCCCAAGCAGTCAGGTGCGGGCGGGTCGACCGGCGATATCGGCACGCATGCCTATAATCTTGCGCGCTTCGTCACCGGGCTGGAGCTCGACAGCCTGTCGGCCGATCTCGACGCCTTCGTGCCCGGCAGAAAGCTGGACGACAATGCGCATGTGTTGTTGCGCTTCAAGCCTCAAGGCAAAGCGCCCCCTGCAAAGGGCATGCTGTGGGCGAGCCAGGTTGCGACAGGGCATGAGAACGGCCTGAAGCTGCGTGTCTACGGCACGAAGGGCGGCATTGAATGGGTGCAGGCCGATCCGAACTATCTCTGGTTCACCCCCTTGGGGGAACCGCGACGCCTTATCACCCGAGGTGGCGCAGGCGCAGGTGCTGCCGCTGCTCGCGTCACGCGCGTGCCGCCTGGCCATCCGGAAGGGTATCTGGAAGGTTTCGCCAATATTTACACGGAAGCCGCTCAAGCCATCCGCGCTGCTCGCAAGAAAAACGCCAAACCTCCGAAGGACGTCGTCTATCCGACGGTCGCCGATGGCGTCGAGGGCGTTGCTTTCGTGGAGGCTTGCGTGCGCTCCTCCCAGAAGAATGCGGCTTGGGTGAAGCTTTGAGGACTACTTTCCCTTTCCGGTTTTCTTATCCGGAGTGAGGGCCTGCGCAGCCATCGACACCGCACCAAGAGCGCCGGTAGCCGTGGCCTTGATACCCTTTACGACTTTCGCGGTGATCGACGATGATTTGGCCGATGCTTTTGCGCGGGTTTTTGGCGACGTCGATGAAGACGACTTGGCAGGGCTGGACTTGGCCTTGGTTGCAGTGGACCGCTTTGTAGCGGGACTTGCCGCAGGCTTCGCTTGAACTTTCGATGACGAAGTCTTGCTCTTCGCTGCCGGCTTCGCCTTTGCGGCGTCCTTGGAGCGCGCTGCTACGGCAGCGCCGGCTCCCGGCCCTGTTCTGGAATTCTTCTTGGACGAAGTTGCTGTCTTTGCCATGACGACTTCCTCTTTCCGCAACCCAATAGTCGCGCAGTTGTAACGAATCGACGGCCATTTCGTTCCGGGGGGTTACCTCCGCGGCCTTTCGGAGCCTCCCAAATCGGGCTTGGGGAAAAGAGCACGGTCGAGCAAGGCGCGGCCAAATTCGTAAAGGATTTCCGCTGCGGCGTTATCGCCGCTCTCCTTCAGCCGGTTATACGCCTTGGCAGCCGCGAAGTTCATGGCCTGCGTGGCGCCCGGGCTAATCTCGTGGACACCCTGCGCAATGCAGATCGCGATTTCCATCAACGCCAGTGTAGCCTGTTTGCTGTCGGACGCCATCACTTACTGAGATGTGGGCCGAAGCAGGCAGGGTTGGTCGAGATACGGCACGCTGAATCGAAGCCGCGCGACTCGGCCGAATAGCGGACGACGCCTGCGAAGGCTCCCGCGAACGCCATCGACAGAAGACAGATGATTCCGAATCTGTGGATCACCGCGCATACTCCAACTTTGCGCATGCATCACCGCTGCGCCGGGCTTCCCGCCTCTGCGTGATAATTCATCAACGTTACTTGGAGCTTAACAGGCAAGCGAGCTTCATCTTTGGGTTGCATCGTCTCGCCTCCCGGAGGGAGAGCCGGCGGGCGCTCGAACAGTCGCGCGACAAAGCGTTGTCGGTCCTTCCTCAGGCGTTGGCATGGCCTTATTCGAAAAGCCTGCTAACTTTTCAAATCTGATTGAAAGGCGCGCAGCATGTCGGACAGAAAACCAATCGAGACGGCTCCGAAAGACGGCAGAAAAGTTCAGGTGTTCTGGACAGATGCGGATGGTCAGGAGAACGAATCGGTCGCCCGGTACCTTTCGCTGGAGCGATTGAAGGCTGCCGGCGGTGAATGGGATGACAATGATGCCGGCTGGTGGACCTACATCGACAGCGATACGCAAAAGCGTATTGCTCCGCACTCATGGACGTCGGGCGGGGATGAGGAGGAATAAATTGGCGCTACGGATACGCTCGGAAGGATCGATTTCATTTTGGTGTCAGTAACGGATTAATTACCGCGTATGGGGAATACTCGCGTAGGAAGCTCGGCGGTTCGCACCGATTTGCAAAGCCGCCGAAATTTCCCCCAATTTCGTGCATAAGCGCCTACTAATGATGAACGCGAGTAATCCAAGCCTTGGCCTCCCCACCGGAAGCGTGACGGGATCGCGTCGATTCCTCATGGCTGCGGCGTGCCTTTGTCTAGTGGCAGGTTGCACGCGCACATCGGACGGTTCCGTCGTGCTGGCGAAACCTTTGACCTTGCCCGGCTTTGCAGCCGCACCGCACCCCACGTATGCCGCTCCGGTCCCGCAAGAGATCCCACCGGCTCCTGTCGAGCGAAAGTCGCGGCCGGCCGTGGCTTCGGCCTCCGTCAGCGACTCCGGCACGGCCGTGCAGGGCTGGAAACCGAAGGTGAAGCCGCCTTTCGTACGCTCGGATCCCTCCCACCCTCTCTCATGTCGCAATGAGAAATCGGCCACGGGCCGTATCCGCATGGTCTGCCAATAGCAACGGTACAGATATCGGGCAGGGAGGTATGAAGGGGCGAGCCGGTTGTTCTGATCCTTCTGAGCGGCTCTCATACAACTGTGATCGACTTAACTGACAGTAGACGCTGCCGCGTGGGAGATTCGTTTCAATCGAACCCAATCGGTGGAGAACAGTCATGCGACCGGCGGGCGCCAATCTCAAGAGGAGCCGCTTTTGGCTTTGCGGTTGCATCCTTGTTTCATGTCAGGCGATCACTTCCGTCGCACAGTCTCACGAATTCTACGACAAGTTCTGTTGCCATGATCGAGATTGCCGGCCGATTCCGGCCACGTCTATCAGCGAAGCTTCCGAAGGCTACCTCGTGCGTGAGACGGGAGAACTAATTCCCTATCAGGACAGGCGGGTCCATCCGTCTCCCGACAGCAATTTCCATCGATGCTCGATCCGGGGAGAACCGAAGGCGCAGACACTTTGCATCTATGCGCCGCCGCGCAGCTTCTAGAGAAAAAGTGAAACCGGTTTCCGTTTGAATTGCGTTAAGACAGAGAGTTAGCGTGAGTGAGCGTTTCAATTAAACACAGACCGCGCCTTTAGACTCGCGTTGCAGCGAGGCCAAGCCGCGCGGCTAGCAGCAGGCCGGCATAAGACGCGCGGGCGCATCGACCATCAGGTTGGATCCGGCCAAAATTCCTTGTCACGCTTCGCTTCATCCTACGGTTACGTTCTCATCATTTGACAGATTTGTCTGACAACTTCCCGTTAGTGGCGTCCCCTGCATTTGCCCTTAATCTGCCAACGGGGGAAACATCAAAGGGGTGGAGGATGTACTGTCTCGTGAGCAATGCGCGGCAGGAGCAAAGGGGTTCGAAACTGCTCAAGGAGGTCGAACGGACGATGGAGCGCCTGCTCTATTATTCCGAAATTGATGCAGGTGATTTCATAGTAGCGTATGCTCTCAGTCTACAGCGGGTGGAGGAACGGCACGGCAACGTGCCTTCTATGCCGGGTGCGCTTCGCCGGAAGGTCGCGCATGACCTCGCGATGGCAGCACTCGGCGACATTCACCATAGTAGCGCAACGGTCACCGGAATGAGTATGGCTGCAGCGAAACTGGAAGCGATGTCCTTGACCTGCGAAGACGCCTTGATGGCCCTGGGCTACCTACTCACATTGGAGGAGACGATGGCGGACTACGCCGACGCCTGAGGCTCGGCAGTGCCGGGGCTTCTCGAACGCGCCATTCGCCGAAACCGCGGCAAAAACCCGATGAGCGGATCAGGCCATCCTGAGTATGTCGGCGCCGGCTTGTTCATCGAACACGACCGAACAACCCAACCTCAGGGCCGCTTTCGACACCGCGTTCGCCAAGTCCTCATCGGACGTCACGAAATCGCCTGACATCACCCGCAACTCCTCCACAGCTTGCGCGGTAGAGACGAGGAGGCCAACCGACTCCGTGCGGACACACTTTTCCACTGCGGAGATGAGGTCACTCATTTCAAAACCGAACTGTGTCATGGTCACGATCCTCTGATCGAGCCTGCGATACCGGTAAACTCGGTGATGTCCGGGGAGGTTCCATTTCCCCATCTTGGTCAGCTCTGAAGGTGGCTGGGAGACCCCAGCAGCGATCAATCTGGCACTCGATCCTGGGAGCCTATCCGCCTTTTTAGAACCCCACGGCCTCGTCAATATAGTAGGTATTGAGCAGAGAGACGCGTGGCTGCTCAATCTTCGTCTTGATTTTCGGACGCCCATGCCAGCTTATCCGGGAAAGGGAGTGGTAGGCCTTCAGGACAACAAAAGCGTAGCCGACATTCGGCAGGAACGGAAAGGTCTTGACCGGCTCCAGCCCGTACGAGTCCACGTGTAATAGCCCCTTCAAGGAAGCTTGATAGAGCGTTGTTCCCAGCTCGCGCTGACTCTCGTCGGCGGGGCAGTATAACTGCATCGTGACGACCTTCTTGCGTGTATCGGGATGCGGCTTGATCTGGTAGCCGTCGCGATCGACGTAGAGGACCGGCTTGGGCACAAGCTTTAGGCCTTCGGCGCCTTTCACCTTGTCGCCGCGTGCACGAATTTCCAGGCCTTGATTGAGCTGAACCCGGATGGCGTTTTCGACCTCGGGGGCTGTCAGCGTCTCGGACACGGACGTCCACATATCGCGTAGGTGACCATCGATCTTTCCGATGTTCTCTCCATAGAGCCGAAGCGCCATACGTGTGCCACTGCCCGTAATCCGCTCAAAGCCGCCTTCGGGAAGGGCATTGATCGTTTCGGCGTAAAAATCCTTCGGGAAGAAATCCCGGAAGAAAATGTGCGGGAACGGCATTGAAAAACAGTCCGCAGCCTCAATGCTGGCGACGGCATGATCGATGAGATCGCGCGTCGTTGAGCTTGTGTTGGGGCTGACGCTTATCGACATGGCCAGTTATCTTCCTGCGCTATTTTCAACGAAACTTGTTCGGATGATCGAGCTGTAGCCCATCTCGTGCGGGATGTTCAATTCCGGGACGAGATCTTGAAGCCAGAGATCAACCGAAAAGTTGCTGAGTCCGGGCGCCGGCGGATCAAGTCAAGGGACGGTCGGGTGTGTCAGCCGAAACAAAAAATGCGTTTGCTGGGCTCAGTCCTTCAGACGTTCGACCGTTAGGGAGGCGAATCCGTGATTGTTCGCGTAATATTTCCGTATCAATCCCGGTAAGGCAAATGCAGCGTCATTGACGTACAGATAAAGCTCACCCGAAGTCTTCGGCGTCAGATGCGCCACAAGCGTGGAATTGCTGCAAGCTGGCGGGAAGCTCGGTTGAACAGGCTCCAGGACGTATTCGTCATTACCGCGCTGACCGACGCGTGCGATTGGCTTGAACCATGGCTGGCCCCACCATCGCTTCAACAGGGTACCGGGATAAAGAGAGAGTTTGTCCTTGGAGCTGTACGCCCACCCTGCTGAAAAGCCGCGTGTATCCGTGCATATCGTATCGTCCTTCCAAGTATCCTCGGGCGGGATCGAGAGCACGACTCGGTAAGTGACTCTTTCCTCGAGGCGGATGCCGCTGTCCCAGCACAACGCGTTTATGGGGAATGGGCCGGCTGCTGTCAGCTTTTCGGATGCGTTCGGTTCGTCTCCCGGCGAAGTTTCGCAAAAAGCGCCCGCCGAGTTGGCGGTCTCGAACGCGACCTTGTTGACGGCGGCCAGCACGAGCACGATCGAAGCGGCAAGAAAGACGCCTGGCAGGATATAGTCCTTCAGAAGGTAGTAGACTTTGATGCCAAGAGGGTTCGTCCTTATGAGGCGCGCGAATCCCAGAAGAGAGAAGGGGCGCCCCTCTCTGACTTTACGGTCACCCCGCAGGCCGAGGAACATCACCGCTGTAAGGCAGCCCGCCGCTACCCAGGCAAACAGTCTGCTGGCTCCGTTCATCTTTTCGCCAGGCGTAAACGTCATCAGCGCCAGCAGTCCGGAAACCAGAACGCCCGCCGATGCGATGCGTCTCTGTGCATTGTTCCGGCTTATTTCGAGGTGCCCGCCATCCTTGCGGGCTGCCACATTCCACGCTTCCCGGGAGCGATCCTGGATCCGCTGGCGCAGCAGGTTGTTCAGCCAGATGCAGAATACGATCGCCGCGGCCAGCACGGCGGCGCCGGCGGAATGCTGCGTGATCGCGTTGAGCCAAGGTCCGGCAAAGCGGGGCAAAAAGCCCTCGAACAGTCCCACGACTGGACCTACGACGCCCTTGCCCACCTTGTCGGCATCGTCGAATCTCACATAACCAGCCAGAAAGGGGAAAGCCGCCGCAAGCACAACCAGGATGAGCGTCGCATAGTACAGGCCGCGCCGCCACCAGACCGTATCCAGAAGCAGATTGACGCGTTCGCTGTGTTCCGCTTCCCCCGGCCCCTGCCGCAGCTTTTGCATGGCGTCCGCCACTTCGGCATCCATTGCGCCAAGATCGCGCTGGCGTCCGGATGGCAAGGGCAGCTTATCGACTGCACGGCCTTTTTTCCGCGCGGTACCGGAAACATCCGGTCCCCAGGTAGTGAAAGGCAGGCGCTGGCCGAGCGGCATGAGAACGTCGATCCTTTTCGGCAGCGAGATCGGCGCATAGCCGTCCGCCCCTTTGTTCATGCGCAGCAGCACGCTCGAATGCACCACGGGCGTGACGCGGCCGATGAGGTCTGCGACAGGGCGCGGATGGTAGCGATAGAACAGACCTACGCCGGATCGGGAGTCGTAAATGCGGCCGTTTTCCGATGCATAGTCCCAATAGTCGGCCACGACATCCGGATTGAACACGAGCCCGGTTTCCGCGGCCTCGCCGATCATCCAGCAAAGCGGTATGTGGGCAAGGCGGTCGTCGGGATAACCACCGCCCACATTGGAATGCGAACCGGCGAACCAGACCTGGAGCAAGCGGGGCGACCGCTTCGCAGCCTTCTCATTCGGAGTGGATTCCGTTTCGTCCCACCGAATCGGGAAAAATGTCCGGCGTTCATCGTCAATGCTGAATGCCTGCCTGGCGTGCTCGACGCATTCGAGCAGACTTTTGTTCGTGAAGATCATCGGCCAGATACAGGCATTGACCGCCTTGGTGAGCTCGTCCACGGGAAGTCCGTAGGCGGCCACGGTATCCCAAACACCGAGGAAACGTATCGTGAGCTCGTCCGGAGACCGTGGTCCCTTCTGCGGCTGCACCTGCTCGTAGCTTCGGCTGCCGGTCAGCCAGTTCCAACCCCGGACCATCCGGTCGCGAAGGTTTCTGCCAAGCCAGACCCAGGGGAGCCAGACGGAGTCGGGGAACGCTTTCCTTCGGAATGCGCGATAGGCGGCAAGTGCGTTGCGGTCGAGCTCTTCCTGCGATTTGAATTCGACCAGGCCCTCACGCGCGACAAGACCGACCAGAAGCCGGATGATGAATGCGCCGCGACTGAAGCCGAATGTGTAGATCCGGTCCCCTTCCTGATAGTTCATGCAAAGGAACTTGTAGAGCGCCAGCACTCGTCGCTTCACCCCGAAGCCAAGGGCGGAACCAATGACTGCGAATGGCCGGAACTGCGATGTGCCGACGCCGTCGCTGAAAACGGCGATCTGGTCACTTCCCGTGAGGTCGAGCGCCTGATAGAGGCGCCAGACATTCGTCTTGAATGCCTTTGAGGCGCTATTGCCCGTGCCGTCCGCAAGCACCACGATGTTTCGGTGCATATCGATTACCCCTATGGCAACATCACTCGGCTCTGACCTTGCGATTGCGGCCCGAGGGTCTGCTCGCGGGAAGACCCCGAGGCCTCAGAATGGTCGATAGGTCTGCCTGTCCGTCACGCTCACTTGGCTCGCGCGTATTTGTCCAGTTTTCCCAGGAAGCCCCAGGCTGTCAAAGCCAGTGAAAGCGGCAGTGCGATGGGCGCAGCGCCCGAGACTGCCGTC
>JBEVEP010000151.1:0-6156 GCA_040512755.1 Mesorhizobium sp.
GCCTCGTTCGACTATCACCTGACCGACTACCGCGAGGGCGATCTGGTCAAGATGTCGATCCTCGTCAATGACGAGCCGGTCGACGCGCTGTCCATGCTGGTCCACCGCACGGCGGCGGAAAAGCGCGGTCGCGCCATGTGCGAGAAGCTCAAGGAGCTGATCCCGCAGCATATGTTCAAGATCCCGATCCAGGCGGCCATCGGCGGCAGGATCATCGCCCGCGAGACGATCTCGGCGCTGCGCAAGGACGTCACGGCCAAGTGCTACGGCGGCGACGTCACCCGCAAGCGCAAGCTGCTCGAAAAGCAGAAAGAGGGCAAAAAGCGCATGCGCCAGTTCGGCAAGGTGGATATTCCGCAGGCAGCGTTTATCGAGGCGCTGAAGATGGGTGATAATTAGCGGTCTTCGCCCCGATTAACGGGGTACCACGGTAAGCGAAGACGGCCGCCGAGATGCGTCAAAAGCCTTGGAAAGCGGCTTCGTCGATGCTGATCTCGGGCACCATTTTCACCGTCACGCCAATCGTCAGATCGCGCAGCAGATCGCACAGGGAATCCCCGTCGATCAGGTCGATCGCCGGGGCGCCGTCGCGGGTGGCCTCTTTGCGGGCATCGGCAGTGAAGTTGCCGGTGGTCATGATCAGCCCCTTATCGGCGCGGCCAACCATCGCGCCACGAAAGTCGCGCACGACACTGGAGCCGACCGAGCCCTTCCAGCGCTTGCATTGGAATCGCACATGAAATGACAGGAGGTTGACGCGCAGAACGCCGGTGCCGTCGATTCCTTCGTCGCCGCTCTTGCCGGTAACCTCCACCTTGGTGAAGCCCGATTCCCGCAAAACTCTTTGGCAAAGCCGTTCGAAGGCATCTGGCTGCATGGCGGTCAACACACCCAGCAATTGCTCGCGCCAGTCGCGGGGCGCGGAGGGCTCGTCCGGCTCGGCGGCCGATGCAACTGCTTTTGACTTTCGCAAATCCGCGTCGGCCTTGCGCACCAGTCGTACGATCTCCTCGGAAGGCAGGCTAAGCGCGGCCCGTCCTTTTGCCGTCAGCGCCCACACGCCGCGCTCACTATTTTCGACCAGGCCGGCATTCTTCAACCAACTTCTGGCCCAGGCGCAGCGATAGTCGAACTTGGTCCGCGGCCCGTTGAGATGCGGCTGAGCCCGTACTCGCTCTGGCACGTTCATCAGTGCCGCCGCGCGATCGTCGATCTCGTCATTCGAGGCCGAACCGCCAAGATGATCAATGGCGCGCAGCACCGGCTCATAAAATGTCGCGAAGGGTGGAACTTTGTCTGCCGCTTGCACTGATGAATTGTCCATTCCGATTTATGCTGCTCTTCGCGCCACAAATTTGCCGTCGGCCAATTCGCTGACATGGCCGTAGAGCGCCAGGCGCGCCAGCACCTGGGCGATGCGCGGCTCGATCTTCTTCCCGCCCTTCTTGAAGGCGCGAGAGATCACCGCCGCGTCCATTGGCACGCCGGAAGCGCGCAACACAGCGTCGACCGCCAGCGGATGCTCGTCGCGGTCCTTCGGCCAGTCGGGCAGCCCCTTGTCGATCGCCACCACCGCCTCGCCGAGATCAAGTTCGCCGGTCTTGGCCTGCGCGCCCTTGGCGAAGCGCGGTATTTGATAGTCGGGCCTGAGCCAGCGCACATGGCCGGCCGCTTCTTCCTTGGCCCTCTCGGCGTTCAGCGCCACCAGTCGCTCGAGTATCTGCTCGTCGCTGAGATCATGCGGCCAGCCATAGGCGTCGGCGGTCAATCGGTCGATCGTCTCATGCAGTTCCTTCAGGATCAGCACCAGCCCGCGCTGCTTAACGTCCTCTTCCTTGTCGGTCAGCGCCTCGCCGCTCTTCAGCTTTTCCAGCACGTTGTAGAGTCCGGTCAGGGTCAGGTCCGGATGTTCGGCCAACACCTTCTTTCGCAAAGCGTCCAGTTCCTCGCCGGCCTCGCGGAGTTGTTGGCGGAGGGCCGGAGATGGGTCGGGGAATGGGAATGGGTCGAAGCAACGGGACTTGGAATAACGCGGATCATTGCCGTAGCCCAACCATCCGCCCATTGCTGGAGCCCAGATTGTATGTGGTCGGGAAGACAAGATCGCAAGCTCCCATGCATCATCATCCGCAATCACAACAATCATGTTGTCAGCAAGGATCGATGCATCAAGAAACTGAAACACCCGATGTTTGGCAGTCTCGACGGTCGCGATGTAGCGCCTCAATCCCAAGAGAGCAGGCCGAAGCTCAGTTCGAGGCTTTCCAAAAACCCACCAATTCTCAAGATAAGTGAGGGCGTCCTTGGTAGGAGATTTCTCGGCTTGGAGCTTCCGATCAACTCGAACGGTAGCCATAAGATGCTGATAGACTTCCGGAAAATCTCGACGCACCGCATCCGCGGAAAGGCCGAACAGATCGATCACCATCACGCCTCGCGACGTTGCTGTGAGGTCCCTGCCATTTCGGTAGTTGCGGATGTGGTTTTCGAGGCCTTTGTGTCGACCGAGGCCGAGCTGTCTTGCTTCTGCTGGCGTTACGACAAAGCCGGCTCCATGCAGTTTAACGCCTGGCGAGCATAGGCCTGAGCCGGCTTTCAGTTCGACGGCACGAGTCAAATCAACACCCATCGTGAGGTCGGAGTTAACCGTTCCAACCGAAGAGCGGAACTCAATTTTTGGCTCATCAGTGTCCAAGCCACTTTCGCGTGTCACCTCCCACAACACGCCATCCTTCTTGCCTGCCTCGCCCACCGTCATCGCGATACGCACGGCCGCGCTGTCCTTGGTGGCTTTGGTCCATGGATGATCGGAAATGGCAAAAGTCAAACTGATCGGGTTCTTGGCGTTGAGGTGCTTCTCCATCACCCGCCGCTGGAACACTTGGCTGATCGAGTTAGTGGTCACCAGACCGAAGCGGCGTAGCGGTGTCTTCTTACGCGCCAGCAGCTCAGCGGCGCGGTCCCACCAATACATGACGAAGTCGGCGCTTTCGTTCATATGCCTGTGCACGGCCCAAAGCAGCTCCGTATAGGCCGAGCCCATGCGCGAGCGGATGTCCTTGCCGCCGATAAACGGCGGGTTCCCCACGATGAACTCGGCCTCAGGCCAATCCGGCCGGCGCGCATTGGGAAACGTCTCGATCCGTTTGCCGTCCTTCTCCGCAACGGTCGGCAGTGGGCAGCCGTCCCAAGTCAGCACCGCGTCATAACCCTCACGCCGACCGAAATTGATGTTCTTGAACGCCTTTAGGATCGGTTCCGCCGGATGACCGGTGCGGCTGCGATAGTGTTGTTGCAGATAGCCGATCCAGACGACCAATTCAGCGATCGCGGCGGCGCGCGGGTTGAGCTCCAGCCCGAGGAACTGGTGCGGGTCGACCTCCTCGAGGCCAAGGGTCTCGGAAACGCCCAGCCGCGCCAAGGTTTCCAGCACCTCGCCTTCCAGTTTCTTCATCAGCTCCAGGCTGACATAGAGGAAGTTGCCGGTGCCGCAGGCCGGGTCCAGCACGCGTGTCTGGCAAAGCTGATGGTGGAAGACACGAACCACCTCAACCGCCCGCGCCTCTTTGCCTTCCTCTTTCAGGTCTTCGGCCTTTTGCAGCGCCTTGGTCCAGTCGTCACGCAACGGCTCCATCACTGTCACCTCGACCAGCCGCTGTACATAGGAACGCGGTGTGTAATGCGCGCCGAGCTTCTTGCGCTCCTTCGGGTCCAGCGCCTGCTCCAGCAGCGTTCCAAAAATGGCCGGATCGACTTCGGTCCATTTGGCCTTGGACGCCTGCAACAGCTCGCCAATCTCCTCGCGCGCCAGTGGGAACGCCTTGGCGCCCTTGAACAGATTGCCATTGAAATAGCGCAGTCGCTCGCGGAAGGCCGAGAAGAAGCGCTTGTCTTGATTGGGCTCGTCCATCTTCGCCCACAATTCCTCCACCAGCGGCACGAAGGCGCCGGGGCTGTCGATGCAGTCGGCCAAGAGTTCGGTGAACTTCCCCTTCGGCAGCAGGTCGACGTCCTCCGCGAACATTGTGAAGATGCAGCGCATAAGGAAATGCGCCACGGCTTCCGCCGGATGGTCCCTTTCGAGTGCCTTGCTGACCTCCGCCAGCCGCCGCGCGATCTCGCGCGTCACCCTGGCCGATTCGCGCGCGGGATCGAGTGACAGCGGATCGGTCCAGATTCTCGCCAGCAGCGCGCGCGTCTCCTCGCTGCGCAAATCCTCGAGGTAGATGCGAAAGCCCTTGCGGTCGGGAAACTGGTTGTAAGCGCGACCCGTGCCGGTGAAGTCCGCAAACAGCTCAAAGGCATGGCCGACATCGCAGGTGATGATAAAGGGCGGCGCGGCGTGATCCGCGTCGAGCCGGAAAACGTAGCCTTCGGCTTGGCGCCGAGCGGCGCTCATCATCGCGTCCCAGCCGCGCTCCGCGCTGCGGCGGCCAAGTTGCTTCGGCTCGTCCGCCAGCAGCGCGAGCTGCCGGGCATCATCCTTCTTCACGGCAGCCAGGCGCGACTGCTTGGCCTCCAGGATAAAACAGCCCTTCTTGTAAAGATCGATGCGCTTGACGGAAGAAACCTCTTCACTGTCACGAGTACGCACCGCCCGTTCGAACACGTAATCGTTGTGGACTCGCTCCGCGCCGGCGACATCCGGTCGTGCTACGCCGATCAGGTCACAGAGTTCCGACAGGAACATCTGGTAGGTTGCGCGCTCAGCGCCGCCCTCGCGCCCGGTCCAGCGTGTTATAAAATCTTCTACGTTCACGGTGTGCTCCCCAGCGGGAACCAATCAGACTTCGCGCTCCGCCGCAAGCGGATCAATTTTCGATGCGGTTTTGGGGTACTTCCGCCCTTGCGCCGCCCCGCTTCCGCCACAGACCGCCCCTAACGCCGCCATATGAATTTCCTGCCGCGACTTTTTCTCGCCGCCCTTCTCCCGCTCGCCGCCTGTGCTGCGCCGCTGCGGCCCATTCCGCATTCGCCCGTTATTGACGAACGGCCCGAGCCGCTGCCGACCGACGTGAAACCCCTGACGGTCGAGCAGGACGAGGACCTCGCGGGCTGACCGCGACTTACTTCGGCTTCGCACGCCCCTCATCCGGCGACCTCGCAATGCCCCTCATCCCCCTGCCGGGACCTTCTCCCCGCCAGCGGGGAGAAGAACGCTCTCGTCTCCGGTTTCGCTAATCTGCAGCATCGCAGTGAGGCGCAGGCAAAACGGCCGGCTGTCTTCTCCCCGCGAGCGGGGAGAAGGTCCCGGCAGGGGGATGAGGGGCAGCAGCAGCGCATGGTGGTTGGCGCGCGGATTCGGCGGAGGCAGCGCAAGGCGCGCCCGAAAATCCATATGGATTTTTGGACCGATGCTGTAAGGCAGCGTGAGACATCGAGCCAAGCCCCAAGCCCCCGCCGGATTCCGCAGCATGCCCGCCAACGCCAAGCCCGCTTCGCCGCTCTTCCTGGGCATCGATACCGGCGGCACCTATACCGACGCCGTGTTGTGGTCCGAGGCCGGCGGCGTCGCCGCCAAGGCCAAGGCGCTGACGACGCGCCACGATCTTGCGGTGGGCATTTCAGGCGCGGTCGATGCGGTGCTGGAGAAGGCCGGCGTCGATCCGGGCGCGGTCAAGCTGGTGTCGATGTCGACGACGCTTGCCACCAACGCGCTGGTCGAGGGGCAAGGCGGCCGCGTGGCTTTGGTCATGATCGGCTTCTCCGAGGCCGATCTCGCTCGCGATGGCCTCAGGGCGGCGCTCGGGACCGATCCGGTGATCTTTTGCGCCGGAGGCCACGATGTGCATGGCAATGCGCATCCGCTGCATCTGGAGGCGCTGGAGGCGGCCTTGCCCGAGCTCGGCACATCCGTCTCCGGTTTCGCGGTTTGCGCCTATTTCGCGGTGCGCAACCCAGCGCATGAGATCGCGGCGCGCGACCTAATCCGCGAGAAGACCGACCTGCCGGTCACTGCCAGCCACGAGCTTTCCGCCAAGCTCGGCGGTCCGCGCCGTGCGCTGACGACGCTGCTTAATGCTCGCCTCATCTCGATGATCGACCGCCTGGTCGCCGCGACCGAGGGCTTTCTGAAGACGCGCGGCATCGCGGCCCCGCTGATGGTCGTGCGGGGCGACGGTGCGTTGGTTTCCGCCGGCTTTGCCCGCGCCAGGC
>JBEVEP010000200.1:0-8921 GCA_040512755.1 Mesorhizobium sp.
TGCCGGTGCGGGGGAGCCGCGAAACGGGCCCGGGCCTCGGATGAAAATTTCCAGCCGCGTTTCCGCCACGCGACCGGCCCGGCACCGCCGCCCTCCCTGATACCCGGTGCGCACCAGGTTCCCGTGAAGGCGATGGGCCGATTATGCGAGAGGCTGAAAGGGCGTGGATAAAGAAATTTCGGCGTTCTTCCAGCCCGTTGCCGGGAGCCGAGACGGATGTTCCAGCTTGGCGCGCTGCACTCCGTCCAGCACCCCTCATCCGACCTCGCCTGCGCTTCGCTCCGGCTCGGCCACCTTCTCCCACAAGGGGGAGAAGGAGAGGCGCGATATCGGCGCTTCAGTTAATCTCGATCGGTGGTGATTGGCCGTGGCAATGAATGAGGGGTGCTCCAGCTTGGCTGCGCCGCGCTCCGCCCAACTATTGATTCTAGTGTCGTTTTAATTTCGACGTTCGCTCGGAGAGTGATATCGAAAATCATGCGAACTTCGAAATCACGACACAAGTGACGGTCAGCCGCCGTGGCCGGTATGCTCGTCCGCTCCATCCGCCGAGCGTACCGGCAGCGTGAGCTCCACTTTGCCGGCCTTTTCGAA
Source organism: Mesorhizobium sp. (assembly GCA_040512755.1). Taxonomy (GTDB): domain Bacteria; phylum Pseudomonadota; class Alphaproteobacteria; order Rhizobiales; family Rhizobiaceae; genus JBEVEP01. Next base: position 595 of record JBEVEP010000200.1, read on the forward strand.
TTCGAGGGTCAGCACAACAGAGCTCCCGGCCTTGAATGGCTCCTTCACCGCCATGAACATCACGTGAAGTCCGCCCGGCTTCAGCTCGACCGTTGCGCCGGCGGGTATTTCCAGTCCGCCCTCGACGGGCCGCATGACCATGACGTTGTTGGCGACTTCCATCGTATGAATTTCGACTTTGCCGGCGCTGGCCGACATTATTGAAACGAGCCGGTCCGCGGACTCACCTTTGTTGGCTATGGTGAAATAGCCGCCACCGGCTGGCTGGCCGGGAAGCATGGCGCGCGCCCATCCAGCGGTAATCGCCAGGTCGCCGACTGTAGCTTCGCCCGAGGACTGAGTACCGTGATGATTGTCGCCGTGAGCGGCTGCCAAAATGGTGAGCGAGGGAGCTGGGTGTTCGAGCGCGTGTGGGTTCTGTCCCTCTGCCGGTTCTTCATTCCACGCGATTTGGCCGCCGTCGCATTTTTGCATCGTCCTGAAGAACAGCGTTCGGCCAGTTTCGAGGCCGGCCAAGGCGCCGCTGACGACAAACTCGTCGTAGAATTCGTCGGGCAGGGAGCCGCCGGCCCAGGTGACTGCCTTCACACCTGATGCCACCTTCTTTCCGTGCAACGTGTATTCCCGCAAGTAGTCGCCTTTTTCCACATCGAGCGTCCAGCCGGGCTTCGGCATCGGCTTAACGTCTACATAGCCTTCAGGGATATCGATGCGAACGCTGCGGGTCGGCCGGCCGTCGCAACCGTGAGGTATCCTGAGGACGGCTTTGTAGGAGCCCGGCGCTGCCTGGTTCTTTTCGAGTGAGGCGTGAGCGTCAGCTCCAGTCATGGAAATAGCAGTGAGCGTTGCCGCAGTGGCAAACGGGAGAAGAATTCGGCGCATAATGTGTCCTTTCGCGTTGGAATAGGCTGCCCTTCCCGAATGGGAGCGGGCGGGTTCACTACGCGAAAAGGGGCGGCGCTCGAATTGCCGGCGGTGGTTCGTTCAGACGGCCGGCGAGAACCGGTTCCTGCGGCGAAGCGGCACCCGTGTGCCCTCCGAGCGACGGCGTGGGGAAGGCGGGTTCGACCGCGGCCAGCATCTTCGGCTTCGCCGCCATCGGGCCGCAGGTGGCTCCAGCGATGCATTTCGGACAATCGTCGCTGGAGTTCGGCGGGGGAAGCTCCTTGCCTCCCGGCATGGCCTCCACCATGCCGAGCGTCGTGCAGATCACCCACGCCATCGCCCTAACGGATGCGCGCGCGTCAGCCAAAGGCTGGAAGGCATGAAAAAGCAGGATCAGCGTGCCGGCCAGGGCAAACAGGGTGCGATCCCGCCGCAGCGTCGCGAACAACCCTGCCTTTCGCCGCCATGTTTCCATGTCGACTGATTAGCGTAAGGCGCCGCAGCTTTCCAGCGCCAGCCCTGCGGCATCGTTGCGCGGCTGCCTCAAGTCCTGCGCTGGCTTCGCACGAGCCTATGTTTGCTTTCGGCTACAGTCCATAGAATCGGCTGATCACGCCCCAGGCTTCGTCAGCAGTTTCGACGTATTCGATGATGTCCTGATCGCCTGGCGAAATTGTTCCTTGGTCTGCAAGGAAATCGAGGTCGATCGCTTTTTCCCAGAAGGTTCTGCCGAACAGGATGATAGGCACGCGCTCCATGCGTCCGGTCTGTATGAGCGTCAGTGTCTCGAAGAACTCGTCCATTGTTCCGAAGCCGCCCGGAAAGACCGCAATCGCCTTGGCGCGCATCACGAAATGCATCTTCCGGATCGCGAAATAGTGGAAATTGAAGCAGAGATCCGGCGTCACATACGAATTGGGCGCTTGTTCATGCGGGAGCACGATGTTGAGGCCGATCGATGGCGCGCCGACATCATCGGCGCCGCGGTTGCCTGCTTCCATGACGCCCGGTCCACCGCCGGTCACCACTACAAATTCGCGATAGTATGACGAGGCTGACTGCTGCGAGCAGAGCCGCGCAAACTTGCGCGCTTCCTCGTAATATTTGCTGTTGTTCTCAAGGTTCCGCTTCTGCCGCTCATTCTTCGCCGCCCACGCCTCGCCGCCCGGCTCCGGAATGCGCGCGCCGCCGAACATGACCACCGTTGAGCGGATACCACGCTCGGCCAGGATCATTTCCGGTTTCAGCAGTTCCAGCTGCAGCCGCACCGGCCGCAACTCGCGCCGGGTCATGAACTCTTCATCGGTCCAGGCCAGCCGGTATGTCGGCGCGCGCGTCTGCGGTGTGTCCGGCGCCTTCCTTGCCCGCTCCAGGTCCTCGTCCGAATGCGGCAGCGGCGACCAGCCCGCCTTCTCCATGGGGTTCATTTCTTTAACCCGTCCATCCTGTTCATGCACCGTTCCATGGCGCATGGCGCGATTGACCCTGTCCAAACCATGACATAGGGTCCGCGCAATTTTTACAGCCTAAAGCCTCGCGCCTTAACACCACGTAATGGAGCCTTTGCCATGCCGAAGACCGATTTGGCCAGCCTTGAAAGAACGGTCGAAACGGCTTTCGAGGAACGCGAGGCCATTTCGGTCGGAATGCGTGGCGAGGTACGCGAGGCCGTCGAAGCTGCACTGGACCTTCTCGATCGCGGCCAGGCCCGCGTAGCCGAACGTCAGGAAGACGGAAAATGGAAGGTGAATCAATGGCTTAAAAAGGCCGTTCTGCTGTCCTTCAGGCTCAATCCCATGGAAGTCATCAAGGGAGGGCCGGGTGAGGCCGTCTGGTGGGACAAGGTGCCATCGAAATTCAGCGGCTGGAGCGCCAACGAGTTCGAAAAGGCGGGTTTCCGCGCCGTCCCGTCCTCTATCGTCCGGCGTTCGGCCTATATCGCGCCCGGCGCAGTGCTGATGCCGTCCTTCGTCAATCTTGGTGCCTATGTCGATAGTGGCACGATGGTCGATACATGGGCCTCGGTCGGGTCGTGCGCCCAGATCGGCAAGAATGTGCATCTGTCGGGCGGCGTCGGCATTGGCGGTGTTCTGGAACCGATGCAGGCCGGTCCTACGATCATCGAGGACAATTGCTTCATCGGCGCACGTTCCGAAGTTGTCGAAGGCTGCATCGTGCGCGAAGGTTCCGTGCTCGGGATGGGCGTGTTCATCGGGCAATCAACCAAGATTGTCGACCGCGCGACAGGCGAGGTGTTCTACGGCGAGGTGCCAGCCAATTCCGTGGTCGTCGCGGGATCCCTGCCGGGCAAGCCACTGCCGAACGGCGAGCCGGGTCCGAGCCTTTATTGCGCCGTTATAGTCAAGCGCGTCGACGAGAAGACCCGTTCGAAGACATCGATCAACGAGCTTCTTCGAGACTAAGTCTCGGCAAATCAAAGCATCTTCCCGCCGGCGCAACGGCGCGCGGTTTTTTTGGCCAACAGGGGTGTCATGGACTGGAAATTTCTTCTGACAAGTTATGACGGGCGGATCAACCGCGCCAAGTTCTGGGCCGGCATCGCAGTATTGACGGCAATTCACATCGTCGCCGAGATCATCGATGTGGCCCTCGGTCTGGATATCCGTCAATCCGGCATCGGCCCCGTGACCATCGTCATCGCGCTCGCAGCCATCTATCCCCAGTTTGCCCTGTACGCCAAGCGCTGGCACGACCGCGACAAGTCGGCGTGGTGGAGCCTGATCATACTGGTGCCCGTCATCGGCACCATATGGTTCTTGGTCGAACTCGGCTTCCTCAAAGGCACCCGCGGTGACAATCAATATGGGGCCGATCCTGTTGCCTAGCAGATCGCTACTCACCTGGCTCTTCTTCAGCCTGTCCGGCCGTGTTGGCCGGGCAGCGTATTTTCTTGCCGGGCTCCTTCTGGCGATTGCCCAGGCGTTCCCGCTTTACCGCTACATGCTCGTGCCAGAAGACAGCCCGCAAGCGCAGATGTGGTCGATGATATTCGGCATCGTTTTCCTGGCGTCGCTCTGGTGCAACGTTGCGCTGGCCGTAAAGCGCCTGCACGACTTCGGAAAACCCGGCATTCTGGCCGCCTCGCTCTTCATCCCGGTTATCTCGATCGTGGCGTTCCTTGTCCTGTGCTTCTTCCCCGGCGACCCCGCACCCAACCGATATGGCGATCGCGCCGACACTCCGCCGTCTGGCCGGACCTGACTCGCGAAGGCTTACGGACCCGGCTTGCATGACTGGGGGCCGCGCGGCGGTCCCGAACCAGATCGGGCTTTGTAGTTCAGGAATAGTGGCAAACGCCGCCTCCATCGCTGCCTTGCGGCGACAGTGACAGGCTATCCGCTTTCGGCTAAGCCTCGGCATCATGAGTCTGCCCACTGATCCCGCCGCCAACCTCGCCATTTTGATCCGCTGTCCGTCGGTCACACCCGCAGAAGGCGGCGCGCTCGCGGCACTTGAGCGGCTGCTGGAACCAATGGGATTTTCAGTCGAGCGGCCAGTCTTTTCGGAGGAGGGGACACCAAGTATCGAAAACCTTTACGCCCGCCTCTCCGGCAACGGTCCGCATCTCATGTTTGCTGGCCACACCGATGTTGTCCCCCCAGGCGACGAAGATGCCTGGACGCATTCTCCTTTCAGCGCGGAGATCGCTGACGGCCATATGTACGGCCGCGGCGCGGTGGATATGAAGGGCGGCATTGCCTGCTTCCTGGCCGCCGTGGCCCGGCACCTTGAAACAAAAGGGAAGCCTAGAGGATCGATCTCGTTCTTGATCACCGGGGACGAGGAGGGGCCGTCGATCAACGGCACCGTGAAGCTCCTCGAATGGGCAGCGGGCCAGGGCGAAAAATGGGACGCTTCTCTGGTCGGGGAGCCAACCAATCCGGAACAGCTTGGCGACATGATCAAGATCGGCCGCCGTGGCTCACTCTCCGGTGTGGTCACCGTCGTGGGCCGTCAGGGACATGCGGCCTATCCGCATCTGGCAGACAATCCGGTGCGCGGCATCGTAACGCTCGTCGAGTCGCTGCTTGCGCCTCCATTCGACGAGGGAACGCGTGATTTCCAGCCAACCAATCTGGAGGTGACGTCGATCGACGTCGGCAATACGGCTACGAATGTGATCGCCGCGAAGGCGACAGCCGCTTTCAACATTCGCTTCAACGATAAATGGACGGCCGAAACCATCCAGGCCGAGATCCACAACCGTCTTGATCGCGCAGCAAGTCGCCGCAGGCTGCGCCCAGGCAAGGAAGAGCCCATTGAATTCGAACTTCAATGGCGCGACAGGCCCAGTCCCGTTTTTCTGACCCGCAACGATCGCCTCATCGAGACGCTGTCAGGTTCGATCAAGGCCGTGACCGGCAGGGCGCCGGCGCTTTCGACATCGGGCGGAACATCCGATGCGCGCTTCATCAAGGACTATAGTCCCGTCGTGGAGTTCGGGCTTGTGGGTCAGACAATGCACATGGTTGACGAACGTGTCAGCCTCGCCGACCTTGAGGCGCTCACGCGCATTTACGAACGTTTCCTTCAAGACTGGTTCGGCTGAGCGAAGCCATGCCTTCCGTCGAGGACATCCAGCAATATATGACAGGCGCCTGGCGCCTGATGCTCGGCAAGCCGGACGGAATGCGGCTTCTCGACATTTCCGTCGACGGTTTCTGGAACTCGTTTTTTGCCATCATTGTTGCGCTTCCCGCTCTAGCTGCAAGCTGGATTGCCGTCGCCAACGACATCACCGAACTGGCCGACATGGGCAGCCGGCTCTCGATCGTGCTGCGGTTTGCAGTGGTCGATATCGGCGCATGGGTTTTGCCGCTCGGCGCGTTGGCGCTGGCGGCGCGGCCGGCGGGAATTGCCGACAGACTGGTCCACTATGTCGTGGCTACGAATTGGGGCTCGGCGCTGCTCGTCTGGCTGATGCTGCCGCCTGCCGTGCTAAAACTGTTCTTTCCCGCCGCGCAGGACGTGTCCGCTGCTCTGTCTCTCTTGCTTTTTCTGGCGTCGATGGTGCTCTCCTGGCGGCTCACAAACGCAGCAATCGGAAAGGGCGCTGGTCTGGGGTCCGCCGTCTTTGTGGCGATGTTCGTGGCGTCGTTGGCCGTGCTTTTCGCATTGCAGGCGATACTCGGACTGGGGCGGATTTAGGCCGCAGCGGTCCATCACCAAAATCGGTGCCGATGCTTGTTCTCGCGTCTGTTCGTAGGGCGTACCGGTAGCTCGGTAAGCTGCAGAAGTCAGTAATCCACTTTGAGCAGATACAGTCCGTCTGGTGGAGCCACCTGACCGCAAGCGGCGCGGTTGCGAGCCTCTAAAGCGGTCGCGACGTCGGCCGGCGTCCATCCGCCTTCCCCGACGCGCTTCAAAGAGCCGACCATCGAGCGGACCTGATTGTGAAGGAACGATCGCGCCGAGGCACGGATTTCGATCGCGTCGCCGCAGCGGGTCACATCAAGCCGGTCGAGCGTCTTCACCGGGCTCAGTGCCTGGCATTGGCTCGAACGGAACGTCGTGAAATCGTGCTTGCCGACAAGCAGCTGGGCTGCATCGTGCATGGCGGCGTGGTCGAGCATCTTCGGCACCCACCAGGCCTTCTTTCGATCCAGCGTCAAAGGCGCGCGGCGGTTGATGATCCTGTAAAGATAGTGACGGCCAATCGCCGAAAAGCGCGCGTCGAAGTCGGGCGCAGCCAGAGATGCGTGCAAGATCGATACGGTCTCACCTGCCAACTGGAGGTGGGCATTCACCGCGTCTCGCACCGTGTCAGCCGGCCAATCCCGGTCGAGGTCGACATGCGCGACCTGGCCGCTGGCATGGACGCCTGCATCGGTGCGTCCGGCGCCGCGCAGGGAAACGTCCTGGCCGCAAAAGCGTTGGAGTGCCTGTTCGATTGCAGCTTGCACCGAAGGTTGGCCGGCCTGCCGCTGCCAGCCGGCATACGCGCTGCCGTCATATTCGATATCGAGGCGGTAACGCTGCATGCGAGACGACAGCTGTCCTTTTGCCTACGCCGCAAGTGCGGAGCCGAAAGCAGCGGCATAGACCAGCCGCCCGGTATCAGGCGCATCGCCCCATGAGAGCGCCTGCAGCGCGTCGCACTGGTAGTCGCTGTCGAACTTGGCGGCGCGCTCGTGTTTATAACCAAAGCGTCCGTAGTAGGCCGGGTCGCCAAGAACCAAGGACAGCATTTCGCCAGCCTCCACCAGCCTCACATGGGCTTCGCGAACGAGCGCGCCGCCGATGCCGCTGCGATGAAAGGAGGGCTCGACTGCCAGAGGCGCGAGCGCGACCGCCGGAAACCGCTTATGGCCTTCGGTCACGAAAAGCCGCGAAAAGAGGATATGGCCGACGACCTGGCCGTCTTCCTCCGCCACCAATTCGACAACCACATCGCCGTCGGTGACGAGCGTGTCCACCAGTCCGGCCTCGGCCTTCTGCCCGAAGGCGTGTTCCTCGACGAGGCGGATGGCTTCGCGATCTCTCGGGGTCGCTGCCCGAATCGACATCATGCTCATACGAATGCGCTTCCTTTTTCTATCTTGTTCCCGCGCAGGAATTCCTGTGCGCCGACAGGCCTTCCGCCTGCCCGTTGCACCTCGGTCAATCTGACGGCGCCCTCGCCGCAGGCGACGGTCAGGCGATCATCGAGGATCTCGCCGGGAGCGCCTTTTCCTTCCGTCAGGGTCGACCGAAGCAGCTTCAGGCGTTCCGGCTTGGCGCCGATCCGGATTTCGGACCATGCCCCTGGAAATGGTGACAACCCTCGAATGTGGCTGTGCACATCTATCGCCGGCCGCATCCAGTCGATCCGCGTCTCCGCTTTATCGATCTTTTTCGCGTACGTCACGCCTTCCGGCGACTGTGGCTGGAGAGGGAGGTTGCCGCGCTCCAATCCATCAAGTGCGTGAACCATCAGCTCTGCGCCAACATCCGTCAGCCTGTCGTGCAATTCGCCCGCCGTCATGTCCTGCCCGATGTCGACAATCCGGGTCAGCGCCACCGGACCGGTGTCAAGCCCCTCGTCCATCTTCATGATCATCATGCCGGTTTTATGATCACCGGCCATGATAGCGCGCTGAATCGGCGCTGCACCACGCCACCGCGGCAAAAGCGAGGCGTGGCCATTGTAGCAACCGAGCCTTGTCGCGTCCAAAATGGCCTTTGGCAGCAAGAGGCCATATGCGACGACAACGGCGACGTCCGCTCCGATGGCTCGGAACGCGGTTTGCTCGGCTTCGTCCTTCAGCGAAACAGGAGTCCGGACCTCCAGGCCCAATCCGAGGGCTTCCCGGTGGACTGGCGACGGCGTCAGTTCCAATCCACGCCGGCCAGCGGGCCGTGGGGGCTGTGTGTAGACAGCCGCGACGCTGTGCCCCGCCGCAGCGATCGCGCGGAGTGTCGGCACGGAAAAATCCGGCGTT
>JBEVEP010000236.1:0-7930 GCA_040512755.1 Mesorhizobium sp.
ACCGCAGGTCGGCGAAAAGCCAACGATTTGGCTTTTCGAGCGAGGAACGCCCGGAGCCATAGCGGAGGGCTGGGAAGGCGCCATACATTTACTTTACGAGGTGCCGACCCAGCGCCCCGCTTCCCGACTGCTCCCGAGAGGGAGAGGTCTTTGACAATGGCCAGACGCGAAAGCGGGCGGGCAACGGAGAAACGCGCTCTTTCCTGAAAGGCAACGTGCGATGCCGAAGCCCCAGTTCATGACAGCTTCTCTAAATCTGGTCACCAGTGGCAGACTGATCAGACGCTACGCTTGGTCCGGCCGGGCTTTGGTTGAGCCAGCTTCCAACGCTTGTGGAACCACATCCATTGGCCGGGATCCTCGCGCACCCATCCCTCGACCACGTCCGTCATCCGTTGGGCGGTCGCAGCCACATCGATCTGTCCGTCCTCGCCGCGCGGAAGGTCCAGCTTGTCCTGAAGGACGAGCCGGAAACGGTTGTCCGGCAGCCGAATGCAGCGCGCCGGATAGACGTCGCAGCCATATTGCCGCGCAAGCTTGGGGACAAGCGGGCTGGTCTCGCATTCGCGTCCGAAGAATTTCGTCCTGACCCCGTGCATGAACTTCTGGTCGACCAGTACGCCCACATTGCCGCCGGCCTCCAGAATACGGGCGAGCGAAAAGGCCGCGCCCGAACGGGAAGCGAGCAGGTTTCCCATCGAGGAGGTTCGCTTCGAGAACACATAGTCGGCGATGTAAGGGTTGTTCGGCGGGCGGAACATCGACGTAACTGTCAGGCCAAATGCAGCGCCGGCCACCGGCAGCAGCTCGAAATTGCCCAAATGTCCGGTGAAGATGATGTGCGGCGTATCCTTTTCGGCCGCCAGGCGCAGAAACGTTTCCACTCCCACGACTTCGATGCGTCCGTCCGTATGAACGTTCGGCACAAAGTCGAACAACTGATCGAGGAAGATGTACTCCGCGGCGAGCCGGGACATGTTGCCCCACATGTCCGAAGCAATCGCGGCGATCTCGGCTTCGGACTTTTCGGGATATGCCTCGCGGAGATTGTCGAGGGCCACGCGATGGCGGCCGATCCAGGGACCGACACGCCGTCCTGCTCGGTCGGCGAAGCTCAGCGCCTTGTCCGGTGGGAGTCGTCGCAGAATTGCGAGCGTTGCGCGCGCAAACTGGGCGATCAGCCAATAGTTTACTTGCCGCAACGCGCGCGTAAGGCGGACGACGACCGGCCTCATCTTCAGTTTACGCGCAGGATGATCTTGCCGAAGACGTCCCGGCCTTCCATCCGTTGCAGCGCCGTGCCGATGTCGTCGAAACCCACCTCGGTGTCGATCACCGGATGGACGATCCCGGCCGCCATCTTTTGCATGGCGTTCACCATGTTCTCCATGCGGCAGCCGAACGATCCGAGCAGCTTCAATTGTTGCTGGAAAAGCTGCATCAGATTGATCTGCGTGGAGACGCCCGACGTGGAGCCGCAGGTGACAAGCCGGCCTCCGCGTTTCAGGGAGAGCATCGACCCGGCCCATGTGTCAGCCCCGACATGTTCGAAGACGACATCGACGCCCTTCTTCTTTGTCAGCTTGCGGACAACGCCTTCGAACCGGTCAACGCGATAGTTTATGACATGGTCAGCGCCCAGCGCCTTCGCCTTCTCGATCTTGTCGTCGGATCCGACCGTCGTGATCACGGTGCAGCCCATGCGTTTGGCGAGCTGGATTGCGGCCGTGCCAATCCCAGACCCGCCGGCATGGACAAGGATCGTTTCGCCGGGCTCGAGCCTGGCATTGTCGAACAGCATATGCTCGACCGTACCGAAGGTCACCGGCGCAAGCGCTGCGCCGACATCGTCGACGCCGGGCGGAGCGGGCACCAGCAATCGGGCCGGCAGGTTGATCTTTTCCTGGGCAAAGCCGTCGAGGTGAAATCCGTGAACGCCCGACACGTGCTCGCACAGGTTGTCGCGGCCCTCGCGACAGGGACGGCAAAGCCCGCAGGTGCGCGCACCGTAGATCGAGACGAGTTGTCCGGGCAGCAGACCCGATACGCCTGCGCCGACCGTGTCAACCTCGCCGGAGGCTTCGGCGCCGATCACCAGCGGCATCTTGCGCTTGGCGAATGCCATGCCGCGCCAGCCCCAGACGTCGATATGATTGAGCGCAACCGCCTTGATCCGCACCGTCACCTCGCCGAGCTCAGGCGGCGGCGGGGGTTGAAGCTCGACCTGTTCCAGCCGGCGATCCTCGATCAACTGTAGTGCACGCATCAGATGAAGCTCCACCGCACTGTCCCTTCGCCCCTTGTGGGAGAAGGTGGCCGAGCCGGAGGCGAGGTCGGATGAGGGGTGCTGGAAGAAATGAGACACTTCAAAATTGCGTGCCAAGCATCGATCTCAGAGCTCATTCGGCGCTGTCACTCCGTCCAGCGCCCCTCATCCGTCTCGGCGCTGCGCGCCGATCCACCTCTCCCACAAGGGGAGAAGGGGCAGCGCGGAGATGTCCGGCAGGACGTAGGGGCAAGAATCCTCAATCCCGACTACGCCCTAGACCGGTTCACGCGCCATGACAAGGCAGGTGTTCTGGCCGCCGAAGCCGAAGGAATTCGAGAGCACGGTGCGCACCTCCGCCGGCCGCTTTATGTTGGGCACCACGTCCAGTTCGATTGCCGGGTCCGGATTGTCGTAGTTGATGGTGGGCGGGATGACACCATCCCGCATGGTCATCAGCGAGAAAGCCGCTTCAATCGCGCCAGCTGCCGACAGCGTATGACCGATCATCGACTTGTTGGAGGAAACCGGTATCGAGCGGATACGATCGCCGAAAACGGTCGACAGCGACAGATGCTCCATCTTGTCGTTTTCGGGGGTCGAAGTGCCATGTGCGTTGATGTAGTCGATCTCATCCTCGCCGAGCCCGGCGTCGGCAAGCGCAGCCCGTACTGCCGCAATCGCAGGCGATCCATCCGGCTTGGAGCGGGTACGGTGAAAGTCGTCGGCGCGCTCGCCGCACCCACGCAGGATGCCGATGATTTCGGCGCCGCGCGCCAGGGCACTCTCCAGCGATTCCAGCACGAGCGCGGCAGAGCCTTCCGCAAGGACAAATCCGTCACGGTCCTTGGAAAAAGGTTTCGATGCCTTTTCGGGGACGTCGTTGCTGGTCGACAGGGCGGAAAGAAGCGAGAAACGGATCAGCGCTTCGGCGGTAGCCGATCCGTCGGCCCCGATCGCCAGGGCGCGTTCGCTTTCCCCACGTTGGATGGCTTCGACCCCGAGTTGGATCGCGGTGGCGCCGGAAGCACATGCGGTCGACAGGGTCACCGGCAAGCCTTGGGTGCCGAAACGGTCCGCCAGCCGGTCCGCGATCGATCCGAACTGCGTCGTTTCGAAAATGTCCTGCGTCTTCAGCGTGCGGGCAACCGCCAAAAGCCGTTCATTGCCGTCAGGGCCTTTGACGGAATTGTAGAGCCCGAAACGGTCGCTCCAATCCATCTCGACGGGTGGAGACGCCAGAAAGAGCGGTCCTGCAAAATGGCTGTTGGGAAAGCCGGCTTCCTCGAGCGCTTCGCGCGCCGCGGTCTCGGCAAGTTCATAGGTGAGGGCTGCTGCCCCCCTATCGCTGGAAGGCAGAAAATCGACCGTGCCAGCGATGCGCGTGTTCAAATGATCGATCGGGAAGCGCGTGATCGGGTGGATGCCAGACCGCCCGGACGTGAGGGCTTCCCAGTTGGCCTTCTTGCCGACGCCAAGCGACGTGACGACGCCGATCCCGGTGACAGCGACAACAGGTCTGCCAAGATGGTCGGTGGTTTTTGCCATGACCTTTACCTCAAGCCGCTCTTACGAGCGCCACACCCTCGAATCGATGATAGCCGATCGCAGTTGCAAGCACAGTCTCGGGCACTCCGTTGAATGCCGCCTCGTTCGCCGGATCGATGGGCGGGTATCCGGCCCGGTTCTTGATGGCCAGCGCAGCCAGAGCGATGGCGAACGGGAATTGGGCTTCCTTCATGTGTCCGGTGACGGAGGAGATGCCGCGCACGGCAAAGTCACCGGCTTCCGCAAGCGCGCTCCGTTCGGCCGCTGTCGCCCGATGCGCCCCGGATGCGCCCGACAAGAGAAGAAAGTCGCGCATCGTCGCGCCAGTCTGACGGATCAATGTGGCGATGCCACTAGTGAGAGAGTCGTCGGTGCGGCTGTTTCGAGCCGACGCCACCGGCCCGATCGCGGCATAGATATTGCGCTGCCGCTGCTCGGCGTGCTCCCGAGACTCGAGCACCAGGAAGGCGGCACCGGACCCTGTGATGACGCCGCCGCCCTCGGAGCCTTCGCGATCCCAAACGGATTTCCAGGGCCCGCGATGCAGGTAGCCGCCGAGCTCATAGGCGAGAAGCATGTCGGAGTGCTCGGTCTGGAATGCGCCCCCGACGAGAGCATGCGTGGACTGGCCCGAGCGGATACGCGCCGCTGCTGTTTCGACCGCCGAGATGCCTGCGCCTTCCTCGCCCATGAAGGTGCGGGAAGAGCCCGTCACCTTGTGGACGATGGAAATGTTGCCAGCCAGAAGATTCGAGAGCTGGGCCAGAAAAAGCGTCGGGCGCAGTTCGGTCGTGAGCTTTTCATTCAGCAGGACGTCACGGTCATTGCGTGTGGCCGAGGCATCGAGGATGTCTTGGTCCACCGCCTCATCACGCTCGCCGCCGCCTGCCGCCACGATCATGTCCATCGTCGAGCACAGCGCGTCGTCATTCTTCATTCCGGCATCGTCGAGCGCGAGCCCTGCCGCGTAGGTTCCGAGACGTTGCCAGTTCTCCATCTGACGCTGGTCGCCCCGCTTGGCGATCTGCAGGCTCCAGTCGATCTCTGGCATCGGATGCACGACGTAGGGCGCATAGCGCGCCTCGTCGACCACCGGCTTGACGCCGGGGACCGAGAGCTTCTGCCAGTGCGAGTCCGTACCTTCGCCCAGTGAAGAGACAAGGCCGATGCCGGTGATGACGACGTCGCGGGCGCTCATGGCTGGGATCGATTGTTCCTGGCGGAGAGGCTCGCCCGGTCAGACGGCATTCTTTGCCGCCACGAGGGCGTCGATTTTGGCGCAGAGGTTCTTCATGACGAAATATTCTTCGGTAGAGACTTTGCCGTCATTGACTTCCTGAGTCCACTTCTCAAGCGGAACCTTGATGCCAAATTCCTTGTCTACGGCAAAGACTATATCGAGAAAATCGAGGCTATCGATGCCAAGATCGTCGATCGTGTGGCTTTCCGGCGTGATCGAATCGATGTCGATTTCGCTCGTGTCGGCAATGATTTTCGCAACTTTTTCAAATGTGGTGGCCACGGGCAATTCCCTCAGTCGGGGTCAAACTGGACATTGGAGTTGTCGGGCTCTCTAATCGGTTTTGCCCGACAGGAAAAGGGCGAATCCATTATTTGCGCGCCCTGGGGCCTTCCGCCGCTGATCACACTACGGCATGGACTGTCTCTTTCAGTTGAAAATGATTCGCCCGATGACGATCAGTTGATCGCCTTCCGGGCGCACGACGACCGCCTCGCCTTCACGGGGTGAGATACCGGCGACCTCACGGATGTTTTCCTGATGGGTCACCAGAACGAGGTTCCCGGAACCGTCAAATTCCCGCACCAGTTTGCGTATCTCCTCCTTTTGTTTTTCCTTGGCGGCCTCGTCTCCCGACAGCGGATCGAGCGCTTCCACTGGTTCGGCGATACCTTCGCCAAAAGCGAAACGCGCCGTATCCAGGCAGCGGCAATAGCGGCTCGACAGCACGCGGTCGATCGGTGCGGCGCGCGCCGCAAAGAGGGCGCCCATCTTGCGCGCCTGCAGCTTGCCGCGGTCCGACAGGTTCCGTTGGGTGGAACATTTGTTGATATCGAAACTTGCCGGATCACCGCTGCCCGCCGCCAGCGCATGCCGGATCAGCACGACACGGCCGCCATCGCGCAACAGCGCCCAACCAGCTTCTGTGGCATGCGCCTGCGTAAGCACGAAAAAACCGAGAAAGGCCGCCGCCAGTCTACGCAAGAAAAAATCCTTCCATTGCCGCCATATAGGGACGGTAAAGCGAAGCGAAAGACAAGCTGCGCTTGCCCATTCCTGCCGGCCGCGCTCGGGGCGCCGCGTTCCGGTCATCATTGCGATTGATCACGGGGTGTTTCGTGGAGTAGACCTTGGGTGACATTAGCGATCGCAAAAGTGGTCCCCGGGGCGACGGCAGATCAGCGATCGCCCCATGCGGGACCGTATTGCACGAAAGGCGAGACGATGCTCCAGAAAGCCAGCCATTTCATGCGCCAGGCCAACTTCATCAATGGTGAATGGGTCTCGGCCGATTCCGGCGCAACCATCAATGTGATCAATCCCGCCACCGGTCTGGCGATCGGAACCGTGCCGAAGTCGGGGGCAGCCGAAACCCGGCGCGCCATCGAGGCCGCCCACACTGCCTTCCAGTCCTGGAAGAAGACTTCCGTGCTTGAGCGCCACAAACTGTTGCGCAAGCTGCATGACGCCATCATGGACAACCAGCAGCCGCTTGCCGAGCTGCTGACCATGGAGCAGGGCAAATCGCTGGCGGAGTCTAAGGGCGAGGTCGCTATTTCAGCCGCTTATATCCTGTGGTTTGCAGAAGAGGGCCGCCGCACCTATGGCGATGTGGTCCCGTCGCCTTGGGCCGATCGCCGCATCCTCGTGACCAAGGAGCCGGTCGGCGTCATCGCCGCCATCACGCCATGGAACTTCCCGTCATCGATGCTTGCCCGCAAGATCGGCCCGGCGCTGGCGGCCGGATGCACGGCGGTAGTCAAACCGGCTTCCCAGACTCCGTACTCAGGCCTCGCCTGGGGTGCCCTCTGCGAGGAGGTCGGTTTTCCGAAGGGGACGGTCAACGTTGTGACCGGCTCGGCTGGCGAGATCGGCGACGAGATTTGCGCCAATCCGCTAGTCAAGAAAATCACCTTCACCGGCTCGACCGAGGTCGGCAAGGTGCTCATCCAGAAGGCGGCGTCGACCGTCAAGAAGGTCTCGATGGAACTGGGCGGCAACGCGCCCTTCATCGTTTTCGACGACGCGGACCTCGACCGGGCGGTCGAAGGGGCGATCATCGCGAAATACCGCAACTCAGGGCAGACCTGTGTCTGCACCAATCGTTTCTTCGCGCAGGCCGGCGTCTATGATGCCTTCGTGGAAAAGCTGGCGGCTGCGACGAGGAAACTGAAGGTCGGTCCGGGCCTTGAAGAAGGCACGCAGCAGGGACCGCTGATCGATGACAAGGCAGTCGAAAAGGTCGAGGAATTCATCGACGATGCGCGCGCGAAGGGTGGCAAGGTCGTCACCGGAGGAAAGCGCCATGCGCTCGGCGGTTCCTTCTTCGAGCCGACGGTGATCGCCGACGCCAAGCCAGAGATGCGGTTTATGAAGGAGGAGATTTTCGGACCGGTCGCACCTGTGTTCCGCTTCGAGAAGGAAGATGAGGCCGTCACGCTCGCCAACGACACCGAGTTTGGGCTCGCCTGCTATTTCTATACGGGTAATCTCGGCCGGGCGTTCCGCGTGATGGAAGGGCTGAAATATGGGATGGTCGGCGTCAACGAGGGTCTGATCACCACGGTGGAAGCGCCGTTCGGCGGGGTCAAGGAATCCGGCCTCGGCAAGGAAGGCGGATATCAGGGCATCGAGGACTATCTCGATACCAAATATGTCTGCATCGGCGGACTTGGCTTCTAGTGGAACGAATTTGACATTCGCATCCCATTGGACATCACGCGTCCATCGCGAATGTCAAATTCAAAGTTCCACTAGTGTATCATATGTTTGCTAGTGGTCCTTTGATTCTAACATTAGCCTGAATGGCCAGTATCAATTGGAGGCGAAGGTTTGAATCAAAGGACCACAAGCGTGTAGTGACGCCCTGGCCGGAG
>JBEVEP010000239.1:0-6495 GCA_040512755.1 Mesorhizobium sp.
ACCGCAGGTCGGCGAAAAGCCAACGATTTGGCTTTTCGAGCGAGGAACGCCCGGAGCCATAGCGGAGGGCTGGGAAGGCGCCATACATTTACTTTACGAGGTGCCGACCCAGCGCCCCGCTTCCCGACTGCTCAACGGCCAGACCGGAAACGGGGCGTGGCAACGGAGAAGCATATGCTCAATGCTCCCCTCACCTGCCTGTCATCAACCGTGTGGTCAACCCGGATTTTCTGCCGTCGGTTCTGTCCTTGCCGGCGAACGCCAGCTGAGAAAGAATCCCATTGCATAGGGTCATTCTAGAGAGCATGATGCAAATCATTCGCATTTGCATCATGGAGTTTTCCGTGGGTGACGGGATGAGATGGATCCGAGAAAAGATCAGCCGACGCGGGTTGCTCTCCGGCGGTCTCTCGGCGGCGGGAGGTACGGTTATTTGCGCAAGCGGCGCGCTCGGCCAGTCGACGCATACTGATAGCGGACACGCTTCCCTCGACGATGTGGCGGCTGTCCCTGGCTACAGTGGCGCCCATGGCGCGATGATGACCGTGGGCGATGTTGATAGCGCAAGGAATGGCTTCGACCCATCTCACCTGCTGGCTGACTGGGACACCGGAACAGTCTCGCAATTGCCCGATGGGCGCACGCTTCGAACATTCGAGGTGACGGCAGAGGACAAGGAGATCGAGATCGCACCCGGCATCATGTTTCCGGCATGGACCTACAACGGCCGTGTGCCAGGCCCTTCGCTCAGAGCCACGGAAGGCGACCGCCTTCGGATCGTATTCCGGAACTTCGGCTCACATCCGCATTCGATGCATTTCCATGGCATCCACGCGGCGCGGATGGATGGCGTCCCGGGAGCGGGGCTCGTCGATCCGGGCGACGAGTTCGTCTATGAGTTCGATGCCCGGCCATTCGGCTGCCATCTCTATCATTGTCATGCACTGCCGCTGAAGCGGCATATCCACAAGGGCATGTATGGCGCATTCATCATCGATCCTGACCCCGCGCGTCACCCGGAACAAGCTGACGTCGCCCGCTCCCGCCTGATCGGCACGCCGGAGAATGCGGCGTGGCAGGAGTTCGTGATGGTGATGAATGCCTTCGACACGAATTTCGACAATGAGAACGAGGTCTACGCGGTCAATACTGTCGCGCATGCCTATATGAAGCAACCGATCAGGATCGTGCGGGACAGGCCGGTTCGCATCTATCTCATCAACATCGTTGAGTTCGATCCGGTCAATTCATTCCACCTGCATGCCAATTTCTTCGACTATTTCGAACAGGGAACGACACTCAGCCCGACACTTCAGACGGTCGACCTGATAACGCAGGTTCAGGCTCAACGCGGCATTCTCGAGTTCACCTATAAGGATCATGAACCGGGGCTTTACATGTTCCACCCGCACCAGTCGGAATTCACGGAACTCGGCTGGGCCGGCATGTTCAACGTCGTGGAGGCCGTCGCGTGAACGATGCCCCCCAACCGGTCATCGCCACCGCCAGCCGGAAGGCCGAGAGCAGGCGTTATTTCCATCTCCTTTGGCTGATCCTCCCGCTTGCCGCCCTTACGTTGGCAATAGGCTGGCTGCTGACAGCGAACCCCTTGAATGGACTGAACAATGGCGCGCCGCCGGTCGAGAAGCTGACCTTCGAGCGGACCGTCCTTTCACCAGATGGCATCGACCTTCTGGTTCGCGCAGGCGGCTCCGAGCCGATGGTCATCGCGCAGGTTCAGGTTGACGATGCGTATTGGCAGTTCACGCAGGACCCGCCAGGACCGGTTCCTCGCGGCGCCACCGCCTGGCTTCGCGTGCCGTTCCCATGGGTTCTCGGGGAGGCCCATGCCGTCAACATCGTCACCAGCACTGGCGCCACATTCGCTCACGAGATTGCGGTCGCCGTGCCGAGTCCGTCACGCGACTCCGGAACATTGCTTCTTCAGGCCCTGCTAGGGGTTTTCGTTGGTATCGTTCCCGTAGCGATAGGGCTTATGTTTTATCCGGCGTTGCGAGGGCTTGGGCAAAGCGGGATCAATTTCATCCTGGCATTGACGGTTGGCTTGCTTGTCTTCCTGTTCGTGGATGCGATGGAGGATGCCCTCGAACTTGCCGGCGAAGCAGCGCCGATCTTCCAGGGCCCGGTCATGGTGTTGCTTGCAGCCGCTGCCAGCTTCCTGCTTCTGATGGCTATCAGCCGCAGCCACGGCGCCCCCGCGGGGCTGGCGCTCTCAGTCTACATCGCGCTTGGCATCGGGCTCCACAATCTCGGTGAGGGTCTTGCCATCGGCGCGGCGTTCGCATCGGGCGCTGCCGGGCTGGGCACATTTCTTGTCGTGGGGTTCACCCTGCACAACATCACCGAAGGTATCGGGATTGCTGCGCCGATTCTCAAGAAGCGCCCCCCTCTTGCCGCCTTTGTGGGGCTCGTCTTGCTGGCGGGAGGACCTGCCGTTATCGGCCTATGGATCGGCAGTCTGGCCTTCGCACCGCAGTGGTCGGCGCTTGCGCTGGCAATTGGAGCTGGCGCCATTCTCCAGGTCATCGTCGAAGTGAGCCTGTTTCTGATGCGTTCGGGGAATGTCGGATCGCGGGCACTTTTCGCACCGGCGACAGTCGCTGGACTGGCAGCCGGCGTCGGCTTCATGTTCCTTACGGCGATGCTGGTCAAGGTTTGAATGGTGGTAGGGCCGCCTCGGCATCGTTGCCTCATCTTGCGGCCGACAGCACACCTTTCCAGAATGCCCGCCACCCGGTCAGGATGTTTGAGTTCGCCGGAGCGCCCAACGCGAAACCAGCCAGCAAAACATTGCCCAGGCCGAGCCCGCACACCAACCGGCAAGCACGTCGGACGGCCAGTGAACGCCGAGATAGATCCGGCTGACGCCCACAAGCAGCGTGGCGGTTACGGCGACACCCAGTACGTATATTTTCAATGCTTGGCCAGTCAGCACGCGCGCCAGCAGCGAACCCAGTGTCAGATACGTAACGGCCGAAAGCATGGCGTGGCCGCTCGGGAAGCTCAGCGTGTAGACCTCCGCGAGATGAGAGACGAGGTCCGGGCGCGGGCGGTCGATACCAAGTTTCAGCAGGCTGCTCAGCATTTGTCCGCCTGCAACGGCGGCGACGACAAAAAACGCTGCGGCGGGCTTGCCGGCGATGAGCAGGTAGAAGAACACTGAGAGAATGATGAAAATCAGGACGCTTGTGGAACCGAGCGCGGTGAGGTCCCGCATCGCTTCTTCTACCCACAGCGGCCCAATCGGGTCGTTTGGATTGCCGGGGGCACGGAAGGCAAGCAGGATCTGCGTATCCAAGGCATGAGGACTGGCGTCGCGCGCCACCTCCAGCAATTCAACGAATCCCCACAACCCACCGGCGACGATCAGGCCAGCAAGAAGCACGTTGAATTCGACACGGCGCCAAATTGGTTCAGGCTGGGCGGTCATGCGGTCTTCACTCATGCACGGCAATGCCTCATCGTGCCGTGAAATAGGGGCCGAGCGTGACCAACGCCACCGCTGCGACGGCAAGCGTCAGGCCAACGCCCTGGATTGCGGTCACCCGCTCGCCGAATATGGCGAAGGCGATGACGTTCACCGCCAGGAGCTGAATGACGCCGGAAAGGCTGAGCGCCACCCCCAGGCCGAACTCACGGATGAGCCTCAGCATGATCAGATTGCCGAGCGAATAGAGCGCGAGCACCAGCACCATACGCCAAAGCGTCGGCGTAATGGTCCAGGCCTTGGCAGCGCTGGCCGCCAGAAGGAACACGACTGTCGACAAACCAAGCTGCACCAAGCCTGAAACACTCACCTTGCGCTCTCCGAACCCGGCCTGATGCCGGTGAAGGTGAGTTTCTCCGGGAAAGCGATGCGAGCGTCAAGGCCGCGACTGAACTGGCCCAGCCGATGAATGGTTCTGCTAACGTTGTAGGGAAGCGCCTGCCGCCGATCACTTGCTCAAGGGCGACCGTGTCTCAGGGGTCCTCAAACTGCTTGCGTCCTCCGCGATGCGATGGCGCCGCTCGAACGCATCGCAGGCGTCCTCAAGATCGTCGAAGATCATTGATGAACCGATGCGATCGACAACTCCGGACCGTTTGAGTATGCCGAGCGGCTCGCTGTGAAGTTCAGCGATGCCGAAGGCAATTCCTTTCGCTTTGAACATGGATAGCGCGTCGTCGAGAATAGCGGCGGCGGTGCTGTCAATATCGGCGACCGCGTTTGCGTCCAGGATGAACCAACTACCGGCTGGCAATGGTGCGACCAGGCTTTCGAGACGCTCCTTCACATACTCGGCGTTGAAGAAGAGCAAACTTCCCTGAAAGAGCCAGATCGTCAGGCCATCGATGGGCCGTGCTTGCGGATGCCGATGCAGCTTGTAAAAGCCCTCGCGTCCGGCAATGCGCCCGAGCAAAGCGTCTCGCGGCGTCAAACCTTTGAGGAGCAGATAGAACAGTGTTGCCGCCACGGCGACTATGACGCCCTGCAGCACACCGAGACCGATCGCGCCGACCATACCCACCACTGCGAACAGAAACTCGGCTCGGCTCGTGCGCCAAAGCTTCGAAAAAGCCTCGACGTCGATAAGCGAGATCGCCGCCGAGGCGAGGACAGCGCCGAGCGCCGCATTTGGAACGACTCTGAGTGCGTCGCTGAGGAATAGAACGGCCAGCATCAGCGACAGCGCGGCGACCACGCCCGCGAGCTGCGTCTTGCCGCCCATCGCCAGGTTGACTGCCGTGCGCGAATCGGAAGCCGTAACCGGGAAGCCGCCGAACAGGCCAGCGCCAATATTGGCAGCACCAAATCCAATCAATTCGCGGTTGGCGTCGATCGGCTCCTTCAGCCGCGCCGCAAAACTTCGGGCGGTGACGATCCCCGAGCCGAAGCTGACCAGAAGCACTGCGCAGGCGCCGAGAAACAGGTCATCGAGCGGCACGCCCATGCTGATCGGCAACTTGAACGACGGCGCCTCTGACGGGACGGGTCCGATCACGGCGACGCCGTAGGAAGGCAAATTCATCAGCGCGGAAAGCGCAGTTCCAAGCGCAATAGCGACCAATGGCCCAGGGACAGCCGGAAGCCGGGCCGCCAGGAAACGCAGGAGGACAAGCAGGCCCGCGGCGATCAGCAGGGTCGGCCAGTTGATAGATGTCCATTTGCCTGCAATCTCCAGAATGGGTCCAATCAGGCCATCGCTTTGAATCTTGACGCCGGTAAAACGGCCGATCTGACCGACAAGGATGGATACCGAAATACCGCTGATGAAGCCGATAAGGATTGGGCGGGAGAGGAAATTGGCGACGACACCAAGCCTCAGAAAACTCGCCAGAAAGCAAAGTATGCCAACGGTCACCGCTATCGCAGCCGCCACTGTGGCGTTGTTAGGTGCTTGAGTTTGCCCGAGCGAAAGCAGAACGGCCGCGAGGACGATCGTCGTGCCGGCATCGGGGCCGACGATGAGACGGCGTGACGAACCAAACAATGCATAGCCCAGCAGCGGAATTATGCTGGAGTAAAGCCCGACCTGGGGCGGCAGGCCCGCGATGGCGGGATAAGCGATGGCGCTCGGAAGCCCGACGGCGGCAATCGACAATCCAGACAGAACATCGGCGCGGAGCCAGGCGCGTTGATACGTCGCCAGTGTGGAGATGATCGGAATCACGGCCCCAATCCGCCGCCGTGGTGGATTGGTCGAACCGGCAGGATCATGAGCGTGACGCCGTAGGAAGGACGATTGCCACGCTGCTCATATGAGATACTACCTCCTGGCGTGATCAGGCGACGCTATGACCGCGACGACCAAAGAGTGACGCCTGCATCGCCTCAATGCCCGCCCGAGAACACGAGCGTCTGCACAGGCAGAAGCAGCGCCTGGATTCGCAGAACAATGGCGTGGACAATGCCGACCGCATCGATCCCGTGCAAAACCACTCTTTTGAACGCACCGACATCCGGCGACTCAATCAGATCATGGTTGTTCGTGTAAGCGTTGGCGATGCAATTGCTGCCGGGCGGAACGCGCTGGAATCCGCCCTCGAACAGCGGTTCCAGATAGACTGTGATCGTCCCGGGCCGAACAACCTGCTGCGGGTCGATGAGTTGATCGGAGGCCCTGACCTGGCCGGTTGCGATAAGACCCTGGACGTTGGTCACGACCATTGGAATGACAGCCATCGGGTTGGAGACGCAGGTGACCTCCGCCACCATGCCAACCTTCATCACCTGGGCTTCAAGCTGGTTGAACCCGGCGATCAGGCCCCAGCGGCCCGCCTCTGAAGGTATCAGGACTCCGGCCGGCCGCATCAGCGGATTGACGACATCGCCTTTGCGCAAGGTGAACTGCTCAAGAAGCCCATCTACGCCGGCGTGTACGGTCATCTTGTCCAGTTCGACCTGAGCCTGCGCGACTTGTGCCCGGGCGCTCGCCTTCTGGGCCGGCAAGACTGATGAGATCTGTGCTGACACCGTCTGCTTGTTTGCGATGG
>JBEVEP010000248.1:0-5226 GCA_040512755.1 Mesorhizobium sp.
TCGCAAGCGTCGACAGCCGGGTCGCCGGCGGCTGGTCCAGGCTGTCGGCCGTCGAAGAACTGAAGCAGGGTCCGGCACGCATGATTGCAGGAAACGACATCGTCGCCTGCTTCGAGATCGTGGCAAAGGATGTAGGGACGGTGTGCTACTTCACCGACCATGGGGTGCTTTTCAAGGTCGCCCAATGGGGCGTAACCCGCATCGCCACAAGCCAGGAGACGAACTGAACTCTGCCGCCGGCTGGCCTCAGATTGCGCGGTAATCGCTTTCATTGCCTGGCCGACCCGCCGATTCCCAACGCTTGCCGGGCAACGGGTAGGCTACAAGCGTAAACCTGTGCTCAAAACGCGTTTAGACACAATACCTTACGCGCGCTTCACCTCATCGGCCCTAGAAAGGGATCTCGTCGTCCAGGTCACGAGGCCCGCTGCCGCCGCCAAAGCCGCCGCTACGATTGCCGCCGCCGCGTCCTTGGTCATCATTCGGACCCGATTGGCCAAAATCGGAACTCCGTCCACCGCTATAGCCGACCTGACCGCCCTCGCTTTGCCCACGGGCGTCGAGCATCTGCAGTTCGCCACGGAATTTCTGAAGCACGACCTCTGTCGTATAGCGATCCTGACCGCTCTGGTCCTGCCATTTGCGGTTCTGCAACTGCCCTTCGACGTAAACCTTCATTCCCTTCTTGAGGTACTGCTCCGCAACCTTGGCCAGGTTGTCGTTGAAAATGACGACATTGTGCCACTCGGTTTTTTCCTTGCGGTCGCCGGAGTTCTTGTCGCGCCAGGTTTCAGAGGTCGCGATCCTGAGGTTGACGACAGGATCGCCCGAGTTCAGCCGGCGGATTTCTGGATCAGCGCCCAGATTGCCCACCAGAATGACCTTGTTCACACTTCCTGCCATTACACTTCTCCACGCTCATCCGAAACAGTCGCAAATTGGCGGCTCACACTACCCGATTGCACACTCACATGCGGCGCTACCGGCGGAAAACAACCGGCTGTCCACAAATTTGTTTGTTCTATTTTTGTTCTAGATCGATTTAGGCCGGAACGCAAGGTGGCCCGCCCCCTGTGGTTCGCATCATCTGCCGACCCAAGCACGGTAGCTCGACCGACCGCGACGAAAGGCAACTGCTCGCTCACGCGGTCCAGCTGCCGTCCTATCAGGCAAGCAGTGATCACCTCGCAAATGAACGGCCCCGCCGCTATCGTTCAAGCGCACGGGGCCTTGTGGGGGTTAAACCCTCTACTGCCGGGAGCGTTTTACCGGCTTTACTCTCTCGGACGCCTCATCGGCACGCAACCGATTGATCCGACTATGGTCTCTGATTGTAGGGTGATTCAGCAGGTGCAAATTGCTGCCTCGGCGAGCACTACGCCTGCCGTGGCTCCGTTTTCTCACGGAGCCGGTTCAGACAGTCCGGTGGGTTCATGCCTCCCTCCTCGGATCGTTGCACCGAATGCCTATCGGTCGCCTCATTCGCGTGTTTGCGGCGTCTCGCAAACCATCATTCGTCTTCGCGAATTCGGTTCCAATGACTGAGCGATCTTGCATCCCGCATATCCCAACGTCAACCTGTTTGCCGGCTTTGCTAGAAAATGTGATCGCTGCCCTCGCTTTCCACATCCGTTTTGTCAGGAGCCTGTTCGACCTTTGTTCTTTTGGCTTGCCCCCTTGCATCAAAGGCGGTTAAACGGCTTGCGGTGAGAGTTGTGGCGTCTCTCGACGCAACGACAGAAATACCTACATGAGGGGTGGCCGGGCAGGTCCCGCCATCGAGCAAATCCCGAAGCGAGGCGGCGGACCGCATGGCCGACCATAAGTACATCTCCATTCGCGGCGCCCGCGAGCACAATCTGAAGAACGTCGATCTCGATCTGCCGCGTGACAGCCTGATCGTGATGACCGGCCTCTCCGGTTCCGGCAAATCATCGCTGGCATTCGACACGATCTATGCAGAGGGCCAGCGGCGCTATGTCGAAAGCCTCTCGGCCTATGCGCGGCAGTTTCTTGAAATGATGCAAAAGCCGGATGTCGATCAGATCGACGGCCTGTCCCCGGCTATCTCCATCGAACAGAAGACGACATCGCGAAATCCCCGCTCGACTGTGGGCACCGTCACCGAAATCTACGACTACATGCGTCTTCTCTTTGCCCGCGTAGGCATTCCCTATTCGCCGGCAACGGGGCTGCCTATCGAGAGCCAGACCGTCAGTCAGATGGTGGACAGGGTTCTGGCTCTTGATGAACGCACGCGCCTCTACATCACCGCGCCGATCGTGCGCGGCCGCAAAGGCGAATACCGCAAGGAACTGGCAGACCTGCAGAAGAAGGGGTTCCAGCGCGTCAAGGTCGACGGTGTTTTCTACGAGATCGCGGATGTGCCGGCGCTTGACAAGAAGTACAAGCACGACATCGATGTGGTCGTCGACCGCATCGTCGTGCGCCCCGACCTCGCGACGCGCCTGGCGGACTCGCTCGAGACCGCATTGAAGCTGGCCGAGGGGCTCGCAATCGCTGAGTTCGCAGATCGCCCTTTGCCGGCCGAGGAGACAGCGGAGGAATCCGTCAACAAATCGAAGAACGAGACACATGAGCGCATTCTCTTCTCCGAGAAATTCGCCTGCCCCGTCTCCGGCTTCACTATTCCGGAAATCGAACCCAGGCTGTTTTCGTTCAACAACCCGTTCGGCGCGTGTCCGTCCTGCGACGGTCTCGGCAATCAGCGGGCAATTGACGCCAGCCTGGTCGTACCTGACGAGAACGTGTCACTGCGCGACGGTGCGGTGAACCCCTGGGCCAAGTCCACGTCGCCTTACTACGCGCAGACGCTGGAGGCTTTAGGTAGGGTCTACGGCTTCAAGCTTGGGGACCGCTTCAAGGAGCTGACAGACGAAGCCAGGCAGGCCGTACTTTACGGCACTGGCGAACGTGAGGTTACGTTCCAATATGATGATGGGCTTCGATCGTACAAAACCACGAAGACCTTCGAGGGCGTGATCCCAAACCTCGAACGCCGCTGGAAAGAGACCGAATCCGCATGGATGCGCGAAGAGATCGAGCGCTTCATGTCGGCAACGCCCTGTCCGGCCTGCAAAGGATATCGCCTGAAGCCGGAGTCCCTGGCCGTCAAGATCGCCGGAAGGCATATCGGCGAGGTCACGGAGCTTTCGATCCGGAAGGCGAATGCTTGGTTCGATGAACTGCCTGGTTCGCTGAATGCCAAACAAAACGAAATCGCAATGCGCATCCTGAAGGAAATTCGCGAGCGGCTGCGTTTTTTGAACGATGTCGGTCTCGACTATCTGACATTGTCGCGTAATTCGGGAAGCCTTTCCGGCGGCGAAAGTCAGCGCATCAGACTTGCTTCGCAGATCGGATCCGGGCTGACCGGGGTTCTCTATGTACTGGACGAGCCGTCGATCGGTCTTCACCAGAGGGATAATTCCCGGCTCCTGGATACGCTGAAGCACCTACGCGATCTGGGCAACACGGTGATCGTGGTCGAGCACGACGAGGACGCGATCCTTCATGCCGACTACGTCGTTGATATCGGACCCGCCGCCGGCATTCACGGCGGCCAAGTGATCGCCGAGGGAGCGCCGCGCGAGATCATGGCGAACCCGGCGTCGATTACCGGCAAATACCTGTCCGGCGAGCTTGAAATTCCGACGCCCCCGTCCCGACGGGAGATCAAAAAGTCGCGACGGATCAAAGTTGTCGGCGCGCGCGGAAACAATCTGCGGAATGTCACCGCCGAAATTCCAATCGGTACCTTCACCTGCGTAACCGGCGTTTCCGGCGGTGGCAAGTCGACGTTCTTGATCGAGACGCTTTTCAAGGCGGCCTCCCGCCGCATCATGGGTTCGCGCGAGCATCCGGCCGATCATGATCGCATCGAGGGTCTGGAGTTTCTCGACAAGGTCATCGACATCGACCAGTCGCCGATTGGGCGCACGCCGCGCTCCAACCCCGCAACGTATACCGGCGCCTTCACCCCCATCCGCGACTGGTTTGCCGGCCTGCCGGAGGCCAAGGCGCGCGGCTATCAGCCTGGACGTTTCTCCTTCAACGTGAAGGGCGGACGCTGCGAGGCCTGCCAAGGCGATGGCGTCATCAAGATCGAAATGCACTTCCTTCCGGATGTTTACGTCACCTGCGACGTCTGCCATGGGAAGCGCTACAATCGCGAGACGCTGGACGTCACTTTCAAGGGCAAGTCGATCGCCGACATCCTCGATATGACTGTCGAGGAAGGTGTCGAATTTTTCGCGGCAGTGCCCGCCGTGCGCGACAAACTTGTCACCCTGAACCAGGTGGGTCTCGGCTACATCCATATCGGCCAGCAGGCGACGACGCTTTCTGGCGGCGAGGCGCAGCGCATCAAGCTGGCCAAGGAACTTTCCAGACGGGCGACCGGTAAGACTCTCTACATCTTGGACGAACCGACAACAGGCTTGCATTTCCATGATGTAGCCAAGCTACTTGAGGTTCTGCATGAGCTTGTCGACCAGGGCAACACAGTGGTCGTGATCGAGCACAATCTTGAGGTTATCAAGACGGCCGACTGGGTTCTCGATCTTGGACCTGAAGGGGGCGACGGTGGTGGTGAAGTGGTCGCTTCCGGCCGGCCGGAGGATATTATTGACGAGCCGCGCAGCTATACGGGGCATTTTCTCAAGGAATTGTTGGAGCGACGTCCGAAAGGAAAGAGGGAGGCGGCGGAGTAGATCGCGGGGGCGGCCGATCCCGTCAGATCATCTACGGTCGAGATTACCGGTTGGACCGTCGCCAAAGACATCGTTGACTTGCGCTCAAGCCATCAATCACGGGACGCTGCAGTGGCCCGGCTGCCATTGGCGCGCAAGTTAGTTCACGAAATGGCTAGCAACGCGTGGAGAACCACATGACGACGACCTCCGGAACAATCCGCGCCGGAATGGGCGGCTGGACGTTCGAGCCCTGGGATGCCTCGTTCTATCCCGAAAAGCTGGCGAAGGCGAAGCAGCTTCAATTTGCAAGCCGCCAGGTGCCGACCATCGAGGTCAACGGTACTTTCTATTCCACTTTCAAGCCACCAACCTTTGCCAAATGGTCGAACGAAACTCCGGAAGGCTTTGTTTTCTCTCTAAAAGGCCATCGCTTCGTCACGAACCGCCGCCTTCTCGCGGAAGCAGGCGAGTCGGTCGCATTCTTTTTGAAGCAGGGTATCGTGGAACTCGG
>JBEVEP010000275.1:0-18708 GCA_040512755.1 Mesorhizobium sp.
AAATCGCTCATCCGCTCCCGCAAGTAGGGATCGGTCATGTGCAGCATGCGCGCGCGCATGTCGCTCTGCACCTTCTCCACCGCCGCCTCGGCGGTCAGGCCGTTGCGCACCGCTTCCTCGAGCCGGCGCACCCATCCGCGGTCGTTGGCGAACATGCGATACGCTTCGAGAACGGCGCGGTGCTCGCCTTCGAAGGCGACGTCGCGTCGCGACAGCATGTCATCGATCGAGAGACGGAGCGAACCGAGCGCCTGTTCCAGCCGCCGCATCTCATCGTCGCTGTCCTCGTTGAAAAGGTTGGTGACGACAATGCGCGGTTCGTGCAGCACGACATGACCGAGGCCGACGCCCTCGTTGAAGGACAGGCCCGCGAAACTTGCCGGGCGGCGCAGGTCAAGCTCGATGCCGGGCCGCGTCAACCGGGCCAGATCGCCCGTGGCGATCATCTCGGCGATGACCATCGCCGTCGTCTCGAGCGCTTCCAGTTCGTCGTCGCGATAGTGCCGCTTGGTGCGGTTCTGCACGACGAGGACGCCAAGCGTGCGCCCTGCCCTCAAGACAGGAACGCCGAGAAAGGCGTTGTAAGCCTCTTCGCCCGTCTCCGGCAGATAGGCGAAGGCCGGGTGCTTCTGGGCGTCGGACAGGTTGAGCGGCCGCGCACTGGCGGCAATCGTTCCCACAAGGCCTTGCCCGAGGCGCAACTGCGCCAAGTGGACCGATCCCGGATTCAGACCTTCCGTTGCATAGAGTTCAAGGACCGCGTCGGCGCGCAGGACATAGAGCGAGCACACTTCCGCAACCATATTCTGCGCGATGTCGCGCACGATACGGTCAAGGCGCTCTTGCGGCTCCAGCGGCTCAGCCATGAGCTCGCGGAGCCGTTTCAGTAGCACGCGCGGTCCGGCGGCCATGTCACGCATAGGCTCGGTCTCCAACGGCACTCGCCGCCGCTCCCCCCGAGGAATCGGCGAGCCGAGACTGACTCTGTTCTAATACTATTGCTTATCCAGACCGTAGACGGAATGCAAAGTCCGAACTGCAAGTTCCGTGTAAGGACCGTCGATCAGAATTGAAATCTTGATCTCGGAAGTTGTAATGGCCCGAATATTGATCGCCTTGCCCGCGAGTGCCTTGAAGGCCGTGGCGGCAACGCCGGCGTGACTGCGCATGCCGATGCCGATCACCGAGACCTTGGACATGCCGGCTTCGGACTGCACGACATCGAAGCCGATCGTCTCCTTGATTTTCCCAAGCACGGCCAGCGCCTTGTCGATGTCGCCGGATGGCACGGTGAAGGTCATGTCGGTGTATTTGCCGTCCTCGGAGATGTTCTGGACGATCATATCGACATTGATGTTGGCCTCGGCCAGCGGCCCAAATATGCCGGCCGCAACGCCCGGACGGTCCGCGACGCGACGCAGCGAGATCTGCGCTTCATCCTTGGCGTAGGCAATTCCGGTGACGACCTGCTGTTCCACGATTTCATCCTCGTCGCAAATAAGCGTTCCGGGCGGATTGTCGAAATCCCCCATTCCCGGCGCATCGGGATCGTCAAACGACGACCGCACGAAGGTACGGACCCGGTGCACCATCGCAAGCTCGACCGAGCGTACTTGTAAGACCTTGGCGCCAAGCGACGCCATTTCAAGCATCTCTTCGAAGGAGACCTTTGCAAGCCGCCTTGCCTTCGGTTCTATGCGCGGGTCGGTCGTGTAGACGCCGTCGACATCGGTATAGATATCACAACGGTCCGCCTTCACGGCGGCGGCGATCGCCACCGCGCTGGTATCTGACCCTCCGCGCCCGAGCGTCGCGACACGGTTGTCCGGTCCGAGGCCCTGGAAGCCGGAGATCACGGCGACCTGGCCGCTGCCGAGACGCGAAATCAGTTCCGAGCCGTCGATCTCCAGAATGCGGGCGGCGCCATGAGCGTTGTCGGTGTGGATCGGGATCTGCCAGCCTTGCCAGGAGCGCGCGTCGATGCCGATCGCCTGCAGCGCGATGGCGAGAAGGCCGGACGTGATCTGTTCGCCTGCCGCGACCACCGTGTCATATTCGCGGGCATCGTGCATCGGCGACGCTTCACGCGTCCAGGCGACCATTTCGTTCGTCTTCCCGGCCATGGCCGAGACAACGATGGCAACCTCGTGACCGGCATCCACTTCGCGTTTGACATGCAGCGCGACGTTGCGGATGCGGCTGATGTCGGCGACGGACGTTCCGCCGAATTTCATCACGATGCGCGCCATGAAGAAAAAATGCCCTATGAGTACCGGCAGCCAGGCCGTGAACCAAACGAAACACCCCGGCCGACCAGGGCGGCGAATGCGCGGCCTGCATAACCAAATCGCCATGGCTGTGCAAGCAGCGTCGGCCTTCGGCAGTCAATAACCTGCCGGGGCTTGTTGACGGGCGACGTCGCACGGTTGCCCAGTTCGGACAAAGAACATAGCGTGTCTTCCAGCCGGGGATGCGTCGACTGGGTGATCTCTATGCGCGTGCTTCGATGGACATGGATCGGGTCACCCACGCTCCTCGCCTCATCGGTCCTGTTTGCCTCAATCGCGGGGGCGCAAGACGTCAATAACCCGGCCACAACAGCCGACAGTTCCAAGGAAACTCTGATCCCCGAACTCCGTGTCGGCGACGACGAGGCCTATGTCCAAATCTATGGGCAGATAAACAAAGGGCTGCTGGTCTATGGCGACGGCCGCTCGACGCTCGGCTACTTCCCGGTCGACAATGACAACTCTTCCACACGCGCAGGCATAACGCTCTTTCGGCAGTCCGACATCGGGTGGTCTGTCACGGCGAACGTCGAGGCCGAATGGACCCCCTATTCCACGTCGGACGTCAACCAGCTCAATCATGGCGACTTCAACTGGGATTCTTACTTGCTGCGCAAGGCAGAGGTCCATTTCAACAACCACGATGTCGGGCGGATCTGGCTCGGACAGGGCAGCATGGCGTCCGATGTAACCGCTGAAATCGACCTGTCGGGGACCAACGTCGTCGGCTATTCAGACCTCCCCCAGACTGCGGGCGGCCAGTTTTTCCGATTGGAGGACGGCCCGCTGTCGTCGGTGACGGTGGGCGATGCTTTCAATAATTTCGACGGTCTCTCCCGCAAGTTTCGTGCCCGCTACGACACTCCGAGCGTTGCAGGATTCAGACTGGGTGCTTCGGTAGGGACGCAGATCGTGCCGGACGTCACGCACCTCACTGTTTGGGATATCGCCGCGAAATACGAGAATACTCTCGGCAACTACGAGGTTGCCGGTGCCATTGCCTATTCGCGCCCAAATACCGATGAATCGCTCGTCGACGGCTCAATATCGGTGCTCCACGATCCGAGCGGGCTCAACCTGACGGTCGCAGGCGCCTACTCCGACGCCAAAACGCGCAACTCCCGCTACGTCTATGTCAAGCTGGGTTATCAGACCGACATAATCGACGCCGGCAAGACCGCATTCTCGGTCGATGCCTATCTGGGCTCCGACGTAGCGGTGGATCTTTCCGATAGCCAGTCGATCGGGGCGCAACTCGTCCAGAACCTGGACTATCTGCGCACCGAACTCTACCTCGGAGGCCGCGTCTATTCCTACGATGACGTGACGGCGAACTTCGACGACGGCTATTCGATTCTCGCGGGCGCGCGCACGAAGTTCTGAACTGTTCTTTGTGTGTCAGGCCTTCAGCCGATACCCAGTCCGGAAGATCCAGGCGACGGTTACGAGACAAACCGCGAGGAAGATCAGCGTCATGCCGAGGCTGATGCCAATGCCCACATCCGAGGTTCCGAAGAAGCTCCAGCGAAAGCCGCTGATCAGATAGACCATCGGATTGAACAATGTCACCGTGCGCCAGAAGGGCGGCAGCATGTCGATGGAGTAGAAGGTCCCGCCGAGAAACGCCAAAGGCGTGATGATCAGAAGGGGAATGATCTGCAGCCTTTCGAAGTCGCGGGCCCAAAGGCCGACGATGAATCCGAACAGGCTGAACGTTACGGCTGTCAGCATAAGAAACAACAGCATCCAAACCGGATGCTGTACGCTCAACGGCATGAAGAGGCTCGCCGTCGCAAGGATGATCAACCCGATCATCGTCGATTTGGTTGCCGCAGCGCCAACATAGGCGAGCACGATCTCGAGATACGAAACAGGCGCGGACAAAAGTTCGTAGATCGTGCCGGTGAATTTCGGCAGGTAGATGCCGAAGGCAGCATTGGAAACGCTTTGCGTCAACAACGAAAGCATGATCAGGCCCGGCACAATGAAGGCGCCGTAACTTACCCCGTCGATGGTCTCGACCCGCGTACCAATCGCGGCGCCGAAGACGACAAAGTAGAGCGAGGTCGAAATGACCGGCGACACGATGCTCTGTAGGATCGTGCGGAAGGTTCGAGACATCTCGTACTTGTAGATTGCTTGGACGGCGCGAAAGTTCATCGGCGCTCCCTCACCAGGCTGACGAAGATATCTTCGAGCGAGCTTTGGCTGGTATGCAGGTCCTTGAAGCGGATGCCAGCCTCCGCGAGAGAACCGAGCAAGGCGGTAATGCCGGTTCGCTCGCCTGTCCGGTCATAGGTGAATACGAGCTCGCGTCCGCTGTCAGCCAAATCCAGCGCATAGGCCGAAAGCTCGGCCGGAATGCTTTCCAGCGGCCGCTGAAGCTGAAGCACCAGCTTCTTCCTGCCGAGATTGCGCATAAGCGCGGCCTTCTCCTCCACGAGAATGATCTCGCCCTTGTGGATCACGCCGACACGATCGGCCATCTCCTCGGCTTCCTCGATATAATGCGTGGTGAGAATGATCGTTACACCAGTCTCGCGCAGCGACCGGACAAGGTCCCACATGTCGCGCCGCAACTCGACATCGACGCCGGCGGTCGGCTCGTCCAGGAATAGGATTTCGGGCTCATGCGACAGCGCTTTTGCGATGAGCAGCCGCCGTTTCATGCCGCCGGAAAGCGT
The DNA here is from genome assembly GCA_040512755.1 of Mesorhizobium sp. Lineage (GTDB taxonomy): Bacteria > Pseudomonadota > Alphaproteobacteria > Rhizobiales > Rhizobiaceae > JBEVEP01. The sequence continues at coordinate 4,973 of JBEVEP010000275.1, forward strand.
GACGATCTTCTGGTCCCTCTTGTCCCAAAGGGACAGATCCTTAAGCACTTTCTCGATGCGGGCAGGATCTGCCGGCTTGCCGAAGAGACCGCGGCTCAAGGACACGTCCGCCCAGACCGTTTCGAATGCGTTGGTCGCAAGTTCCTGCGGCACCAGGCCGATCAACGAGCGCGCGGCCCGATAGTCCTTCCAGATGTCGTGACCGTCGACCTTTATTTCGCCGTTGGTCGGATTGACGATCCCGCACACGATATTAATCAACGTGGTCTTGCCCGCGCCATTGGGGCCGAGCAGCGCAAATATTTCGCCGCGGCGGATTTCAAGACTGACGCTTTTGAGCGCCTCGAAGCCCGAAGCGTAGGTTTTGCAAAGGTCCCGGATGGAAATGACTGTCTGCATTTGAAGGCAACGCCGCTCTCGAAGCCACGGCAGGCCCGGCGAACGTCACTGACGAAGCGCGGCCTTCGTGGAACGAACGATCTGTCACATGGTTCCGGTTTGGGCAACATCCCGCGCCCTGAGCTGACTGACACGGACCGCCTTTATCCATGTTTTCAACAGTTTGCCGTCAAGGGCGGACTATCGCCTTGACTTTGCGGCCCTGGGACCCGACTTCCTTCAGCCGAAGGGAGAATGATTTCGATGGCCGAAACGCTCAGAACGACAATCGATGCGCGAGAAGTCCAGCATTTCTCCGCTCTCGCGGCCGACTGGTGGAATCCGAACGGCAAGTTCCGTCCACTACACAAGTTCAACCCGATTCGGCTGGCCTATATACGGGACCAGATCGCCGGACAGTTCGGGCGTGACCCGCGAACCGCGCGGCCGTTCGACGGCTTGCGCATTCTTGATATCGGCTGTGGCGGCGGTCTGCTTTGCGAGCCCATGACGCGGCTCGGCGCGACGGTCGTCGGCGCGGATCCGTCGGAGACCAATATCGAAGTGGCGAAGCTCCATGCCTCCGAAGGCGGGCTGAAGATCGACTACCGGGCAACGACCGCCGAAGCATTGGCGGAAGCCGGCGAGACATTCGACGTCGTCCTGAACATGGAGGTCGTCGAGCATGTCGCCGACGTCGATCTGCTGATCAGCAAATGCGGCCACATGGTGAAGCCCGGCGGCATCATGTTCGTCGCCACGATCAACCGGACGCTGAAGGCACTCGGCCTGGCGATCATCGGGGCCGAATATGTGTTGCGATGGTTGCCGCGCGGCACGCACCAGTATGGCAAGTTGGTCCGTCCCGAGGAATTGGAAGCGGCACTTACCGGAGCGGGGCTGACAATCATCGACCGCACGGGCGTCATCTACAATCCGCTCGCCGACCGCTGGCAGCGCTCCAAGGACATGGATGTGAACTACATGCTGCTGGCGCAGAAACCCGCCGGGAGCTGACGGCCTATAGCAAGTCGCCCGAAACGTGATTCGGGAAACTTACACCAAGCCTTTGTTTGCGCATCGGATTCATTCGAAGACCGACTTTTCGGTTTGATGGTGTGACCTTCAGCCTGCCTGGTTTTGCGCCTTCGTGGTCATCACGACCCCGGCTGTGATGATCACCGCTCCAAGCCAGGTGAGCAGTTGGTAGCGCTCGCCGAGGAACAGCACGCCGGCGATCAACCCGACAGCCGCCGCGACGTAGCCGATCTGGCTGAGGTAGACTGGCCCGCCGACGGCCTGTAGCCGGAAGAAGAACGCGAACATCGCCGATGCTGAGGCGACCTGCGCGGCGACGAGCAGCGGCGCGCCCGCGAGTTGTGCAAAAGCGGTGATCTCCTGCGATCCCACGATCCCGGCGAGCAGAATGACTGCCGCCGCGAGATGGCTGCCGGAGGCAAGGGCGATCGGACCTGTTTGTGCGGGCCAATCGACAGTGCGGTAAATATTGCCGGCGGCAAGGCTGACAGGAATGAGAAGCCCGGCCACGACCCAGATCATGTCAGCGGGCTGGCCGGCCTCGCCCCTTGTCGAGGCCACCATCAGCGCACCAACGAAACCGGTAACGATACCGGCGATGCCAAGCGGGTTCGGGCGGCGGACGCCCAGGACCAGCGACAGCACCAGCGTGATCACCGGCGACAGGGTGAACATGATGCCAGTGTAGCCGGCCCCGAGATGCGGCATGGCTGAAAACATCAACAGGTTTGGCAATGCGTAGGAGACTGCCGCTGTCACGAAAAAGTAGCGCAGCCGGTGGCCCGACAACGGGAAAGTGTGCCGCAGCATGAGCAGCGCGCCCAGAAGCACCGTGCCGGCGCCGCAGGAGATGACGAAGGCCCACATGATGGCCGGAATGCCGACTTCAGCCGCGAGTTTGCCGAACGGCAGCGTCAGCCCAAGCAGTGCCCCGGTCACAAACAGAAGACCGGGAGCCGAGTCCCAAAGAGATTTCATGACGCCCCCTGGCCGACCTGATCAGAAAACAGGCCGGGGGGCATGCGCCAGAGGCGGCAAAATGGGGATGTCAGTTGCGGTCGTCCGGGAATACCGGAATCGGCATGAATTCAACACCGTCCTCGAGCAGGTCCCGCGCTTCCTCGGCGGTAGCCTCGCCGTAGATGCCCCGCGGATCGGCCTCGCCGAAATGGATCTTGCGCGCCTCCTCGGCAAACTTGTCACCGACATAGTCGGCGTTCTCACGCAGCTTTTCCGCCAGCGCCTTCATCTGGGTCAGAGTGGCCCGCTGTTCTGCGCTGATGGCAAGCGCCATTTTCTCTTTCTTTCGGCCTGTGGAAACGGCAGGTGTCATCAGCGCCTTACCCACCTTGCGAGAGCCGCATTGCGGGCAGTCCACAAGTCCGCGCTTCTGCTGGGTGTCGAAGTCGTCATTGTTGCGGAACCAGGCCTCGAACTCGTGGTCCTGGTCGCAAATGAGGGAGAAGCGGATCAAGATGCGGCCCTCAGGCGCGGGCTGCCGGCTGCGACCCGGACAGAGAAGTCCCGCGCATTCCTGAGGTTCGGTATCTTCTTGCGGGCGGCGGCGGATGCTGCGGTATCGATCTCAGCATAGACAATGCCGGGTTCAGCGTTGCCGGCATCGGCAACGACGCGGCCCCACGGATCGACGATCAGCGAGTGGCCGTAAGTCTCGCGGCCATCTTCGTGTAGCCCGCCCTGGGCGGCGGCGACAACCCAGGCCCCGTTTTCGATAGCGCGCGCTCTAAGAAGCACATGCCAATGCGCCTCGCCAGTCTGGCGCGTGAAGGCAGCGGGAACTGTGAGCACTTCCGCGCCGGCCATGGCCTGCGCCCGGAAAAGCTGAGGAAAGCGCAGATCATAGCAGACGGCAAGACCGATCCTGGCATCCGGCAGGTCTGCCACCACCGTTTCCGTGCCCGGCTCATAGGCGGACGATTCACGCCAGCTCTCGCCATTATCGAGATCGACGTCGAACATGTGAACCTTGTCGTAGTTCGTGACGAGTTCGCCATTAGGGTCGTAGAGCAACGCCCTATTGGCAAGTTTGCCGTCTGGCAGTGCGATTGCGTTCGAGCCGACATGGATATGAATACCAAGTTCGGCAGCCAGCCGCTTCGCCGCCTGCGCGACCAGATCACTCTCTACCGGCCGGAACAATGTGCTCCGCGCCACGCTGTCGCGCACGATCGCGTTGGTCATTTCGGGCGTCTGCACATAGCGCGCGCCATTCGCAGCGGCCTCCCGGACCATCTGTTCGAAGTCAACCACGTTGCGCTCGGGATCGGTGCCTGAGCGCATCTGGATCGCTGCAGCCTTAAACACACCCATGACTGTTCCTCAGTTCACCGTATCGCTCGCCAGCAGCGCATCGAGCCGGCCCTCGGCCTCCAGAGCGTGGAGATCGTCGGCCCCGCCGACATGCACATCGCCAATGAAAATCTGCGGGAAGGTCCAGCGGCCATTGGAGCGCTGAATCATTTCCTGTCTTAATTCGGGCGAAAAACTCGCGTCGTGCTCCGTATATGCCACGCCCTTGCTGTCAAGCAACCGCTTGGCGGCGGCGCAATAGCCGCACATTATGCGCGTGTAGATCGTCACGTCAGCCATGCCGAAAATCCAGTGCCCTTTCGCACCTATATAGTCGCCGCCTCGTCGGGCTGAAAGTCCCCCGGAAGGACGCGCGCAAAAGTCAGTATGTCGACATTTGTCGCACCGGCTTTCTTCAAAGCTTTCGCGACGGCCGAGACTGTCGCGCCGGTGGTGTAAACGTCGTCAACAATCAGCACATGCCGTCCCCGGATTTCGATTTCCGCTTCCGCCGGTACGCGGAAGGCTCCGCGCACATTCTCCTCGCGTTCGCGCAGGCCGAGCCCGACCTGCTGACGCGTCACTTTCACGCGCCGCACCGCCGACGGTTCAAAGCGCTTTGCAGACAGGCCCGCGATGGCGCGTGCCAGTTCGGCCGATTGATTGAAGCGCCTCGAAAAGAACCTGCGCCAATGCAGTGGCACCGGGACGATGATTTCGGCATCCTGCAGGAGTTCCGCACCCGCACGAAGCATCCAGCGGGCCATCCACGGCGCCAGGTCGGTCCGGTCGTTGTATTTCAGGCGGTGAACCATCTGGCGCGCCGCGCCGGAATAGGCAACGGCGGCGCGCGCCCGCTTGAACGGCGGCGGGTTGGCGATCGCGTCGGCAGAAAGGAACCCTTCGCCCATATCATGCGTGAAGGGCGTGCCCATGACTTCGCACCAGGGCCTCTCAAGAAATCTCAAACCGGGCCAGCAGGCTCCACACAGCGTCCCCGGTTGCGAGACCTGCTTGCGGCAGCCGATACACACGGGCGGAAAGAGGAGCTCGCCCGACCATCCGAGGACGGCCCGAGCAAAACCCTTGATCTCTCTCACCGGATGGGTCACGAGCTTGCCTCGGCCAGTTGCCGCAGTATTGACACAACCTGGACGTGTGGCAAGCCGGAATCGCAGAGGATAGCGAGGCAGTGGAGCAAATCTTCGATACGGCGCTGATCATCGAGCGCCGAAGGCGGGCCCTCGCCAAAGGCGATGCGGGCGCGGCCTTCCTGCTGGACCGCGCGGTGGAAGACTTTCTCGACCGGCTCGGCACCGTAGACCGGCGGTTTGTCGCAGCGGCCGCCATCTTTTGCACAACCCCGGCCACCGCGGCGGCTCTGCTCTCCAGCGGCAAGGTCGAACAGGTCCAGCGCATCGAGGCGCACAGGGACTTCCTGGAAGGTTCTGCTGGGAAAGTGGCCTCAGGCGACCACCTCCCGCTCGACCCGGAAAGCGTTGACCTCGCAGTCTCGCTTCTGTCCCTCCAGGAGGCAAACGACGTTCCCGGCGCCCTCATCCAGATTCGACGCGCTTTGCGGCCGGACGGCCTGTTTCTGGGAGCGATGGCCGGCGCCGGTACGCTTGCGGAACTGCGCGAAAGTTTGCTCGCAGCCGAAACTGAAATCGCCGGCGGGGCCAGTCCGCGCGTCATTCCGTTCGCCGATATTCGCGACGTCGGCGGATTGTTGCAGCGAGCCGGCTTCGCGCTGCCCGTGACCGACGTCGAGACGGTGACCGTCCGCTACGATACGATGTTCGGATTGATCCGCGATCTGCGCGCCATGGGGACCACCAACGCGCTTCGGGCGCGATCCCGGCGGCCCGGCACACGGCGCTTGTTCCAGCGTGCGGCTGAGATTTATGCGAAGCGCTTTTCGGACCCCGACGGCCGCGTGCGCGCGACGTTCTCATTCATCTGGATGTCGGGATGGGCGCCCCACGCCTCGCAACAGCAGCCGCTCAAGCCCGGCTCCGCTGAGGTTTCTCTGGCCAAGGTTCTCGCCAAGCCGAAACCAACAGAAACTTCGGAAGAATAACGCCGATAAGACAACTATCTGATGGCTTGCTCAAGCATGTCAGCATTGTCGTTCCACATACCTTCAATGATAGATCCGACGTTTCCGACACCGGTGAAGATGGCTAGCGAGATAAGCCCGGCAATCAATCCATACTCAATGGCTGTCGCCCCCTTCTCGTCTTCAAAAAAGTTCCAGATCATTGTAACACCGCCCATCGCCCCGATGGTTTTTACCCTACAGCGAACCCATTAAGAAAGGTTAACGGCGGAGTATTAACGCGGCGGTAACAAAGCGGCTCGCAACTGAATCAAAGCCAGTCGATTTCTGCCGGCAAACGCAGCTCAGCAGTCGCCTGACTGTTCGCCGTTGCCCCGGATGGTGCACACCGAGGCGGGCGACGCTTGCAGCACACTTCTGCGAATTGTGTAGGTTTCGCCGCGGGTGACTGTTCCGGTCTTGAAGGTGTCGAGGCCAGTATTGTCCTGCAACGCCCAATCGCGGGAACGCTTGTCGGCTATGGGCACCATCATCAGCGTGAATGCGATTGCCACGACGCCGAACAAAAGCGCCACCCGTACAGCGCCGATCCCGGCATTCCAGAATGGCAACGTACGATCCTCGCGGATCGAGCTCCAGTCATCCCTCGGATGCATGCCTACTCCCCTCCGGTGCGCACATGTGCGTATCCGGCCCCAAGCGTTAATTTAACTTTGCATAATATGCTGAACAGCCGATTAACAACGCCTCCGAGCAATCCCATTCTCATCGATTTCGCCCCTTCAAAGCAGATCGATCAGGAACGGGATCAACGGCTCGTCGGCCGGCGGCATCGGATAATCGCGCATCTGGCGGGGCCGCACCCATTTGAGAACCTGCCCCTCCTTGGCCGCGGCAGTGCCCCAGAAACGGCGGCAGACAAACAGCGGCATCAGCAGGTGAAACGTATCGTAGGTATGGCTGGCAAAGGTCAGCGGCGCGAGACAGGCAACCTTGGTTTCTATCCCGATTTCCTCGTGAAGTTCACGGACGACCGTTTCCTCGGGTGTTTCGCCCGGTTCGACCTTGCCGCCGGGAAATTCCCAGAGCCCAGCGAGCGTCTTGCCTTCCGGCCGCTGGGCGAGAAGCACGCGCCCGTCTGCATCCACCAGCGCGCAGGCGGCGACCAGTAAGAGGCGCTTTTCACCTGTTTCCATGTTCAGGTCTCCGGCGGCTGGCGGTAATGATAGCGGTAGACCTCGCCAAACCCCAACGACGTGTAGAGGCTGCATGCCGGTTCGTTGTCCGCTTCGACCTGCAGCCAGGCGAGACGAGCGCCGCGTGAACGCGCCCATTTCAGAGCCGACAGCACAAGCCGCCGCGCGTGTCCCTTGCTGCGCTGGCCCGCCTCGGTGGCAATCTCAAAGAAGCCCGCGAGATCCTTGTCGTGGACGCAGATCGCGGTGGCGACCGGCTCACCGTTGGCCTCAAGCACAAAAAGTCCAACCTCGGGCTGTATGCGCGAGATCAGTTCCGAAAGCCCTTGCTGAAGTTCGGGGTCGAAGCCATGGACCTTCGCCGCAGCGTCGGTAAAGCGTCCGATGTCCTTCAATGGAATATGATCGACAGCGCCTTCTACTGCCGCCCTGTCGAGCGGCAGACGCATGACGATCGATTCAGAAAACCTGTTCCAGCTTTGCTGGTTGAAGTGCCGTTCCAGCACCGTGCCCGAAAGGGGAGAGAGTCGGAATGTCAGCCGTCGGCCATGGGCCTCGAACCGCCGGGCGGCACGCTGAATACGCCCTTCCAAATCCACCGTATCGTTCGGGTCGAGCGGATTGACCGAATTCAGGCGCTTGGCCGGATTGTTGGCCGTCAGCCTGATCACCCAGGTCCCGTCATAGTGGACGGACGCCGCGGGCCAGGCACGGAATCCGGCCGCCTCGAAGCGTCGGACCGCCGCAAGGTCGGGCTTGTGTGCGCTGCCAGCCGCTGACACCGCTCAGCTCCGGTAATCGCCGTTGATCTCGACATATTCCTTGGTGAGATCGCAGGTCCAGACCGTAGCCTTGCCGCGTCCCAGGCCGATATCCGCGCGGATACGAATTTCGTCGCTCTTCATGTAAGCGGACGTCGCGTCCTCCGAGTAACCAGGGTCGCGCTCGCCATTGTGCGCGACACGGATATCGCCGAACCAGACGGACAGGAGATCGCGATCGGCTGGCTCGCCAGCCTTCCCCACCGCCATGACGACGCGTCCCCAATTGGCGTCCTCGCCCGCGACGGCCGTCTTGACGAGCGGCGAATTGGCGATCGAAAGCGCGATGCGCTTTGCCGAGCGGGCCGATTTCGCTCCGGTCACGTCAATTTCGATCTGCTTGCGGGCGCCCTCGCCGTCGCGAACGACTTGAAGCGCGAGCGATTTCAAGACCCTGCTCAACGCGCGGCGGAACTGGCCGAGCCTCGGGTCCTTCGGATCGGAGATCCTTGGTGCGCCGTTCTTTGCGGCAGCGCCCGTGGCAAAGAGCAGCAAGGTATCGCTTGTGGACGTATCGCTGTCGACAGTCACCGAATTGAACGTGCCCGCGACGCCCTTCGAAAGGAGGTCCTGAAGCGCCGGCGCGGCGATCGGCGCATCTGTCGCGATGAAGGAGAGCATCGTCGCCATGTCCGGTGCGATCATGCCCGCGCCCTTGGCGATGCCATTGATCGTCACCGTTGCGCCGCCAAGCTTTACGGCGGCGGTCGCATATTTCGGGTAAGTGTCGGTCGTCATGATGGCCTTGCCGGCCTCGGCCCACTGGTCCGGCCGGGCTTCATCCACCATGCGGCTCAGCAAGTGGCTGAAGCGGCTCGCGTCGAGAGGCTCGCCAATGACCCCGGTAGAGGCCAGAAACACCTCTCCGGCCGTACAGCAGGCGGCTTTGGCGGCGGCCGCGCCGGTCATGGCCGTTGTCTCGCGGCCCCGCTTGCCAGTGAATGCATTGGCGTTGCCCGAATTGACGACAAGCACCCGGGCCCTGCCAGCACCTAGATTCTGGCGGCAGTAGTCGACCGGGGCGGAAGGGCATTTTGATCTGGTGAAAACGCCGGCGACTTCGGTCCCCTCATCGAAGACCATGACCATCAGGTCGGTGCGGTTCTTGTATTTGATGCCAGCTTCGGCTGCGGCGATGCGTACGCCCTCGATCGCCGGCATTTTCGGGTGCGATTTCGGCGCGAGCGGGGAAATGGTCGTCGACATGGCACCTCGGTCGGCAAATCTTTGGAGACGCTCCGTAGCCTGATCGGGTCGGGCGGCGCAAGGCGTTTTCGTCGCCCGGTTGCAGAGGTCGGAAGCTGGTCAGCCTCCGGCCTCGGCGTTGAATCACTTGGGCTTTTCGATCTGCTCCACAGCCGTCTTCAGCTCAGGGTCGCTGATCTCGACCTTCGCGGCGCCGCGCAGCGACTTGACCAGTTCAAGGTACTTCTCGCGCAGCAGCATCGAACGGAACTGATCCTTCACCTGATCGAATGCTGGCGGCTGCTGGGCGCGCTTATCCTCTACCTTGATGACGTGCCATCCGAACTGGGTTTGCACCGGTTGCTTCGTATAGGTGCCAACTTCGAGCTCGAACGCGACCTTGTCGAATTCCGGCACCATCTGGCCCGGCCCGAAATAGCCAAGGTCACCGCCCGTCGTCTTGCCGCTCGGGTCGCTGGTGTGCTCGTTCGCGAGCTTCTGGAAGTCCGCGCCACCATCGAGTTGCTTGATAATCGCGTCGGCCTCTTCCTTGCTTTTCACGAGGATGTGACGGCCATGCACCTCATTGGCCGGCGGGGTGCTGGCCACCTGCGCGTCATAGAGGGCGCGGATCTGGTCGTCGGTCAGCTTCGATGCGACTTCGGACTGCACCAGCGCGCTGTGCAAGGCACGCAGCCGAAGGAATTCCATCTGGCTTTGGAAATCTGGCGTCTTGTCAATGCCGTCGGCTTCCGCCTTGGCGCCAAGGACGCGCATTTCGATGAGCGCCGAAAGGGCCGCCGCGCGGCGCTGCTCTTCCGGCAATTGCCCGAACTGGGGAGCGAGATCGGTCGCCGCGCGTTCAAGATCCGCCTCGGTGATATTCTTGCCGTCAATTGTTGCTACGACTTTGTCCTGCTGTGCGCCTGCAATACCTACTGGAAGCAGCAGGGCGCCTGCGGCCAGTCCGCAACAGACCAGCACGGCGCGAGGAAACGAAACGGGCATGGGGAGGTCTCCAATTGGAAAGGGAAGGCATGTTCCGGACGAGCGAAACCGCCAGAATTGCGCGCGACACGCGGCGAATGACCGGCGTTGACATCGCAGAGGCCCCCTCTTATCTGTCCTTCGACTTTGCGTCCAGAAGCGATTTCCGGACGCTTTTTTGATAAATCCGGCCCCGGCAGATGATAGCGGCCTCGCCTTGACCGCCCGCCGGCACCATTGAAAGGACCATCTGATGGTCAGTCTCGGCGGTCTCGCTCGCAAAATCTTCGGTTCATCAAATGATCGCCGCATCAAATCGATGCGATCCCATGTGGAGGCGATCAACGCATTGGAAAGTGAGGTCAGCGCGCTGACCGACGATCAGCTCCGGGCACGAACGGACAAGTTCCGGCAGGACATTGCCAATGGAGCTTCGATCGACGACTTGCTAATGCCGGCCTTCGCGACAGTCCGCGAGGCCGCCAAGCGTGCGCTCGGCATGCGGCCCTTCGATGTCCAGCTTATTGGCGGGGTCGTGCTTCATTCGGGCAATATCGCCGAAATGCGGACCGGCGAAGGCAAGACGCTGGTCGCCACCCTGCCGGTTTATCTCAACGCCCTGGCCGGCAAGGGCGTGCATGTCGTTACCGTCAACGACTACCTCGCCAGACGCGACGCCGAATGGATGGGCCGCGTCTACAAGTTTCTCGGCCTGACCGTCGGCGTCATCGTTCACGGACTGTCGGACGAAGAGCGGCGCGAGGCATATTCTTGCGATGTGACCTACGCGACAAACAACGAGCTCGGCTTCGACTATCTGCGCGACAACATGAAGTACGAGCGCAGCCAGATGGTCCAGCGTGGCCATAACTACGCAATCGTCGACGAAGTGGACTCGATCCTGGTCGACGAGGCGCGTACTCCCCTGATCATCTCCGGTCCGCTCGAGGACCGCTCTGAAATGTACAATACCGTCGACGCTTTCATCCTGAAGCTCCAGGCATCGGATTTTGAAGTCGACGAAAAGCAGCGCACAGCAATCTTTACCGAAGAGGGTACCGAAAAGCTCGAAAACCTGCTGCGGACTGCCGGCCTCCTCAAGGGCGAATCGCTGTACGACGTGGAAAATGTCGCCATGGTCCACCATGTCAACAATGCGCTGAAGGCGCATCGGCTTTTCCAAAACGACAAGGACTACATCGTCCGCAACGGCGAAATCGTAATCATCGACGAGTTCACCGGGCGCATGATGCCCGGCAGGCGCTACTCCGAAGGGCTGCATCAGGCGCTCGAAGCCAAGGAGCATGTGGCGATCCAGCCGGAAAACCAAACTCTCGCCTCGATCACCTTCCAGAACTACTTCCGCATGTACACAAAGCTCGCCGGCATGACGGGCACAGCGCTCACGGAAGCGGAGGAGTTCGGCAATATCTATGGGTTGGACGTGGTCGAAATCCCGACCAACCTTCCCGTCTTGCGCGCGGACGAAGACGATGAGGTCTACCGGACGGTCGAAGAAAAGTACAAGGCAATCGTCCAGGAAATCCGCGATGCCAACGCCAAGGGACAGCCGATCCTTGTCGGCACCACCTCTATCGAGAAATCCGAACAGCTCGCGGAGCGGCTGCGCAAGGAAGGCATGAAGGACTTCCAGGTCCTCAATGCGCGCTACCATGAGCAGGAAGCCTACATTGTCGCGCAGGCCGGCGTCCCCGGCGCCATCACCATCGCCACCAATATGGCGGGCCGCGGCACGGACATCCAGCTCGGCGGCAATCCGGATATGCGGATCGTCCACGAACTGGCCGACCTGCCGGAAGGACCGGAGCGCGAGGAAAAGGAAAGAACAATCCGCGCGGATATCCAGCGCCTGAAGGAAAAGGCATTGGCCGCAGGCGGCCTCTACGTGCTTGCAACGGAACGTCACGAGAGCCGCCGCATCGACAATCAGTTGCGCGGCCGTTCCGGCCGCCAGGGTGATCCCGGCCGTTCGAAATTCTACCTGTCCCTGCAGGACGACCTGATGCGTATCTTCGGGTCCGAACGAATGGACGGAATGCTGCAGAAGCTCGGCCTCAAGGAAGACGAGGCGATCATCCATCCCTGGATCAACAAGGCTCTGGAAAAGGCGCAGAAGAAGGTCGAGGCGCGCAACTTCGACATCCGTAAGAACCTTCTGAAGTACGACGACGTGATGAATGACCAGCGCAAGGTCATCTTCGAGCAGCGCATCGAGCTGATGGATGCCGAGAGCCTGTCCGACACGGTGTCGGAGATGCGCGAGGAGGTCATTGACGACCTTGTCACCCGGCACATTCCGGAAAACGCTTATGCCGAGCAGTGGGACGCGGCGGGCCTGAAGGAAGGTGTGGTCCAGAACCTCAATCTCGATCTGCCGATCCTCGACTGGGTCAAGGAAGAAGGCATCGCCGAGGACGAGATTCGCACTCGCCTGACGGACGCCGCTAATCGCGAGGCCACAGACCGCGCGGAACGTTTCGGCCCGGAAATCACGGCCTACGTCGAGCGTTCCGTGGTCCTGCAGACGCTCGATCACCTGTGGCGAGAGCACATCGTGAACCTCGATCATTTGCGCTCGGTGGTTGGCTTCCGCGGCTATGCCCAGCGGGATCCGCTAAACGAATACAAGGGCGAGGCATTCGAACTGTTCCAGGCCATGCTCGGCAATCTGCGGCAGGCGGTGACTGCTCAACTCATGCGCGTCGAACTGGTCCGCGAAGCAGCCGAGGCTCCGCCGTTGCAGGCGCCGGAAATGCATGGGCACCACATCGACGGGACGACCGGCGAGGACGACTTCGCCGAAGGCGGCGTGATGACCCTCACGCGTGCCGAAACCCGAGTCGTTCCGGCTGAGGAGCGTGATCCGAAAAACTCCGCGACATGGGGAAAGGTCGGGCGCAACGAGACCTGCCCTTGCGGCTCCGGCAAGAAATTCAAGCACTGCCACGGCGCATTCGCCTAGGCTGAATCGACATTCAGCGCATCCATAGCATTGCGGCGGCGAGTTGTACGAAGCTCAGGAAGTGGGTGGCGCGCCGGTCGAAGCGGGTGGCGATGCGGCGAAAGTGCTTGAGCTTGTTGAAGCATCGTTCGACGGTGTTTCGGACCTTGTAGGCCTCGAAATCGTAGGGGATTGGCTGCTTGCGGGTCGGGTTGCATGGGATGACGGCTTCGGCGCCCATGCTGGCGATCAAGCCTCGCAGGGCATTGGAATCATAAGCCTTGTCGGCAAGCACGCGGCGCGGCGAGAGGCCCTCGAGCAGGGCCGGGGCGAGCGGCGCATCGCCGCGCTGGCCGGGTGTGAGGATCAGCTTCAACGGTCGGCCGAGGGCATCCACGGCCATGTGGATCTTGGTCGTCAGTCCTCCTCTGGAACGCCCCAGAGCCTGGTCCCCCCTTTTTGGCCGCCGCCCTTTCCGGTGGCTGCCTGCTGGTGAGCGCGCACGAGGCTTGAGTCGAGACTGACATAATCATTGTCGGGGTCGTTGATGAGCTGGGCGAAGACACGTTCCCACACGCCAGCCTTCGCCCATCGCGTGAAGCGCTTGTGGACTGTTTTCCATTTGCCATAGCGCTCCGGCAGATCGTGCCAATGCGCGCCCGAGCGAAGCACCCAGAGCACGCCATTGACGAAATTGAGATTGTCACTCCCAGAGCGACCCGGATCACCAGGCTTGCCGGGCAACAGATCGCCGACCCGGCGCCATTGTTGAGGGTTCAGTTCGTAACGCTTCGGCTTCG
>JBEVEP010000287.1:0-5003 GCA_040512755.1 Mesorhizobium sp.
CGGTCGTGATCGTCAACAAGAAGCTCAGAACGTCCGATCTCTACCCGCTGTCCAAAACACCGCTCAAATTGCTGCTCGATGACCGCATCGACCTGTCGGGAAGCCGGGTGAAAAGCATCAAGGAAGACGCCGACACCGTCACGATCCTGCTTGCCGACAAATCGGTATTCGGAAGCTCGCGGATCACCATGATTTTCGATGCTAAGAGCTATGATCTGCGCCAGTGGACCATCACCGATGCCCAGGGCAAGGATACGACGGTCCTGGTCGACAATGTCAAGCAAGGCGTACAACTCGACGCCAGCCTGTTCAAGATCGACTATAAGATGAACTACGAAGTCAACCGTAAGAACACCGACCGCTGATCCATCCATTTGCTTGAACGGCGCTTCCTGGTGGCGGGAAGGGTGCGGCCCGCTTGGAGCGCGACTTTGGGCGTGGCTCAGACCTCGGCGCCGTATTGCCTTTACGACCCGGCACTGGCAGGTTCCGCCCGCAATTCCTGCCGGAAATCTCTGATGCCCTTCTCCATCGCCACCTGGAACATCAACTCCGTGCGCCTTCGGCTGCCTATCGTAGAGCGGCTGCTGAGCGAATATGCGCCGGATGTGCTATGCCTGCAGGAAACGAAATGTCCGGACGACCTGTTCCCGCACGATGCCTTCAGGCGGCTCGGCTATGAACATATAGAGATCAGCGGGCAGAAGGGTTATCACGGCGTCGCAACCATTTCCCGCCGTCCCTTAGAGGTAATAGAGCGCCGCCGGTTCTGCGCTATGGAGGATTGCCGTCATATTTCGACACGGCTCTCGGCGAGCGGGAAGTCGATCCTTTTGCATAACTTCTACGTTCCGGCCGGCGGCGATGAGCCTGATCCCGAGATCAACTGGAAATTTCGCCATAAGCTCGATTTTGTGCAGGAAATGAACGCAGTGCGTGCCGATTGGAGCGACGATTCGGCTTCAATCCTGGTCGGCGACCTCAATATCGCGCCCCTCGAAAACGACGTATGGTCGCACAAGCAGCTTCTGAGAGTCGTCAGTCATACGCCTGTCGAAACCACGAATTTCGAGGCCATGCGCAAGGCCGGGGACTGGATCGACCTGATGCGGCATCTCGTTCCGGCCGATCAGAAGATTTACACATGGTGGAGCTATCGCGCCGCGAATTGGGAGCTGTCCGATCGCGGGCGGCGACTTGACCACGTGTGGGCTTCGCAAAATGTTGTCGGCGATCTTCTCGGCATCGATGTTCTGCGCGATGCGCGCGGGTGGGAGCGTCCGTCCGACCATGTGCCGGTGATCGCCCGCTTCGCCTACGATTGATCTTCAGGAAAACTTCGGAGCCAGGCTCTCGATTCGGCTGATTAACGCCTGCAGGTCGTCGGCCATGCGCCGATGAAGCGCGATCGCCACATCCGGATATTCCTCGAGGATACGACGGAAGAGTTTCCGGTTGAGGCGCAGGACTTCAGAGTCGGTTTCCGCGAAAGCGCCGGTCAGGTGCTGGGTGTCGGAAATGAGTGCGAATTCGCCAAGGAGCGACCCGGGTCCAACGGTTGCGACGATCACCTGCCCGCCGTCGCGCTCGCGATAGAGGCAAATGTGTCCACTCGCCACGACATAGGCGCCATCAGCTGTTGCCCCTTCCTGAAAAAGCTCCTTGCCGGCCGGAAGGCGCGTATTCTCCGCGCCGAAGGCCAGCAACCGAAGCTGCTCCTGCGTGAACCCGTCGAACAGATCCACGCCGGTTAAAATTCGGATGTCGTCATCCAGAGACATGGGCTGCGGCTCTGGCGCATGGCATGTGGCGCAAACGCCGCGGATCCTGCAGGGCAAGCAATATTACTGGTCGCGCATTCGGAACGGCGCGCTTTGGTGCGCAGATCATGGCAGGCGTCCCCGGTCTAGAGCACGATCCCGAAAGCTTGCGGCCTTCCGCGGCATCATGCCCAAAATACAAAGCTGGAGCGAGAATATGGTCTAAAGATATCTCAATCTCGCTCTCTCATGCTGAACCCCTCTCGAAAGCTGCGGCTTGCCGCAATCCTACGGAACCAGCTTATAACCGCCGCTTTCTGTCACAAGAATTTCCGCATTGGAAGGATCACGCTCGATCTTCTGTCGCAGGCGGTAGACATGCGTCTCCAATGTATGGGTGGTAACGCCGGAATTATAGCCCCACACTTCCTCCAGCAGCACATCACGGGTGATGACTTTCTGATCGGCGCGATAAAGGTACTTTATGATTGACGCTTCTTTTTCCGTCAGCCGTACCTTTCCGCCCCGCTGATCGATAAGCAGTTTTTGGCTCGGCTTGAACGTATAAGGACCAACGGAAAAGGTCGCATCCTCGCTTTGCTCGTGCTGGCGCAGTTGGGCGCGGATTCGGGCAAGAAGCACGGCAAACCGGAACGGTTTCGTCACATAATCATTCGCCCCCGCCTCAAGGCCGAGGATCGTGTCGGAATCGGTGTCATGGCCGGTCAGCATGATGATCGGCGCCTTGTACCCGCCTTTGCGCAGGATTTTCACGGCTTCCCGGCCGTCCATATCCGGCAGGCCAACATCCATGATCAGAAGGTCGATCAGACCGCCACGGGCGGTTGCGATCCCTTTGGCGGCAGTTGTTTCCTGCAACACCTCGAATTCTTCATAAAGCGACAATTGCTCGACCAGAGTAGAGCGAAGGTCGTCGTCGTCATCGACAATGAGAATGGTACGTGAGCTCATGTATGGTCCGTTTTTTCGAATTCACTAACCAGTTGACCCGCCCCCCATTATGCGGAACGTGCCTGGCGGTACAGCCATTCACGGTGATTTGCTTTCGCGATGAGATCATACTCCAAAAAACGTGGGCGCAATGAGGCGCGGTCAAAAAACCGGGAGGGCCATACGGTGCTTGCCGTACGGGTGAGACCTGGCCGCCCTTCGCAAGGACTGATGAACGTCTCCGGAAAGGTGTTTCCCTGCGCCCTGGGCCGTGGCGGCGTAACGGCAAACAAGCGCGAGGGCGATGGCGGGACACCACTCGGTACGATGCGCGTGCTTTTCGGCTATTTTCGCCGCCGCCGCATCGCACCGCTGACGGGTCTGCCCATGCAGCCAATCTCGCCTTCCCTTGGCTGGTGCGAAGTGCCGGACGACCGCAACTACAACAGGCCGGTCACGATGCCCTACCGGGCAAGCCATGAGCGGATGATGCGGGATGACCGGCTCTACGATGCCTGTCTCGTGCTTGACTGGAATATCCGGCCACGCAAACGCGGACGCGGCAGCGCTATCTTCTTTCATCTGGCCAGACCGGGTTTCAAACCGACCGAAGGCTGTGTCGCAGTGTCGGCTCAGACCATGCTGCTCCTGTTGCCATGGCTATCGCGGAGAAGCGTGCTTCGCGTTGTGCGATAGGCGGCGCGATTGGTCACACAGTTATCCGCTCACGGCCGAAATCAATGAGTTGCAAGTTTAGAGCGGTTCAGTGGTGATGAACCGCCGGACCGCCCTAACACTTTGTTTTAACGCAATTCCGGACGGAAAACCGGTTTCCACTTTTCCTGGAATTGCTCTACCCGCCGAACTTGTAACGCACGCCGAGCGAAATGATATCGACACTGCCTTCGGCTGTGCCCGCATAACGGAAGCCTGCCGTCGTCTCGTCCACCGGACCGTCGTCCACGAACAGGTGCGAGTAGCCAAAGTCGAGGGCAAGCTGTTCGTTCCAATTGTAGCTCGCGCCAACGCTCGCCCAAACGCGATCCGCATCCGGTAGCCGCATGGAACGGTCCTCGTCCTTGGTC
The DNA here is from genome assembly GCA_040512755.1 of Mesorhizobium sp. Taxonomy (GTDB): domain Bacteria; phylum Pseudomonadota; class Alphaproteobacteria; order Rhizobiales; family Rhizobiaceae; genus JBEVEP01. The sequence goes on from JBEVEP010000287.1 coordinate 3,797, forward strand.
GGCGCGATTTCATAGCCTAGGCCGGCCCGGAACGTCCAATTGGGATTGTACTCGTATTCGCCGCCAAGCGAGAAGAACCAGCCATCGTCGTAGTTCAGCGCCAAGTTTGAGCCGGCAGGCGAGCCAGTGAACGGCACAGTCTGGATTCGGCTCCAGTTTGTCCATTCAAAACCGCCCATGACTGTGAAGGCTTCGTTGATGCGTTGGCGCACGCCCACCGAGATCGTGTCGGGAACCTCTATGTCGGCAACGATGGGATAAGATCCCGCCCGAACGAGCGGGCGCTGGGGCGGAAATCCAATGTCGAAGGTCTGGGTGCCGTTCAACGGATGGTCGATCATCGAACGATAGCCGATGCCGATGACGGTGCCGTCGAACGGGGTCAGCGTCAGGCCGGCGACCAACCCGATACCGACATCGTCACCTTCGAGCCGCTGCCGTGGTGGCGACGCAACGGGCAGGAGCGCTGTTTCGATATCGACATCGAAATATTCGATCTGCATGCCGATGCCGAAGCTGACCATGTCATTGAACTTGATGCCGATCATCGGGGTTGCGTTGACTGAAACCGCCTCGGCGTCCAGGTGGCTGAACATACCGACCCATGGCGCATCCGAGGTCGTGGTCAAGCCGTATGGCGCGGTAATGCTCATGCCGATGTAGAACGCATCCGTAAGGGGCATGGCGAAATAGCCCGCGGGCACGATGCCGGTTTCGCCGACATTGCCACCATCGCCCGTAATGCCGAGTGCCGCGAGCCGAGGATCGGACAGGTCCACATCGAGTTCCGAGCGGGGGAAAATTCCTGTCACGTTGCCCTCGACCGTCGTACGTGACACGGAGGTCACGGCCGCCGGGTTCCAGAACATCGAACTGATCGAATCGCCGGGGGCCGCCATGCCGGCGAAACTGGAGCCCTGTCCGTAAGCGGATTGCTCGCGCACCGCGAAGCCCCCCGCCTGCGCGGATGTGACCCCCACAGCGGCAATAATCACCGTCGAAGCAATGGTTAGCGCCCGCATACGACTTCGCTCCTCTCCATCCGTGCCCCCACCCTGCTTGGATGCAACTAGGCTTAATTAGTTTTATGCAGAATGCGGCAAACAAACCTTACGGACAATCAACGATTGTCTTTCTCGGCTGCCGTCCGGAAGGAAGCTTGGCAGCTGTTGTTGTTTGGACACAGTTTCCGTGGCGGCAGTTGCGG
>JBEVEP010000290.1:0-14128 GCA_040512755.1 Mesorhizobium sp.
GGCATCGTCGTGCGTGTTCTGCCGGTCGCCACCATGCCGAATTGGCGGCGGCGCTATGACCGCCACTCGCAGAGGCTCTTTATATCCGAGCGGTTGTCGCCATTCGATCAGTTGCGGGAAATCGCGATGGAGGCATGCCTTGTTCGCATGCGGGTCGCGATCGCGGCGGAACTGCGCGCGTTGAAGCTGTCGTCCGACGAAGCGCGCCGTCTCGGGCGCTTCGAACTGGCGCGCTATGCCGCGCACGCGTTGATGATGCCTTATGCCGTGTTCCAGAGCGCGGCACTCCGCTCCCGCTACGACATCGATGTCTTGCGCTCACGTTTCGGCGTTTCATTTGAGCAGGCGGCAAACCGGTTGACCATGCTCGGCCGGGCAGGCAGCTCCGGCATTCCATTCTTCATGCTGGAAGTGGACAATGCGGGTCATCGCTTCCGCAAAGCGGGCGCGCAAGGTTTTCCTCACAGCCGTTTCGGAGGCGGCTGTCCGAAACTTGCCGTGCATGCTGCTTTCGCCCAGCCGGGCCAAATCCTGGTCGAAGCGGTGGAAATGCCGGACGGTGCGGAGTTCCTGTGCGTTGCGCGCACGCTCGAAGGGCCGCAAGGCTCCTTCTCAGAGCGCCCGCGCCGGACCGCCCTGCTGCTTGGATGCGACATCGGGTTCAGGGATGAAATCGTCTATGGCGCCGCGCTTCCCGGCTCGACGATAGGCTCCGCCAGTAAGCCTGGCCAAGTCACTGCAACGCCAATCGGCCCGGCCTGCCGGCTTTGCGAGCGTTCCGGTTGTCTTGCCCGTGCCGAACCCCCTGTAACGCGGCCGCTCGGCCTCGACGAAATGGTGACCGGGCTAAGCGCCTTCGATTTCCAATAAACTGGGCTGAGGTGCGGCTTCGCACAGAGGCGACTGTCGCCACGACGTGCACGACAGATTTCGTGCGGCGTCACGCTGTCCCCATTGGCCGGTCGCCGGAGAACAGCGGAGCATGGGCGTCAAACAAAGCCGCCATCCGCTCGATGACCGTGCGCACTTCGGGCCGGTGACGGTCATCATTGTGCATGACGATCCATTGCCGGTGCCGCAGGTCGGCAATCTCGCTGCCGGCGCGTTCCAGAAGCGCATCACGGTCGCCAGCAAAGCACGGGATGACACCCTTGCCGGCCCCAGAGCGGATCAGATCGTAGAGCGTGCGCGGCGTATTGGCCCAGACGGCGATGGTCAGACCCTGTTGCACACTGATCCAGCGGGCGGAAGGCGTCGTTGCATCTTCAGGTGCGATGGCGACCCAGGCTTCTTCCGCAGACACGCTATGGTTGCGCGCCCGGAACGGCGCATAGGCAACCTCGCCTGCAGGTCGCGAGGCGAGGTTCATTCCCTCGGCAGGCCGGTTGCGGATACCGATTTCGATTTCACGGTGGGCGATATCGAGCCGCGCCTCGGCTGTTTTGAAGGCGATGCGAAACGCATCGTCCGGATGCCAGATCCGGCCGAAGTTCTCTGAAAGGAAGTTTGAGACCCAGGTTCCGGCAGAAACGCGCACGACCGGCCGGCTGCCTTCGGCGGAAAGCCAATCCTCGATTGGCCGCGCACTGGCTTCCATGGCCAGTGCCTTGGCCAACAAAGTCCGGCCGTCGGCGGTCAGCTCGTATCCGGTCTGACGCCGTACGAACAGCGTCCGCCCGACAGCCTGTTCCAACGCCAACATGCGACGGCCAATCGTTGCCGGGCTTGCTTGCAACCCGGCGGCAGCCGCCGACAGGCCGCCGCCGCGTGCGACGCGGACGAAAATCCGAAGATCGTCCCAGTCTATATTTTTCATAATCGAAAAATATAGAGCGATTTTAGCAACTCGATCAATGTCTGGAACAGGCTATCTTTTCAATATCAACAAACCAAGGCGAATCCGAGATGGACCAGTTGATCTTTTGGATCCTGTTGCATGAAGAGGTGACGAGACGGCACCGGAAAGCCTCGCCGCCGAGCCTTGACGATCCATTCCGGGGCATGGAATGGGATATCCTCAGAACAGTCTTTCCCCGCTTGAGCTCGAGACGCACCTATGACCGGGCAGGTGAGTAGAAACTCATTTCGCACGGACGATTGTCTGGCCGCGCAATGGGCGCGTATGCCAGCAAAAAAATGACTCAGTCCCAAATATTTGCCAGGTTTTGTTGCTGGGATGCATCCGCTGATGGATTGCTGATCGGGGAGGCGCCCGCCTTGAGCAAAGTGCGCGACGGGAACACGACGAAGGAAGCATTATGTCAACGAGCGTAACAATGAGCGACGTCATGCGCGAGCTTGCTGCGCTCGAAAACCCGAAAATGCGCGAGGCCAACGAACGACGTGGCGACGATCACGGTGTGAACCTCACCCACCTCCGCTCTTTGGCCAAGCAGCTCAAAACACAGCATGAGCTCGCACTTCAGCTGTGGGCCACCGGCGATACCGCTGCCCGCCTTCTCGCAACTTTGGTGTGCAAACCGAAGGCCTTCTCCGCGGCCGAGCTCGACGCGATGATCCGCGACATTCGATCTCCCAAGCTCCTTGATTGGTTCATCGTGAACGTGGTGAAGCCCGGTCGCCACGCTGGAGAACTTCGTCCGGGCTGGAAGGACGGCGACGACCTTGTCGGCCGCGCCGGCTGGAGCCTGACGACTGACAGAGTTGTCAAGAACGCCGGCGACCTCGACCTCAATGCATTGCTCGATCAGATCGAGACGGAGATGAAGCAGGCGCCGGAGCAGAAACAGTGGGCGATGAATCATTGCCTCGCCGAGATCGGCATCCATCATCCGCAGTTTCGCAAGCGAGCAATCGGGATCGGCGAGCGCCTTGCTGTCCTCATCGACTACCCTGCATCACCCGGCTGCACCCCGCCCTATGCACCGATCTGGATCACCGAGATGGTTCGCCGGCGCGAGGAGGCTCGAGGCGCCAAATCGCCGTAGTCATCTAGGCGCGACCTGGAACACAGGGTCGCTTCCGTTCATCGCGCGTTTCAAGACTGGACCCGGCAATCCATGCTCACGGAACAAGATCGATGACGACATTTCCAAGAATGCGCCCAGCCTCGACGGTTTCGTGGGCCGAGGCGATATCATCGAGCGAGAAGCGCGCCCCTATTGTGTGCGCAAGAGTGCCCGATCCCAGCATGCTGCCGATGTCTTCAATGGCTGCGACCCTCTCGTCGCCCGACAATTCGTAGACGAGAAAGAACTGCAAGGTCAGGCTCTTGAAAAGCAGATCCCCGAACGGGACAGGAGTTGCCCCGGGCACGTTTGATCCGTAGCAGATGAGCTTTCCCTTCGGCGCCAGGATCCCGTTCGACAACAGAGCTGCGGTCGTAGAAAAATCCATGTCGATGACGGCGTCGGCGCCGCGACCGTCGGTCAGGTCCAGTACACGAGCCGCCACGTCCTCATTTCTGTAGTCGATGACCTCTGCCGCGCCAGCCGCATGCGCACGATCGGCGCGTTCGGCCGATGCTGTTCCGATCACACGAGCGCCGCGCATCGCTGCGATTTGCGCCGCATAGTGACCGACCGCAGAGGCCGCGCCGATCACCAGAACCGTTTTGCCTCTCGCCTCGCCGAGCAGATTTATCGCATGCGTCGCTGTCATTGCCGGAATGCCGAGACAGGCTCCGATTCCGAAGTCGATGCCATCAGGCAGGCGCACCGCCTGTTGCGCCGGCAACGCAATGTATTCGGCGGCAGTACCGAATGTGCGCTTCCATTGCCCGTTCCAAAGCCAGACCCGTTCGCCGATCCTGTCTTGACGGACGCCGGCTCCAACCTCTTCGATAATGCCGGCACCATCGCTGTGCGGCACAATTCTGGGTCCGGCCAGAGGCCGCCCACGCCGGCTCTTGACGTCCGACGGATTGACGCCGGAAGCATGAACCTTCACCAGGACCTCGCCCGGTCCGGGGATCGGCTTGGACATTTCGCCGACGACCAGAACGTCTCGCGCCGCGCCGTTCCGCTCATACCATGCAGCTTTCATGGCAATCCTCCTGACTGGGGAAACACCGCGCGCCGTTCTGGAAGATTTGGGCGCCTTTTCTTCCCGCATGGTGCCACAACCGGAAAAACCCGCTGGACCACGCGAGATTTCCCGGATTTCGGTAGCGAAAGCAATGTCCAAAGAGCCGCCACTTCCGTCGATCGGCATCCGAGCATGAGCAGACCGCCCCTGGCAACCGCAACGGCCGCATCTCAAGTCGATGCCGGCCTCCCTGCGCGCAACGAGCGCATCGGTTTCCTGCTCGTTTTCCTGTCCGCTCTGTTCTGGAGCTTCGGCGGCGCAATTGCCCGTTACATCGACGCCACCGACAGTTGGACAGTGGTGTTCTGGCGTTCTTTCTGGGCGGCTGCGTTCCTGCTTTGCTTCATGCTTTGGCGGGACGGCTTCAGAGGGACGATCAATCTCTTCCGTAACATGGGCGTGCCCGGCTTCGCGGTAGCGTTGTGCTTTGCTACCGCGTCGACCTCTTTTGTCGTCGCGCTCGCCTACACGACGGTCGCGAATATCCTTTTGATGCAAGCAGGCGTACCACTCATTGCGGCTCTGATGGCATGGGTTCTGTTTCGCGAGACGGTAGCAGCTCCCACATGGGCTGCCATTGCGGCGGTGATTGCTGGCGTGGCGATCATGGTCTCAGAGTCCTTTACGGGCAACGTCTCTCCAGTGGGCGACGGCCTGGCGCTGTTGATCGCCTTCGTCTTTTCGGTGGCCACGGTCATCACGCGCCGCTTCGCTCATGTCCGGATGACGCCTGCGGCCTGCCTCGGAACGGTCTTTGCCGCAATGTTCGCGGCATCCCAGGCGAACCTGCTGCTGGTTTCATCCCGGGACATGGCGTTTCTCCTTGCCTTCGGCGCACTCAATCTTGGGTTGGGTCTCGCCTGTTTTGCGTCGGGCGCCCGCCTCATTCCGGCAGCGCTCGCGGCGCTTCTCGGTACGCTCGAGACCGTGCTCGGTCCTGTTTGGGTGTGGCTCGTTCATACGGAAGTGCCATCCGCGCGCACCATCATAGGCGGGTCGGTCGTCTTCGCCGCTTTGCTTGTTCACATCGGCCTGGAATTCAAACGCCAATCACGGCCAGCGAAACCAGGCTCAACCGGTTTGCCGTCACCCCATTGACAACGCCCAACCTGCCTGGGCAGGCTGGAGCATCGGCAACAAACGACAAACATATCTTGCGCGGCTTTTCCTCGGCTTCCATCTCGCGGGTTCTGTTTTGAACTTACGAACCGTTGCCAGCGATAGCCAGATTCCGACGAGCACTGGACCTTTCGTAACGTCGCCTGCTTGGCGCTTGTCGGCATTCGCAAAGGCCAATAGGCTTTAGGAATGATGGCCGGAATGGGGAATGGCCGCTACAGGAAGATACAAAAAGGAGAAAATCATGATCCGCACCTTGCTCGGGCTGGCTGCTGCACCTGCCGCCCTGCTTGCGCTCACGCTTGCCGCGGGCGCACAGGAAAAGGTAGTCAACGTCTACAACTGGTCGGACTACATCGATGAATCGATCATCGAAGACTTCACCAAGGAGACCGGCATCAAGGTCGTTTACGACGTGTTCGATTCCAACGAGGTTCTCGAAACCAAGCTGCTGGCGGGCGGTACAGGCTACGACGTTGTCGTGCCCAGCGGCCACTTCCTTGGCCGTCAGATCGAGGCCGGTGTCTTCGAGAAGCTGGACAAGTCGAAGCTGCCGAACATCTCCAACATGTGGGATATCATCCAGGAACGGACGGCGAAGTACGATCCGGGCAACGAATACTCGATCAACTACATGTGGGGCACGACCGGAATCGGCTACAACGCCAAGAAGGTCAAGGAAGCCTTGGGGATAGACGAGATTACGTCTTGGAAGACCCTCTTCGATCCGGCAAGCATAGCGAAACTTGCTGATTGCGGAGTTTACATGCTGGACGGGCCGCAGGAGGTGATCCCAACGGCGCTGAACTATCTCGGACTCGATCCCGACAGCCGCAACCCTGACGATCTCGCCAAGGCCGAAGAGCTGGTGCTCGGGATTCGCCCGTCGATCCGCAAATTCCATTCCTCGGAATACATCAACGCGCTCGCAAATGGCGACATTTGCCTTGCGCTGGGATGGTCGGGGGACATCTTCCAGGCGCGCGACCGTGCCGCGGAAGCCGGCAAAGGCGTTGAGATCAAGTACGCAATCCCCTCGGAAGGCGCCGAGATGTGGTTTGACCAGATGGCCATCCCCGCCGATGCCCAGCACAAGGAAGAGGCCTATGCCTTCCTGAACTACATGATGAAGCCCGAGGTCATCGCCAAGGCGTCGAACTATGTCTTCTACGCCAATGGCAACAAGGCGTCGCAGCAATTCCTGGACAAGGAGATTCTGGAAGACCCGGCAGTCTATCCGGACGAGGCGACCCTCAGCAAACTGTTCATCGTGACGCCATTGGATCCGAAGACGCAACGCATCGTTACCCGGATGTGGACCAAGATCATCACCGGCCAATGATCAGGAGTGCAGCCCCGGCATCACAGCCGGGGCTTTTCTTTGGGCACGCATGGCGGAGAGGGATATGAAATCGCTTGGCAGCATTCGCAGGAGTTTCGCACCATGGAACGACCCGGCTGCCAAGCCGTACATTTTCTTCGACAATATCACCAAGCGGTTCGGTGATTTCACCGCCGTGAACAACCTTTCGCTCAAAGTCTACGAGCGGGAGTTTTTTGCGCTTCTCGGCGCGTCCGGATGCGGGAAGTCGACTTTGCTTAGAATGCTGGCCGGCTTCGACGAGCCGACGTCCGGGCGCATTCTTCTCGATGGGCAGGATCTGCGTGGAATTCCGCCTTACCGCCGGCCGGTCAACATGATGTTCCAATCCTACGCGCTGTTTCCGCATATGACGGTCGAAGCCAATATCGCCTTCGGCCTGAAACAGGACGGCATGCCGAAGCCGGACATCGAAAAGCGTGTTGCCGAGATGCTCGCGCTTGTGAAACTCACCCAGTTCGCGAAACGCAAGCCGCACCAGCTTTCGGGCGGCCAGCGCCAGCGCGTCGCGCTCGCGCGATCGGTGGCCAAGCGCCCCAAAGTCTTGCTGCTTGATGAACCGCTTGGCGCCCTCGACAAGAAACTGCGCGAGGAGACCCAGTTCGAACTCATGGATTTGCAGCAGGAACTCGGCCTGACTTTCGTCGTCGTCACCCATGACCAGGAAGAGGCGATGACCATGGCCGACCGCATCGCCATCATGGACAAGGGCGAGGTGATGCAGGTGGCGACGCCTTCTGAAATATACGAAGCGCCGGGTTCGCGTTTCGTGGCCCATTTCGTCGGCAACGTAAATCTGTTCGAGGGAAAGGTCGTAAGCCGGGACGCGGCGGGCGCGCGTATCGCCAGCAGCGGCGGGCTGACCATCCATGCCGAGAATGCCGGCAATGCCGAGCCCGGAAAGGACGTGTGGTTCGCGATCCGGCCCGAGAAGATCCGCGTCTCGTCCAGGAAACCGGCCGCCGATGGCGTCAATGTCGTCCAGGGTGAGGTGTGGGACATCGCCTATCTTGGCGACATGACCGTTTACAATGTGCGCCTCGATGATGGTCGCATCGTCAAGACCAGTTCGCTGAACAGCACCCGGGTCTCGGATGATCCCCTCTCCTGGAATGATCGCGCCTGGATCTCCTTCCAGCCGGATGCCGGCGTTGTGCTGACGCGGTAGGGGGGACCATGCAGCGCGCCGTTTCCGCCGTCGTCAACCGACTCGTCATTGCCATCCCGTATTTGTGGCTCCTCGTCTTTTTCCTCATCCCCTTCTTCATCGTCTTCAGGATATCGCTGTCGCAGACGGCCATTGCCATGCCGCCCTATACGCCAGTGTTCAGCCTGGCGGACGGCCTTTCAGGCATTTGGGAGGGATTGAAGGAGCTGAGCTTCGACAACTATGTCTGGCTGACCGAAGATGCGCTGTATTTCAATGCTTATATCTCCAGCCTGATCATCGCTTTTGTCTCCACAGTCCTGACGTTGCTGATCGGCTATCCGATCGCCTACGGGATGGCGCGTGCCCCGGCGACCGTGCGTCCGCTATTGCTGATGTTGGTCATCTTGCCGTTCTGGACCAGCTTTCTGATCCGCGTTTACGCCTGGATCGGTATCCTCAAGCCAGAAGGCCTTCTCAACCAATTCCTTCTGGCTACGGGTATCATCGACAGCCCGCTGATCATTCTGAATACGCACACCGCGATCTTTATCGGGATCGTCTATTCCTATCTGCCTTTCATGGTCCTCCCGCTCTATTCGTCGCTTGAGAAGATGGACTATTCCTTGATCGAAGCCGCGCAGGATCTCGGCTGCACGCCCATCTCCGCCTTCTGGAAGATCACGTTCCCGCTTTCCATCCCGGGGGTGCTGGCGGGCTCCCTTCTGGTCTTCATCCCCGCCGTGGGTGAATTTGTTATACCGGACCTGCTCGGCGGCTCCCAGACGCTGATGATCGGCAAGACGCTTTGGAACGAGTTCTTTGCCAATCGTGACTGGCCGGTGTCGTCTGCCGTGGCGATTATCCTGCTTCTGATCCTGGTTGTGCCCATCATGTTCTTCCAGCAAGCGCAGGCCCGCGCCCAGGAGCAGGGCCGATGAACACAAGCTGGACCCGCTTTAACATCACCTCGATTGTGCTGGGATTTGCCTTCCTCTACCTGCCGATCGTGCTGCTCATCATCTTTTCGTTCAACGAATCCAAGCTTGTGACAGTGTGGGCAGGCTTTTCAACCAAATGGTACGTCGCGTTGCTCTCGAACCAGGGGCTGATCGATGCCGCCTGGGTCACGCTGCGCGTTGGCCTCATCTCCGCGACCGTGGCGACCGTGTTTGGCACGCTGGCCGCGCTGGCGCTTACCCGCTATACGCGCTTTCGAGGACGCATCCTGTTCTCCGGGATGGTCTTTGCGCCACTGGTCATGCCGGAGGTGATCACCGGCCTGTCATTGCTGTTGCTGTTCGTGGCGATGGGTCTCGACCGGGGTTTCCTTACGATAACGCTCGCCCACGTCACCTTCGCCATGTGCTTCGTCGCGGTCGTTGTGCAGTCGCGCCTTGTGTCTTTCGACCGGTCGCTGGAAGAAGCTGCGATGGATCTTGGCGCGACGCCCGTGCGGACCTTCTTCCAGGTCACGCTTCCGATCATCATGCCGGCAATCATATCGGGCTGGATGCTTGCCTTCACGCTCTCGCTCGACGACCTCGTCATATCGAGTTTCACGACTGGACCGGGCGCGACGACGTTGCCAATGAAGATCTACAGCCAGGTCCGGCTCGGCGTGACGCCAGAAATCAACGCGGTCTGCACATTGCTGATTGCCGTCGTTTCGGTCGGTGTGATCGCCGCATCGATCGTCAACAAACGGCGGGAAGTCCAGCGCCAGCGAGACGAGCAGGCTGCCCAGCGCGGCTGAACCGCCCGGACTCTGGAAGACGCATCGCGTGCGATCGAGAGCAATTCCAGGAAAAGTGGAAACCGGTTTTCCGTCCGGAATTGCGTTAAAACAAAAGAGTTAGAGCGGCTCAGCGATTCCATGAAACACGGATCCACTCTAACGCCGGCGGCCGCCCCTTATGACGAGGACGTTGCCTGCGGCGACGAAAGCCAGGCCGGCGATCGCAAAGGGCGTCCAGTCGTAGCCTTCAAGCGCTGTCGAAATCAGCAGCGCGAACACTGGAAACAGGACTGTAGCGTAGCCGGCCCGGGCCGCGCCGATGCGTCCAAGCAGTGTGAGGTAGGCGGCGAAGGCGATGACAGTCGAAACAATTGCCAGAAAAAACAGCGAACCGAGGTAGGCGAGAGTCGGCTCGATCTCAAAAGGCTTGCCCTGCAGCAACGCCAGGAACGCGCACCAGAGCGTGCCATAGAGCATGCCCCAGGCGTTCATCGAGATCAGTGGCAGCCCATTGCGTAGGCCGGCGGCGGAGACCAGATTGCCTGTGCAAAAGCTCAACGTTCCCGCCAGACACAGCATAAGGCCGATCAGCGTTCCGCCGGACATGCCATGGGCAGCAATCTCCGGGGAAAACATCAGGGCGATGCCCGAAAAGCCGATCACCCCGCCTGCCAGCACGCGCGGCGACAGCGGTTCGCGCATGACGAGCCCGCCAAGCAGGATGTTGATCACCGAGGCAAGCGAGAAAACGACCGAGAGCAAGCCGCTGACCAGAAAACCTGCGCCATAGTAGAAGAAGAGGTAGTTGGACGAGAACATGAGCATACCGAGGGCGACAAAATGCAGATGATCGGTCAGTGCGAACGCCACCTGGCGGCGCGAAACACGGACCCAACCGAACATCAAGGCGGTCGCGATGGCGAAGCGCCAGACGAGATTGACCTCGTTGGAAACCGTTCCAACCTGCAGGGAAATCGCAAACCAGGACGCACTCCATGCAATAACGGTCAACGCGTAAAGGCCATAGTCGATCGCCTCGAATGGCCGGTTGCCCGTCGCGGCTGGTCTCTTGTCGGATTCGGCGATCGCGGCGGAAGCTGAAGGACCTGCCTGGATGTTCATATGCTTGCTCCGAAAGCAGAGCCGTAGACTTGCGGCGCGCCCTCCGTCCATCGCATTATTCTGATCGATTGATTGAAGGGAATGATTGACCGCGGGTTCACGCTCTTGACCGACGAAGCCTGACGCGTGCCAATCGACCTATGAGTGACATTTTCGCATCCGATTCGAAGACAAACGCCACCGAATACACGGTGAGCGAGATTTCCGGCGCGCTGAAGCGCACGGTGGAGGATGCTTTCGGCAATGTGCGGGTGCGTGGCGAGATCTCTGGCTATCGCGGTCCGCATTCTTCCGGCCACGCCTACTTCGCGCTGAAGGACGACAAAGCCCGGCTGGAAGCCGTGGTCTGGAAGGGCACGATGAGCCGCCTGAAATTCCGACCCGAGGAGGGGATGGAGGTGATCGCGACCGGCAGGCTGACAACGTTTCCCGGCTCGTCGAAATATCAGATCGTCATCGACAACCTCGAACCGGCCGGCGCCGGCGCGCTGATGGCGCTGCTGGAAGAACGCAAGCGGCGGCTCGCAGGCGAGGGCCTGTTCGAAGAAAGCCGCAAGCGGCGCCTTCCATACATGCCGTGCGTCATCGGGGTTGTGACGTCCCCCACCGGCGCAGTGATCCGTGACATCGTGCATCGTATACGGGACCGGTTTCCGCTGCATGTCGTTGTCTGGCCGGTCCGCGTACAGGGGGAAACATCAGGGTCGGAGGTTTCGGCGGCCATCGCCGGCTTCAACGCGCTCGAGACACATGGGCCGATTCCGCGGCCAGATGTGCTGATCGTCGCGCGCGGCGGGGGCAGCCTGGAGGACCTGTGGGGCTTCAACGACGAGGGGCTGGCGCGGGCCGTCGCCGCATCGTCCATTCCGGTGATCTCGGCAGTCGGTCACGAAACCGACTGGACGCTGATCGATTTTGTTGCCGACAGGCGCGCGCCAACACCGACGGGAGCCGCTGAAATCGCAGTGCCGGTGAAGGCCGATCTGCAGGCGACGCTCGCCAATCTGGCCGCGCGGCTGCGGGCGTGCATGTCGCGCGCACTCGACAGGAGGCGTCAGACATTGCGCGCTGCCGGGCGAGCGCTCCCTTCGGCGGATCAACTTCTGGCTCTTCCGCGCCGTCGATTCGACGAGGCAACCGGCCGACTCGAGCGGGCGCTCACGACCAATACTGAACGAAAACGTTCCCGTCTTGGCGCGCTACGGCTTTCGCCTGCCATGCTGTCGCGGCGTATCCGCGATGCGCGTAAGACCGTCAGCCGCGATCTTTCCCGCGCTCAGGCGGCCTTTCGCGGACTGGTGCGTGAGGGAAGGGGCGGTTACTCGCGGGCCTCCGCGCGTCTGACCCCTGAGCCGCTCGCACGACGTCAGAAATTGCAGCGTGATGCGCTGGCCATTCGTGCCCGAAGGCACGATCAATCGCTCGGGCTGCGCATCGAGCGCTTGCGCAACCGCGTCACGCAGGCAGAACGTCTGCTCTCGACACTGTCACACCAGGCGGTTCTCGAACGCGGATTTGCGCTCGTAACCGACCCCGAAGGCGCACTTTTGAAGCGCGCCGCCGATGTCTCGCCAGGCGCAGCTCTGACCATCCAATTTGCCGACGGAACAGCGGAGGCGATTGCAACGACGGGCGCGGAAAAACGCGGAAGGGCCGGTTCAAAACCCCAGCCAAAAGCAAAGGATCCAGGCAGCCAAGGCTCGCTGTTCTGATGTTCCGTCTCAAACAGAAGGAGATGGTATGGCCGAGGAGCAGCGTTGCGGCGGCAAAGCAAATGATTCGCAGCGAAGATGCAGCGCGCGGCGTGAGCGTCTCAGGTCGGCGCTGCTGGACGCTCAGTTCAGAAGACCGACGGAGTTCAGCAGCCTGTCCTGCCACGTGATCGGCGGCCGCCGGGGCGTTTCGCCGATCAGCGACATGCATCGCGGCGCAATCTTCATTCCATAGTAGAGGCCGGTACCCGTCACTTTCGTGCTGCCCGTGAGCCGCGCGTTGGGATCGATGTTGGCGGTAATAGCCGAGAGGACCGCGTCTAGCGTGCCCACCCCTTTCGCCAACGCCTCCGTGGAAACCGTGTAGTTGGCGCTCGCCATCAACACCTGCTGCACCTGGCACACGTACTCGCCGGCCGTGAGATACTCCAGAATCGACGCTTGGCATCCCGGCCGCTTTTGCAGCTCGGTGGCAATGTTGCTCAGCTCCTCGATGGAGACCTCGAGCACCTTCACGTCATCCAGTTGATAATTGACCGCCTGCAGTAGCGAGGCATCGGACGTCGATTGCGCCATTTCCGGAATCTTTGCATCGATGCCGAGACTCACCTTCCGCAGTTCCTCGGAGATGGTCGCTTCAGTGGGCGATTCTTCGACGAAGTCCTTCAGCCGATCCGCGCCCACCTCGCACAAGGCTGAGGTAAATCTGCCATCGGTCGTGACATGGTAAATCGTGCCCGGCGCGCGAAGGAGGTTCGGTGGCGTGATCGGGTAAAAGCCGAGGCGCCGGATCGCCGCGTCGAGCTGCTCCGGATCAGGGTTCGTGAACCAAACGAATGCCGTCATGGCGCTCGGAATGGCGGCGATGGCGAGACCCGCTAGCGACAACAGGATGGTCCGCCGCATGGCAGCCTCCACAATCCCAAGTGATGGTCAGACGTGTTTCGCGCAGTGGCCGCTTCACGGGCAGCATACCGCCCCACAGGGACGCCCGTTAGGGCAACCTTGTGCGCTGACGTCGATCGTCGTCCCTAAATTCGACAGGACAAGCAAAACCAGCAGCAGAACCGTTTTCATGGCTCTTCCTCCCCAAACGCGGGCAGAGAAAACTGCCCTACGCGGATACCTGCACTCACCGCGCAAGGGTATAGCTCTCTCCCCCCGCCGAATATGAAGCGGTTCACATTCGACTCGTGTCTCCACGCGCGCGCAGGGCTCATGCTACCGCGAACTTGGTCGCCACGACCACGCGGCGCCTGGTTTAAGACTGGCAACGATCAGGACCTGCCAAAGGAGCTGGTGAGCGACGCTGAAGGTGCGCTGGTAAAGCGCGCGACGGATGTTTCATCCGTCGAGGCACTTACCTTCGCTTTGCCGAGGGCACGGCGGAAGCGGTCGCGACAGGCGCGGAAAGGTGTGTGAAGGCCGGTTCAAAACCCCAGCCAAAAGCAAAGACTTGAGGCAGCCAAGGCTCGCTGTTCTAATCTTCCCTCTCAAACAGAAGGAGATGGTACGGTTGGGTAGTGTCGAACCAAACCAAGAAACATTGATTTCATTGACGAATTTGGCTATGCAGTACTCGACTGTGGCACAAATAGAAGCACAAATAGAAGCACAGGTTTCTACCTACTTTCAGGGCCACCCACCGCAACCGGCTCCTCCATGAACCGAGCGGAACCTAGATCGGCCTAACCCCGCTGTCGAGTGGTATCAGTTTGGTCGCTTCGCGCCAAGTTGGTGCAAAACTACCCTTTCAGGCATCTGCCCGTTCTGGCATTTGTGCTGCTCGCCTTTCCGGGCAGGCATAGAGTGGATCTCGGTGGCGGGAGGCAGCCTAGGGAGGGCTTGCCGATGAACGTCCA
>JBEVEP010000304.1:0-21649 GCA_040512755.1 Mesorhizobium sp.
CTCCCCCCTTGAGGGGGAGATGGCCGGCAGGCCAGAGGGGGGTGAATAGACGGTTGTTCATCCCACCCCTACTTGACCGCGCCGAAGGTCAGGCCGCGCACCAGCTGCTTCTGGCTGAACCAGCCCATGATCAGGATCGGCGCGATCGCCAGCGTCGAGGCCGCCGAAAGCTTCGCCCAGAACAGTCCCTGCGGACTGGAGAAGGTGGCGATGAAGGCCGTCAGCGGCGCGGCGTTGGTGGTCGTCAGCTGGATGGTCCAGAACGACTCGTTCCAGGCGAGAATGATGTTCAGGAGCATCGTCGAGGCAATGCCCGGCACCGCCATCGGAGTGAGTACGTATATGATCTCGTTCCACAGCGACGCTCCGTCCATCCGGGCAGCCTCGAGAATCTCACCGGGAATCTCGCGGAAATAGGTGTAGAGCATCCACACCACGATCGGCAGGTCGATCAGCATCAGCATCACGGTGATGCCAATGCGCGAGTCGAGCAAGCCGGCCCTCAAGAAGATGAAATAGATCGGCACCAGCACGGCTGCGGCGGGCATCATCTTCGTAGACAGCATCCACATCAGCACGTCCTTGGTCCGTTTCGTCGGCGAGAACGCCATCGACCACGCAGCGGGTATGGCGATGGCCGTGCCGATCAGCGTGGCGCCGACGGCGATGATCACGGAATTCATGAAAGGCTTGAAGTAGTCGCGCTGCGTCTGCACCTCGACGAAGTTCTCGAAGGTGAAGGACGGGATCAGGTTGAAGCCCGCAATCGCTTCCGACTCCGTCTTGAGCGAGGTGATGACCGTGTAGAGGATCGGAAAGAAGATCAGCAGCGCGGCAACCCAGGCAGCGACGGTCCAGCTTATCTTGGTGCGTGTCGTGACTGCGCGTGCCATCGGTCAGACCTCATTGATCGGGTTGATAACTCTGCGGGCTTCCACCTCATCCGGCCCTTCGGACCAGCTTCCGCCCGCTGGGGAGAGCAACACCCTCCCTTCTCCCCATGTGGGAGAAGGTGGATCGGCGCGCAGCGCCGAGACGGATGAGGGGTGTTGGCCGGAGCGGAGCGTAGCCGAAAGGACTGTGAGATTAATAGGTTGTACCAAGCTCTGATGTGTCGCGTTTCTTCCAGCACCCCTCATCCGACCTCGCCTTCGGCTCGGCCACCTTCTCCCACAAGGGGAGAAGGGGAAAAGTTGCGCGTTCGCGCCTTTCCTCCACCCCTTTAGGGGGGAAGGTGTCGAGGGCGTAGCCCGAGACGGAAAGGGGGAAATTCGATCTGCTCGCAACATCGCCTTCCCCTACCTGTCCAAATTCTTGCCGACGGCGCGCATCAGGAAAAATGCGACGATGTTGGCGAGGATAACGGCGATCACGCCGCCGGCCGCTGCCCCGCCCGCGTCGAATGACAGCCGTGCGGTCTTGTAAATCAGGAATAGCAGATTGGTCGAAGCGTAGCCGGGCCCGCCATTGGTGGTGACCAGGATCTCCGCATAGACGCCGAGCAGGAAGATCGTCTGGATCAGGATCACCACGGTGATGGCGCGCGAAAGGTGCGGCAGGATCAGGTAGCGGAACTGGCTGAGGAAGCTGGCGCCGTCCATCTCCGCCGCCTCCTTCTGCTCGATGTCGAGCGACTGGAGCGCCGTAAACAGGATCAGCGTCGCGAAAGGCAGCCACTGCCAGGCGACGATCAGGATGATCGAGAACAGCGGCCACTGTGCGAACCAGTCGACCGGCTGCATTCCAAAGAAGCGGGCAATGTCGGCAAAGACGCCGTAGCCCGGATGCATGATCATGTTCTTCCACACGAGTGCCGCCACCGGCGGCATGACGAAGAAGGGGGAGATGACGAGGATGCGCACGATGCCCTGGCCGAAGATCGGCTGGTCGAGCAGCAGCGAGAGCGCGATGCCGCCGATGACAGTGATGATCAGCACGCCGACGACCAGCCTGAGCGTGTTCCAGATCGACTGCCAGAAGGCAGGGTCGGTATAGAAATATTTGTAATTGAACCAGCCGGCGAAGGTGTCCTGCCCGGGCAAAGGCGGTGTTAACAGGTTGAAGTTCTGGAACGAGAACCATAGCGTCATGGTCAGCGGCACGACCATCCAGATCAGGAGGAGGACGACCGCCGGCGCAACCATGAAGCGGGCGAGCGTACGAGTTTGCCGAGTAGCCATGCTCTTGTCCTCGATTCGAACGAACGATCCGATCGTTGCGCTTCCTTCAGGCCGGATGCGCGAGGCTGACAATCCTTCTGTCTTCCGTGCAGGCGATGAGGAGCCTTGGTAACCGCAGCACCTCACGGCCCGCATTGGCTCCCTGTCTTCCCGGTAGGCCCGGCGTGGACGCCAGATCGGCGATCTCCGCACCGTGAGACGGAACCGTCTTCGTGCCCAGCCCGAAAAGAGGCCGCCCGAGAGGGATCGGGCGGCCAAGGCCCGGGAGGAGCCTTATTTGATGTAGCCTGCGCGGGTCATTTCGCGGACCGACACCTGTTGCGCCTGCGCAAGAGCGTCGTCGACCGACATCTGGCCGGCAAGCGCTGCCGAGAAGAGCTGTCCCACCGTGGTGCCGAGACCCTGGAATTCGGGGATCGCCACGAACTGCACGCCGACATAGGGAACCGGCTTCACGGTCGGCTTGTTCGGGTCGGCGGAATTGATCGAGTCCAGCGTCATCTTGGCGAAGGGCGCCGCCTTCTGGTACTCAGGATTGTTGTAGAGCGAGATGCGCGTTCCGGGCGGAACGTTAGCCCAGCCATCCTTCGAGGCCACCAGGTTGAGGTAGTCCTTGCTCGTCGCCCAGGCTACGAACTTCTTGGCCGCATCGGCTTTCTGCGTGCCCGCCGGAATGGCCAGAGACCATGCCCACAGCCAGTTGCCACGCTTGCCGAGGCCGGTATCCGGCGCCAGCGCATAGCCGACCTTGTCGGCCACGGTCGAGCTCTTCGGGTCGGAGACGAAGGATGCCGCCACCGTGGCGTCGATCCACATACCGCACTTGCCTTGCTGGAACAGCGCCAGGTTCTCGTTGAAGCCGTTGGACGAGGCGCCCTGCGGGCCGGCGTCATTCATCAGCTTGACGTAGAAATCGAGCGCATTCTTCCATTCCGGCTGGTCAAACTGCGGCTGCCATTTCTCGTCGAACCAGCGCGCGCCGAACGAGTTCGCCGTGGCGCTGAGGAACGCCATGTTCTCGCCCCAGCCGGCCTTGCCGCGCAGGCAGACGCCGTTGATGCCATTCTCGCGATCCGTCATCTTGCGCGCGGCGTCGGCCACGAACTCCCAGGTCGGCGCATCGGGCATGGTCAGCCCGGCCTTCTCCATCAGGTCCTTGCGGTACATGATAAACGAGCTCTCGCCATAGAACGGCGCGGCGTAAAGTTTGCCGTCGGCCGTCAGGCCGCCCGCGATCGCCGGGATGATGTCGGCCGCGTCGTAATCCGCGCCTAGATCGTCGAGAGGCAGCAGCCATTGCTGCTTTGCCCAGATCGGAACCTCGTAGGTGCCGATGGTCATGACGTCGTACTGGCCGCCCTTGGTGGCGATGTCGGTGGTGACGCGCTCACGCAACACATTCTCTTCAAGCGTAACCCATTCGAGCTGGATGTCCGGGTTTTTCGCGGTGAAGTCATCCGTCAGCTTCTGCATGCGGATCATGTCGCCATTGTTGACGGTGGCGATGGTGATGGTTTCGGCGTGGGCGGCGAACGCAAGCGCGCTCGCGGTGCACATGCCCAGAATGAGCGTTGCGAGTTTCATCGAAGTCCTCCCTAACCAAAGTGAGCATTTGTCTTTGGTGTGAGCAATTCTTCACCAGATGGCGATTGAGTCAAGAGACAATCGTTGCTGCAATGCAGCACAAATGCCCACGTGAATGGGCTAGAAGGCGTGCCGCTGTGTTGAAAAGCCTTTGCCCGCGATCTCACCTCAATCGTCACCCGTTTGCGCGCGATGCGGCGGCAACCGCGAGCGGTCGGTGTCGCTTTGGACAAATTCTCAGTCGAGGGTGCCGGACTCTGCTGGTCAAGTTATTGGTTTCATGGGATGTTTTTCCCACCGAAAGGTGCGTGGCGCGAAATCTGTCCACGCCCACGCGAATCGCTGTCCTGAATTCGCCGACGGAGGCGCCAGGCTGGAAGCCGCGCTTCAGAAGTCGCTTCGCCTTCCCCGTTGCGCCAGCAGCAATATTAGCAAGGCATAGAATGCCGATCCCGCTATGATAAAGATAGTGCGCCACGCCATGTTCAGGATCACGCGATGTCCGACAGCACCATTTTCAAAGAGAGTGACACCGCTGAAAACGAGCCGCCTTTTCCCGGAATGGTCTGGATTCCCGGCGGCACCTTCCTGATGGGTTCGGACGGTCACTATCCGGAAGAAGCGCCGGCGCACCGCGTCTCGGTCGACGGCTTCTGGATGGAAACATTCACCGTCACCAACCGCGACTTCGAGCGTTTTGTTGCGGCGACCGGCTACGTCACGCTGGCCGAGAAGCCGGTCGATCCGGCCGATTATCCCGGCGCATTGCCCGATCAGCTTTCCCCATCCTCGACGATGTTCAAGAAGCCGGCTGGCCCCGTCGATCTCGGCAACCATTACAATTGGTGGGTCTATGTTCGCGGCGCCAACTGGCGCCATCCGCGCGGTCCGGCGAGCACGATCAAGAAGCTGGCCGACCATCCTGTCGTGCATGTGGCCTATGAGGATGCGGCGGCCTATGCCGAGTGGGCTGGCAAGGAACTGCCGACCGAGGCCGAATGGGAATTCGCGGCGCGCGGCGGCCTCGACGGCGCAGAATATGTCTGGGGCGACGAGCTCACGCCGGACGGCAAGCACATGGCGAACACCTGGCAAGGCGACTTCCCCTACAGGAACAGCCTCGCGGACGGCTTCGAATATACGGCCCCGGTCGGCTCCTTTCCCGCCAATGGCTATGGTCTGCACGATATGGCCGGTAATGTCTGGCAATGGACATCGGACTGGTACCTGGACCACGCGGCGATCGACAGCCCGTGCTGCACGGCTGTCAACCCGCGCGGCGGCGCTCGCGAAACAAGCTATGACACGCGAGAGGCGGAGCTGAAGATCCCGCGCAAGGTCACCAAGGGCGGCTCCCATCTTTGCGCGCCCAACTACTGCCGGCGCTACCGGCCAGCGGCGCGAATGGCGCAGCCCGTGGACACGTCGATCTCCCATCTCGGCTTCCGCTGCATCGTGCGGAAGCCGGGATAAGATAGCACCGGCCCTCAGTTCGCCTTGGCCGGGGTTTCGTCGAGTGACCGCATTAGCGCCTCCACCATCTGGTCCACGCTGAAGCTCGCCGGCCGCTGGCTGGGCGGAAACTCCCTGAAGGTCTCGAGGAACGGAGCCACCCGCCAGACGCCGTACTGGATCAGATACGCGTTACGCGCCAACCAGTCATAGTATTGGTCAGAGACGATGTCGGCACGTTCGTAGGGGTCCATGCGCAAGTTGAAGACTTTCGGTGCGCGCAAGCAGGTGAACGGATTCGCCCAGACCTGAAAGCCGCCTGGCTCACGCTGCTCGCAGAAGACGATCTTCCAGTTGTTGTAACGATAGGCGACGAGATCGCCATCGTCGTTGAAATAGTAAAAGTCGCTGCGTGCGGATTTCGGCGCCTGTCCCGTCAGATAGGGAAGCTGGTTGTAACCGTCGAGACGCACCTTGAACTGCTTGCCGCCCACGTCGGCGCCCTTCAGCAGCCGGTCCCTGATGTCGGTGTCGCCGGCTGCGGCGAGCAAGGTCGGGAACCAGTCCAGTCCCGAAATCATCTCGTTGGATACTTCGCCAGCCTTGATCTTGCCGGGCCAGCGGACGAATGCCGGCACACGGAAAGCACCTTCCCAGTTGGTGTCTTTCTCGCTTCGGAACGAGGTGGTTGCCGCGTCGGGCCATGACCATTGGTTCGGGCCATTGTCCGTCGTGTAAACGACGATCGTGTTGTCCGCGATGCCCATGTCGTCGATGGCTTTCAGGAGCTTTCCGACATCGCCGTCATGCTCGATCATGCCATCCGCATAGTCGTTGCCCGCCATGCCGCTTTGCCCCTTCATCGACTCCCGGACATGCGTGAAGGCGTGCATCCGGGTCGTGTTCATCCAGGTGAAGAATGGCTTGCCAGCTTCGTGCTGACGCTTCATGAAGTCGATCGCTGCATTGGTCGTCTCGTCGTCGACCGTCTCCATGCGCTTGCGATTGAGCGGCCCCGTGTCCTCGATCTTGCCATCGGCCGACGCCTTGAGGACGCCACGCGGCGAACTGGTCCTGACGAATTCTGCGTCGTCCTTGGGATAGTAAGGGCCTTCCGGCTCCTCCTCGGCGTTCAGGTGATAGAGGTTGCCTAAAAACTCGTCGAAGCCGTGATTGATCGGCAGGTATTCGTCACGGTCGCCGAGATGGTTCTTGCCGAACTGTCCGGTTGCGTACCCCAGCGGCTTCAGCGCCTGCGCAATCGTTATGTCGCGATCCTGCAGGCCGACCTGGGCGCCCGGTATGCCCACCTTGCACAGGCCCGTGCGCAGGCACGTCTGACCCGTGATGAATGTCGAGCGGCCGGCCGTGCAGCTGTTCTCAGCGTAGTAGTCCGTGAACATCATGCCTTCCTTGGCGAGCCGGTCGATATTCGGCGTGCGATAGCCCACCACGCCGAAGCTGTAGGCGGAGATGTTCGTCTGGCCGACGTCATCGCCGAAGATGACGAGGATGTTCGGCTTCTGCGCCGCCTCCTGCGCGAAGGACGCAGTCCCCATTGCGAAGGTGCCGACTGTGGCAAGAGCGAGCGCTCTTAACTTGAACCAAGTACGCATAGAGAGTCTCCTGATCAGAGCGCGTTTCTTGCGCGGTTGAGACCTGCCGAAATGTTCTTCAAAGGTATCCTTCCCAGCCTGCCAAATTTATGCCTCCGGCCAAAGTGCCAGATTAGCCGTTACTGTAACAAAGCCGTGTGCCAGCGGGTGTGTGCGCTGCCTGCCGCTCGCTCCACCCTGTTCAGCGGTTTCGCGTCAATTTTTTTGTTGAATTGTCGGAACGACCCGCTGCCTGACGTCTTCCATTTATGACGCGGCCGCGCCGAAGGAGAGTGGACATGAGAAAGATCATCGTAGCTGCGTTTGCAAGCCTTGACGGCGTGATGCAGGCGCCGGGCGGCCCGCAGGAGGACCCTGTCGGCGGCTTCAACTATGGCGGCTGGGCCTTTCCATATTTCGACGAGTCGATGAACGAGGCGGTCGGCGACATGTTCGCCAAGCCGTTCGATCTTCTGCTCGGGCGCAAGACCTACGACATCTTTGCAGCGCATTGGCCCTATGTCAGTCCCGACGATCCGATCGGCCCGCTGTTCGACAGGATCAACAAGTATGTCGCGACCCGCAACCCGAACATGAAGCTCACCTGGCAGAACAGTCATGCGATAGGTCCCGATGCCATAGCCGCTGTCCGGAAGCTGAAGGGCGAGACGGGACCGGATCTCCTGACCCAGGGCTCGACCGATTTCCTGAAGTCTCTTATGGCAAGCGACCTTGTCGACGAGATCAACATTTCGTTCTTCCCGCTTGTACTCGGGAAAGGAAAGAAGCTGTTCGGCGAAGCCGCCTTCCCGCACACACTGAAACTGGTCAGTTCGAAAGTTTCGGGCTCTGGAGTCACCGTCAACAGATACGCCCGCGCCGGCGACATCGTGACCGGCTCGTTCGAGTTCGAGCAGCCGACCGAGGCGGAGTTGGAGCGGCGGCGGAACCTGACCTGACGGTTGCTTTCAAGGGCGGCTCGTCTTCAATTCAACCGTTCCACCTTTGGCGGGATCCAGCTGCCATCAAGAATCGGGGCTTTCGGCCAGTAGGCGCGGATGTAGAGCGAGAACTCATCCTTCGGGGCCGGCACCCAGTTTGTTTCCAGATCGGCCCCCGGCGATTCATTCTGATAGTAGAGCGTAAGCGAACCGTCCTCATTGTATTTGAGCGACTTGCTCTTGGTGCCGAGTGAGAAGCGGTTGAGCCTGTTCGGCTCGAAGAGGTGTTCCTTGTTGTAGAGCGTCAGCGACCAGAAGCCATCGACGGGCGGGAGCTCGCCCTTTGCAAAAGTGACTGTGTAGCGATTGACGCCGTTGAGGCGCTCGCCCGCCGAGTCAAAATCCGTGTAGATGTAGCGAGTCTCTTCGGGCGCATTGTCATACATGTTCGATCGGGCTGTCGCGGCCCGCGAGAGGTAATCGGTTCCCCAACGCGCGCCATTCGGAGGCGAGGTCCAGCCGTTGCCGACAGGCCGGCCGTTGTTGCGGAACTCAAAGAGCGGTCGGATGATTTCCTCTTCCGCCGAGACTGCGGTCTGGACCAGAGTTTCCTTGATCGCAGGGTCCTTCGAGGCGGCATCGAGCACGGACTGGATCATGCCATACAGGGATTCTTCGCCCGGCAGCGGCGGGATTTCCTTCATCAGCTGCGGAAGCTGGTCGAAGAACTTCTCCGGGTCCACCCATTTGGTTTCCCCGCTGCCGCCGCCTGCCGAGGGGAAGGAAGGCGTCTTGGTCCAGTCCTTGGTTTTCATCTTTCCGTCGAATTCGGAGAGCGGATAGACCATGATCTGGCTGAGAAGCGGCTGGATGGCCGCCTTGTCCTCCGGAGTGTCGTCCTGGAAGACACGTGGGAAGACCGTGGCGAGGTCGGTCTGGGAGCGGTAGACGGCGTTGATCCCGTCGGGGACTTCGCCTTTCCAGTTTGGCCCGACGAGCAGATAGAAGCCGGGCTTTGTCCCGTGCTGCTTGCCAATCGAAGCAAAGGAGTCGGTGCGCGCGTCAGTGATCTGATAGGTGAAGAAGCGATCTCCGAAATCCGGCACCTGCACGACAACCGGCTTGCTGTCGAGGCGCTGGAAGCCGGCTCCATACACAGTGTCCTGATTTGGGCACGTGACAAACCTTTCGGCAGCATCGATGTAGTCGGTCAGCATAGACACATAGCCGGGCGGCGACACCGGGACGATGCCACCGAGGCGGCCAGGCTCAGGCAGGCCTTTGACCGCTTCAGCGCGGTTCAGGTTGTTCACCAGGGGCCAACCGAAAACATAGGCGAGCCGTCCAACCATCTCCACATACGCCTTCGTCATGACCGTGCCGGGCGGCGTGCTTTTGACGTCGGAGGGGGTTTCGGGTTTCGGCACTTGCTGGCCATAGGCCGCCGGTCCGGACAACAGAATAACGGACAGCAGTGCGGTGTTCTGAAGGCATGCTCGAAATGAGACGGCCATTGTCTCCTCCAGTCTAGAGCCTGTTATGAACTTCGGATGGGGCTGCGCTGCAGCCGATTTTGGCCGCTCCGGCAGGAGCCGGTCGCAGCCGGTACCGGGATGTACCTGCAAGACCGGCGACGAACCGGGCGGCCAAAGCGGCGCAGCCCGAAGGGTTGAGGCGCAAAGGGCCGCCTGAGGCGTCGGACAGCTTGCCGGTACGTCCCTGTACCGGCCGCGCTCTCCTCCTGTCATGCGGCGCTTTGCTCCTCAACGCAGCCTCCATCCCAAGTCCATAACAGGCTCCAGCTATTGAACTTTTTCGATGTCCCCCGGCTTCCAGCTCTTGTCGATCGCCGCCTCGGTCGGACCATAGAGGCGGAGAATGGCGAAATAGCCCTTGCCTGGCACGGTCGCGAGCCAGTTGGCTTCCGGCTTGCCGGCAGGCGCAGCAGGGCCGAGATACATGATCGTGGAACCGTCGGCCTCTTGCTCCGGCTTGTCGCGGGAGCCCTTGGAAGGGAACGGCTGGCCGTTGGCGAGGCCGGAAGCGTTTTCGGCTTCGTAGAGCGTCACCGACCAAAAATTTTCCGCCGGAATGTTTGGCGGCAGCGTAACGCTGTAGCTGTTGCCACCCGACAGCGGCACACCCTCGCTGTCGATAAAGCTGATCATGTACTTTGCGCCCTTGCCGGGTATCTGCGAGATCATGCCGGGACTAATCGAGTAATAGTCGGTGAAGAACCAGATGCGGGTGTCGAAATCGAGATAGCCGCCGGGACTCCGCTGCCAGGCAAGATCGAAAGGCCCGCCAGGATTGTCGGGCGTCCCGTCGGCGATCGGGTTGAGCCAGCGCCGATCTGGATAGACGCGGAAGTCACGGCCGCTCACCACATCCTGGAAGCCGATGACACGGCTCGTCTTATAGCCAGTCCGAGCCGCCTGATCGAGAATGCGCCTGGTTGCTTCATCGGGCGCGAAGGGCTGGCCCTGGACGATGCCTATCGAGGCCAGCATGCCGAGCCAGTCCGGATCGCCGAGGCCTTGCCCTTCGCTGTCGACCAGCAGCTTCAACTGGTCGAAGGCGCTCGCATCGCTGATTGGAAGCATATCCACCGCCACGCCCGAAGCATCCGGGAATTGCATCGGCTTGGCGTCGGCTTCGCCGTCGAGCGGATAGATCCTGGTCGCCTCCATGACGTCTACAGCGGGTTTGAGATCGGCCGGGTCCTGATAGAAGGAGCGCAGGAAGACGAAAACGTTGTTGGTGCCGGACCGATAGACGAAATAACCGTCGGGAACAGGCTTGTCGTAGCCAGGCGGGAGAATAAGGAACTTGCCGCCCTTGCCGCCATCCGGCCCCGGCAGGCCGACATCACCGAAGTAGATGCGACCATCGATCGTCGGCCCCGGGATTGGCCGCTGCCAAAAATCCAGCAGGATTCCCTGTAGACCAGGCGCCGCCTCGAATACCATCGGACCGTCCTTGCCGAGGTCGAGGTAGCTCATGGCGTAGATTACGTCCGAGTTCGGCGTGGTCACCAGCGTCTTGGCGTCAAGACGCTTCTTCCACACGGGCAAGACGTTGTATCCGGCCCCGAAAGCCTTTTCGGAGCCGACCTTCATGCCCAGCGTGTTGATCAGCGGCAGCGCCCACAGATAGGTCTGCATGGCGCGCTGGAAGAGAAGCTCGTCCTTGAGCAGCTTGGCCGTCTCTGGCGTCGGCCGGTTCTCGGCGAATGGCGCATCGGCCAAGGCCTCGTAGCGGCTTTCCTGGGCAAAGGAAAAACTGCTGGCGAGGAGTATCGCGGCGGTCGGTAGACAGAATTTCGCAAGGCGGAGTTGTTGCGCCAGGGCCATCATCTCATCCATCTGTACGTGCGGAACGATAGCCGATCACGACCGCAGACAGCTAGTGGACCTTCGCCCAAGTCAGCGCAACGACTGGTTCTGACCGTTCCTGCCGTTCCGTCGCACCGGCCATACCGGCGCGTTCCCCTTTCCGCCCCGCATCGTCAAATCGGGTTCTGCCGGAACAGTTCGCCCACCAGCCAGCTATCCAGATAGGCGCGAACCTCCACGATCCGGCGGCCGGCGAAGCGGCATACCCAGCAATACCGGTTGTCGAACCGCATACCGTTCTTTGCTGTCGCCTTCGAGCGGAGTTCGACGATCGCCCACTCGCCTTCGATCAGGACGTTCTCGGTGACAAGCTGCGCCCCTTCCGGCAACACCTTGGCCAGCTTCTCGAAAGTGCCGGCGAGAAATTCCTTCTTCGAGCGGTAGCGACCGGCGAGCGGATGCGTGCCCTCCACCGTCCAGTCAACGTCGTCGTCGACATGTTCGAAGAACTTTGCCCCGTCTCCATGCTCCAGATGCGCGAACAGCGCCGCCACGTCCTGCTTGTCCATCGCTTTCTCCTCCGTGCACACCGGCAAGGGAACAATCGGAAGGCGTCTCGCTGCGGCCCGCCGGATCTGGCCGCCGTCTCGCCAGGAAAAATCGTCGCAGCGATTGTCTGCGTGCAAGCAAAATTTAACCATATTTGTCCATCTTTTCTCGATCGTAGGGTCAAGATGGGGACAATCCGGACATCACGCATAGCGGCCGCTCGCCGGCCTGAGGTCTTTTTGCGGGATTTTCCGGCTTGATACGCGTTTGGTGAGTCATATCGTTCGTTCACAGTTTTTGGGTCGTTTGTTACGCCCACTATTGATCACAACCTTCGGCGCCGCCTTTGCCGGCGGGGTGGTGTGGTCGACGGCAGGGATGGTCGCGATGGGTAGCTCTTTCGCTTCCGGTTCAAGCCACGCTTCGCTCAAGCCTCAGCTCTTCGCAGCCGGGATAGTTCCGGCGCGACTGTTGGAAAAGCCTGCTACGACCGGCAAGGTACAGAGGCTGCGCGCCGCACCGGCGAAGCCCGTTGTAGCGCCGGCGCAGCCCGTTATCGCCGCGAGCCTTGCCCCCGGCGGAGGGAAAGTCGCTCCCCGTACCGATATTGCCGAACGCGCCGCCGCGAACCTCACTGCAGCGCGCTTTGACGCCGTCGTGAAGAAAGCCGGCCTGACGTCCGGGAAACTCGCCAGCCTTTTCGATCGCTCCCCTCCGGCCAAGTCGCACCGCCCGGCGGCAAAACTCGCTGCTCCGGCGCCGGAACGATTTGCACCGCTGCCGGCCACCCCGGCCGATCAGCCGCCGACGTTGCTGGCTTATGCTGATCCCTCCCCGGCCAGCGCCGCGATGTCCGCCTTACTGGCGAAGCCGTCAGAGGAAGGTCTTGCCGCGTCACAGAACCCGGACCTCGAGATAGACGAGGACCTCGCTTCCCTGCCCGACTATGAAGACACGCCGGATGGCGGTCCTTTGCCGCAGCTTCGTCCCGGTAGTGGCGAGGCCCGCAAGCCTGCTGCAGAGGCGATCGAGCCCGACGATGATCAGATCGACAGACCGGTGACGCCAAAAGCTGTCGAACCCAAAAAAGCCGACGAACGCGAAGCGCCAAAGACGGAGAAGCGCGTGGCTGCGCGGCCGTCCAATCCGGCAAAGGAGAGATCTTCCGGCGGCAGCTTCGGTCAGTCCTTCCGAAATTTGTTCGGCGGCGGAGCGAGAGCCGGAAATCGCGTAGCCGTCTACGACATCAGCGCCGCACGGGTCTATATGCCCGACGGTAGCGTGCTGGAGGCCCATTCAGGCATCGGCAAGATGGCCGACAACCCGCGCTACGTCCATGTCAGGATGAACGGGCCGACACCTCCGCACACCTATAACCTGAAGATGCGCGAAAAACGCTTCCACGGCGTCGAGGCGATCCGGATGCTGCCTGTCGACGGCAGGAACAAGCATGGTCGCGACGGCTTCCTCACCCACAGCTATCTGCTGCGCGGCGGACGGGCGGAATCGCATGGCTGTGTCGCCTTCAAGGACTACAAGCGGTTCCTCAACGCCTTCAAGCAAGGCAAGGTCACCCAACTCGTTGTGGTTCCAAGCGGCGGACGGGCAGGCGTGCGTGTCGCCTCCAACGGCAAGCGCATCTGAAGGAAACGCCCGACGAGGGCCACGCCCTTTTAAGAGCGCGAAGTTCGGGGGCACCAGACGAGCGTGCTGGGGCGGTTAAGCGAGAGCCCGACGCCCGGTTATCTCCTCGATGTTGATGCGGAAGAAGAAATGGGGTGAGGCCGCCGCCCTGCCCTCGGCATGAGGTGTCTCGCTGCCGGGTTCCCACCAGTTCGGGCGCGCTTTCTGCAACAGCGACCAGGCATGGTCGCGCTCGTTACGCCAGTGGCCAGCTTCCGAGAGTTCCTCGTAAAGGCCGAAGGCGACCACGCTCCACCAATTACGGGCGCTGCGAATCTCATCGACCTCCAGACAAACCTGAGGATGTTCCCGCATCGACCGGATCTTCTGGCCGACAAGGGAGAAGCTATAGACGTGGCCATCCTCGTAGACGAAGCTGATCGGCACCACGTAGGGCTGCCCCTCCCATACACAGGCTAACCGGCCCACCCTGCTGCTACTCAGCAGGGCGCGGCACTCCTGGACGGTCATCTCACTGATAATCACGTGACCCTCCTTCCGATGGCTCCTAATTTTGACCGTTTGTACTGCCCCTCATCTGCCTACCGGCATCTTCTCCCCGCAAACGGGGAGAAGTCCGCTGGCCGCAACGCCGGCGCTGAAATTTGCAGCGTTGGCGATCGGCGAACTCCGCAATGCAGGCGCATCTTCTCCCCGTTTTTACGGGGTGAGGAGTGGTCGCCGGAGGCGACGAAAGCCAACGATTTGGCCTTTCGAACGACGAACGCCCGAAGCCATAGCGAAGGGCCAGCCCGGCAGGGCGATGAGGGGCGGCACAATCGGTCAAACATAAACGCCACCGGTAGTACTGGAACGAGCCTCCTCCCGGAATTGCTCCTAGTGCGACATCAGAACCGGAAGCCGAAGGTCGTCAAGGACCCCCTGCGTGGCGCCGCCGAGAACGAAGTCGCGCACACGCGAATGGCCATAGCCGCCCATCACCAGCAGGTCGGCATGCATTTCTACGGCGTGATCCTGCAGGGTGACCGCGATCGGCTGGTCTTCCGCGATGATCTCAATGGCATCGGCTTCAATGCCACCGCGGCGCAGGTGACGCGCCAGCCGCTCGCCCGCCTCCTTCTCCTTGAGGGGCTTTTCGTCGGTTACCGTGAGCACGTGGACCTTGGCGGCCTGCCGCAGGAAAGGCATCGAATCTGCGACGGCTCGGGCCGCGACCCGGCTGCCGTCCCAGGCGATGGCAATCTGCTTGAACTCTCCGATCTCGACAAGTTCGGGCAGCAGCATCGCAGGCCGTCCGGACCCGAAGACGACAGCTTCAGCCGTTGCCTGTGACGTCGGGTTCGCGACGTGCCAACCGACCAGCGAAAGGTCGAAGTATCGTGCGTGTTCCGCCGCAAGCTCCCCAAGCAGAGCGATGGCGCCAGTCTTCTTGTCAGTCTCTAACGTAACCTTCCGCGCGCCAGCAGCGTTCTCAAACTGCCGCAACAGTGCCTCACCCCGCTGGCGGCTTTCCTTTTCTGCCGCAACAATCATCTCGGGGACGTTTATGAGCAGGCGCGAGAGGGGACTTTTGACATCCGGAATGTCGACGTTGAACGCCACCACGTTCAAATCCCCGCGAAGCTGCGCGGCGACGGCGACCGCGTGGGCTGCGATCGCATCGCTGTTCGCATCCGGATAGGTCACAAGCGGAACGAAAAGCTGCGGCTTCATGGCAGAAATTCCTTTCGCCAGCTGCAGTACCATCGAAGCGCCGTTGACGGCGCCCCTCCGGCGCCGGCGAGGCCGAGGAGAGCCGCTGGAAAGACCCACGGGTCTAGAGCGCCGCGCGGCCATTGGACGCTCAAAGGACACTCCAAAACTCTGAACCTGTGTACTGTACCTTCCGAAATCCGATTCCAATCTCCGGGCCGACGCGTCACCTGTTTGCACGATGACCGCGTCGTTTCGTGGAAGGCTTGTCCGATGTCATATCGCCGTAGGCCAGAACGCCTGCGAAGAAGACGAAGGGAACGGCAATGCAGGCCAGAATGACCATTGTGTCTGGTGGCATAGTTTAACTCCAGTTCGCCCCATGATGACGATGGGCCGTGGCCGCCGCTTTGATCTGGATCAAATGGTCTTCGCCTTTACCGAGGAACAAGCCCCGGTTTCGCGAGGAAATGGAAGGCGGAGCCGTCGCAACACTCAAGGGGGCGATCCTATGAGAGCGGCGGCGGTGGCAGCGCTACAGGTAGACCTCCACGCGGCCGGCAGACTTGATGAAATCCGGTATCAGGCCGGGCAAAGCGAATTGCGTGTGGAAGCCGGGACCTTTCCTGGAGGAAGGGGCCTTGGCGACCGGTCGGGATGCGGGTTTGCGTTTCGCCGTTCTTGCGAACGGTTGGGATGATCGTGTTGACGACGAGAAGGAGCAGCCCTTCATGACCCGGTGCGACCTGCATGGTTACGACGCGATCACGCCGAAACCGCCCATTTGCATCACTTAGCCAATTTGCGCGAAGCTGCCATAGAACATGAACTCCTCGGCGCTCATTGCGCCCACCAGATAAACTCCCCAGCGACTTGCCGTCATGCGCCCGCTTTGCCCGAAGACTCCGCCAGCTCGGCAAGGATCCAGTCGCGAAAGACAGCGATCTTCGGCGCATTCCGCCGCGTCTCGGGGTAGACAAGCCAGTAAGCGTGGCCGTCGGTGCAGACCAGATCGAAGGGCCGGACCAGCCGGCCGTCGGCCAGTTCGTCAGCAAAGAAAGCGGGCGTCAGGATCGCCACGCCCCGCCCGGCGATAGCGGCATTGCCCTCATAGGTTTGCGCGCCCAGGCTGGCGCCGGGGCGGCTCTCGAGGCTTTCGACGGGAACGTTTGCCGCGGCGAACCAATGCGCCCACCACGGATCGCCGGGATCAAGAAGCGGCAGGCGCAGGAGGTCGGCAGGTGTTTCGACTGGGCCATCGCTTGCGAGCAATTTCGGACTGAGCATCGGCGTGAAATCGGCGTTGAAAAGCCGGTGGATCGCTAGGCCCGGCCAGTTCCCGTCTCCGGACCGGATGCCAATATCCACCTCCTCACGGGAGAAATCGACCATGTGATCCGCGGTCTCCAGACGGACCGCGAGAGAAGGATGCGCAATCTGGAACGAGCCGAGACGCCGCGCCAGCCAGTTGGCGGCGAAGGTCGCCAGCGTGCTGATGACCAGCGTGCCGCGCGCGCCGGTGCGGGCCGCTGCATAGGCCGCGCTGAGGAGTTCGAATGCGTCGCTGACCGCCGGCGCCAGGCGCTGGCCGACGTCCGTAAGCGCGATCTGGCGCGGCTTGCGTAGAAAGAGCGGCGCGCCGATCCGGTCCTCCAACACCTTGATCTGGTAGCTGACGGCTGCCTGCGTCATGCCGAGTTCGTTGGCCGCCTTCGTGAAGCTGCCATGGCGCGCGGCCGCCTCGAAGGCGCGAACCGCGGCGAGAGGGGGAAGCTGGAAAGACATTGATGCATTAACTCCCCTTATGCTTGCCCGCCGATATTCGATTGGAAAACACGGCCGATTCGGCCCAGATTCCATCTGAACGCATTAACTGCCATTAGACTAGAGAAGGTTGACGATCATGGCTATGGCACAGGACAGGTTCGTATTCGCCAGAAACCGCACGTCATGGAGCGCGCTGAAAGCGTTCTGGAAAGGGCCGCAGCGCAAGCGTGCCTATCTCGACGTCCGGTCGCTGCCGGAGCATCTGCAGCGCGATATCGGCATTCTGGACGGCAACCATATCATCCGTGAATCGCTGGAGCGATGCGGCGAGTGAATGGCTCGGCCACATGCCACCGCTTCATCGATGAAAGCGCTCTACGTTGCCCCCCTCTGGCCTACCGGCCATCTCCCCCGCAAGGGGGAGATCGGACGGCCGCCGCGATTTCGCCAATTGCAACCTTGCAGGATCAGCGAGGCGCGGGTGAAGGTTAATCTCCCCCTTGCGGGGGAGATGTCCGGCAGGACAGAGGGGGGCGCTGTCCCGCCAGCGCCCCACACGCAGCTCCGGATGGAAAGCCGGTTCCCACCTTTCGTGGAATGGCTTTTGGACGTCACTTTTTAAAAGTTGTGGTGCTCACCTGCGGAACATAGGCGAAGGTATCGGACCCCTGCTCAATCATCGGGGACGAGGCGCCCTGATAAGCGAGATTCCAATCTGTGATGATTTCGAGTTTGTTGCCATTGACGCTGGCGTAGCCCGCCCACCCTGTTACAGAATTGCAGTTCTCCGTGGCATTATTCCATGCAACGGAAAACGAAATGAAATTTCCTGTTATCCGCCCTGCCAGCAGATAAGGCGAACCTTGGCAACCTGTGCCGGCAGCCCGGTTAATATACTGGCCGGACACATTACCGAAACTGTCAATACTGATCATCATTGTTGAGCCGGACTGATTTTGCCAGGTGCTCGACGCAGAAGTCAGGCTGGAGAAATCGACGAATTCCCCGGCTTGGAAAGCGAGTGCCGTGGAGGCTGTGGCAAGAATGAGTCCAGATGCCAGAATAGTGCGTATCATAACATTCTCCGCATGCGCAGTGATTCTAAAGATGCATCTTAGCTATAATAGGCAAATGTAATATCTACAAACAAAAAGTATTGTGCAGGGGCAGGGCCTCCGGACTCCTATAAGACTTGTTACTTATATTACATCATTTCTCATACTGCCGGGCGCGGACGCTCCCAAGTCAGATCGAGTACTTGTATTACATCATTTCTCATACTACCAAGCACGGACGCTCCCGAGTCAGATCGAGAGGCTTAGCCCAACTGGCAAAGAGGGAAATCAGATGCGCGTCCGGCCCCGACGCATGGAGGTTAACGCTGGTCTATTGCGTTGCGGTGGAAGCTGGACCGGTCAACATCGAGATTGCTGAGCGCTTTCTCGAAACCGTCCCTGATCGTTTATCCCGCGAGAAGAAGTGCCGTGGCCGTGCGCTCGTCTGTGATCAGGCCATTGACCAGGCGGCGCGTCACCGCGGCGAGAATGCCGAGGAGCTTGCGGTCACCCATTGCGATAGCCACGACCAGCGACCGTTCCCGCGACGGCAGCGGCGCGGACGAAACGCGGTCGTTGGTGATCCCCTCGATCAGGCGGCCATCCCGATCGAACGCCCAGCCAACGATTTCGCCCACTGCGCCGGCCTTCTGGAGCGCCCTCAACTCGGCTTCGGTGATGAAACCATCCTCGTAGAGCGGGGCTTTCGGGCCAAGGTCGCCGATGCCGACGAAGGTCACGTCGGCTTTCGCGGCCAGCGTCAACGCCGGCTGGATCATGGGCTGCTTGAGCAGCATCTCGCGCTCGGCGGGCGATGAGGCAATGACCGGCAGCGGCATTGGAAAGCTCCGCGCCTTGATCGTATCGGCCATGGTGAAAATGACGTTGTAGTATGCCGCCGAGCCGTCTGGCGCGATGTTGCCGGTGAGCGAAACGAGCTTGTGCTGCGGGCATTCCATCGGCGTCAGCTGCTCGATGGCCGCCTTCAGCGTGCGCCCCGTACCGATGGCAAGCACGATTGGATCCGGCGACCTGAGCCGGCGTTCGATCTCCGCCGCGGCGGCTTCGGCGATACCCAGCGTCGTCGATGCGGATTGCGGATCGCTCGGCACAACCTCGCACAGGTCGAGCGCGAAGCGGGAACTCAGCCTTGCCGCAAGATCGAGGCAATTGGCGATGGGATGGTCGAGCCGGACCTTGACCAGCCCTTCCGACACGGCCAGCGAGACCAGCCGCTGCGCACTCTGGCGCGAAACGCCCAGCTTCGCCGCGATCTGGTCCTGCGTATTGCCCGCCACATAATAGAGCCAGCCCGCACGCGCGGCATCGTCATGCCTGGCGTTCACGCCTTCCTGCCGCGCGCTCATGCCACCCACCCCGGATGTCCAAATTCCCCTGCCGGACTGCGGTAACGCACCGATCGCTCCTCGGCAATCTGGTTTCTTCGACGGCGGATCGAGAAGCCGTCCGCGATTTATCTTGGCAAGAAATCAGATTTTGAGCAATTGCCTTTGTCGTGAGCATTCGTTCACGACAAAGGCTGAGCCTTGCACATACCCGAAGGCCGATCATTTCTCGGAGACGCCCGCCTCCGCAAAGCTCGCCATGTGGGCGTGGCATTCCAGCGCTGCGCGAACGATGTTCACTGCCAGGCAGGCGCCGGAACCCTCGCCCAGGCGCATGTTCAGGTCGAGCAGCGGTCGCAGGCCAAGTCGCTCAAGCAGCCGGCGATGCGGCGTTTCGGCCGAGACATGCGCGGCAAGCACGTGATCGAGCCCGGCCGGGTTGAGCTTTCCGAGTGGCGCTACTGCTGCAGTGCATACGAACCCGTCGATGAGCACGGGGACGTGGTTGTGACGCGCGGCAAGCGTCGCGCCCAGGATCGCGGCAAGTTCGCGTCCGCCAAGAGATGCCGCAATCTTCAGCGGATCATCGAGCACGTCACGATGCTTGATCAGGCCGGCATCGACGGCCGCTGCCTTGCGCGCGAGACCGGCGTCGTCCACGCCTGTTCCGCGGCCCACCCAGCGTTCGCCTGGCTCACCGGAAAGGCCCGCCGAGATCGCCGCGGCAGACGTCGTGTTGCCGATGCCCATCTCGCCGAAGCAGATGAGATCGGTTCCCTTCTCGACTGCGTCATAGCCGACGCTAACCGCTGCAAGAAACTCCGCCTCGCTCATCGCTGCCTGTTGTGTGAAGTCGCCGGTTGGACGCCCGATCTCCAAAGGCACGACCTGGAGGCTTGCGCCTGCGGCGCGGGCAAGCTGGTTTATCGCGGCACCTCCGGCGGCGAAATTGGCCACCATCTGCGCGGTGACCTCCGCCGGAAAAGCCGATACGCCTTGCGCAGTCACACCATGCGACCCGGCGAAGACGATGACGGCGACCTTGTCGAGCTGCGGTGCGGCGCGGCCCTGCCATCGGGCCAGCCATGAAACGATCTGCTCCAGCCTGCCAAGGCTGCCTTGCGGCTTCGTAAGACTGTCCTCACGGCGCTGCGCTGCGGCGACAGCCATGTCATCGCCCTCCGGAAGGGTCAGGCAAGCGGAACGCAGTTCGTCCAGGACCGCAAAACGGGTCATTTGATGCTCCAGTCTGGTTAGGCAAGGATCGCGCAAGCGACAAGAAGAACAGTGATCTCGGATAATTGCTCGACCGCGCCGAGTACGTCGCCGGTCTGGCCGCCGATCTGCCGTTCGCACAAGCGGCGGCAAAGAAAGAACAGAGCCGCCAAGGCGGCCATGGAAACAACCGCTCCGCAAATTCCCAGGACGAGCAGCGCAGCGCCGCCGATCAAACCCGCCAGGAGCGCAGAGGAATCAGGGATAGCGCCCGCATTCGCGGACAAGCCATCGCCGCGCGCCGGGGCCACAAGCCGCATGAAGATTGGCATCATTGCACGTGCGGCAGCATGGGACGCGACAAGTGCACAAAAGACAAGAAAGGGCGTCGCCAGCGCGACCAGCGCAGCCCAGCGCAGAAGAATTGATAGGATGAGCGCAGCCGTGCCAAAGGTTCCGATTCGGCTGTCGCGCATGATTTCGAGCTTTCGCTCGCGCGTCCTGCCGCCGCCGAAACCATCGGCCATATCCGACAATCCATCCTCGTGCAGTGCGCCCGTGAGCGCTATGGTCGCCGCAATGGACAGGCCCACGGCAACGGTCACGGGAAGCGCGGCGATGTCGGCGAGGAAGAACACGAACCAGCCGATCACCCCGACGACAAGGCCGGCCACAGGTGCCGCCCACTGAGCGTCGGCAAAGTTCCTCGGGCTCTCTAGTGGCGCCGGCAGGCGCGTATAGAAGCCGAGGCAAACAACGATATCGTCCAGAATGTCCAGTGTCCGGCCCCCCGGCATTGTCA
Source organism: Mesorhizobium sp. (assembly GCA_040512755.1). Classification (GTDB taxonomy): domain Bacteria; phylum Pseudomonadota; class Alphaproteobacteria; order Rhizobiales; family Rhizobiaceae; genus JBEVEP01. The sequence goes on from JBEVEP010000304.1 coordinate 21,158, forward strand.
GCCTCTTGCGATCGCGTGGAAGAAGGTGCCGGTGACAAGGTCGCGACGGCCGCCGAAAGCGCCGAGTTCGCGCCCTTCCCCGTCAGCAAGGTCGGCCAGTTTCTCGTCAGGACCGACCTCAGTCAGCCTTGCATAATGAAACTCGTGGCCACGGATTTCCGTCCCCTTCGGACCTAGCGCACAGTCGGCGTGCAGCCGTGCGCGGCGATAGCCGAGATTCATTTTGCGTTCTGCAAAGCTGGTCGCATGACCGAGCAGACCGAGCATCCGGTGGTTTTCACCCCCGGCGTCCTGAAGCATTTCGCCAAGCGCCATGAAGCCTCCGCACTCGCCGTGGATCGGCCTGCGCTCCGCAAACTGATGCATCCCCTTGCGAAACCGCTCGGCCGCCGCCAGTCGCCCGGCATGAAGCTCGGGGTAACCGCCCGGCAACCAGCAGACATCGCAGTCGGAAGCGGGCGCCTCATCGGCAAGCGGCGAAAAAGCCACGAT
>JBEVEP010000221.1:0-4989 GCA_040512755.1 Mesorhizobium sp.
ACCATCGATATCCGGGCGATAGTCGAACTTCACAATTGTCCCCGAGCCTATTTACCCGCGCGTCCTAACCTGATCGCACCGCAAAAGTCGATCACAGATTTCGGTATGGCGTGCGGTAATTGCCCGAATCGCCGGATGAGACGAAAGGTTACTGAACCTCGCCAAAAGTGCGTAGCGGTTTTGAGATAACGCCATTTGGGCAAGCAATATGTTGAGGTGCGTCGCATGTATCTGTTTTGCTGCGTCGCGCTAATGCTCGCATTCCGGGCCAGCGCCCATCTCGCGTGCGATAGTCGGGAGAGCCCGCTCGAAGGTCGCTGTCCGTTCCCCAATTTGTTTCGCGCTCAGCGTGCACAACCGGGCGAAAGGCAGGATCCGTCTTCTCCTCACTTAGCGAAGGCCTCCGGTGTCGGGCAAATTGGCGGCTGATGTCCAAACTTCGCTGACGACACGCGGGACGAAAAAAAACCTTGGGTTGCTGATCGAGACGGGTTGTTCGTCGTGTCCTTGACTGTATAGAAGGCTGTCCTGTGGCCTGCGCGCGGTCACGGGCAGTACTGGAGGGTGGCAATTTTGGATGACCATACCGCTGATATGGTTGAATTCGGCACTGGGACGCATGTTCTTGTTACCGGGGGGGCGGGGTTTCTTGGATCGGCGTTGGTCGATCTGCTGCTCGCGCGCGGTTGCAGCGTAACCGTTATCGACGACCTCTCGAACGGCTCGCTTCGAAATCTCCCGGCCAACAATCCCCATCTGACGATCCGCACCTTCAGGGTCGGCGATCCGGCTTTCAATACGGAGCTTCATGACGAGGTCATTCTGGCCGATGCCGTGTTTCATTTGGCGAGTCCGATTGGGGTTCAGCTCGCCCACAATGAACGGTTTGCCGTCACCAGCGGCATTCTCGATTCAGGCTGCTCGATTGTCGAGGCGTGCCGGCGCCATCGGCGCCCTCTCCTCTTAACGTCGAGTTCGGAAGTCTATGGCTCAGGCCGCGACCGTCCCATCACCGAGTCCGATCCGGTGATGCTGGATCTTCGACCAAGATGGGGCTATGCGGCATCAAAGGCCGCCGTTGAACATTTGGTCGCCGGACTGTTCTACGATTTCGGCATTCCGTCCTGGATCGTCCGCCCGTTCAACATGGCCGGGCCGCGGCAGCGCCCGACCACCGGCCTCGTGATCCCGGTCTTTGTCGACGCAGCGTTGCGGGGCGAGCCGCTTGTCGTTCACGATGACGGTGAGCAGAGGCGGGCGTTCCTCCATGCCGCGGACGCGGCCGAAGGGTTGCTCCTAATCATGCAGTGCCGCTCGCTGCGAGGGCGGCCGGTCAATCTCGGTGGCACCGACGCCATGCGGATCGGAAGCCTGGCAAAGATGGTCGTCGAAGCCACGAAGACAGACGCTCCGATCGTCATGAAGCCTTCGAACGCAATTTATGGTGAGAAGTTCGCAGTGATATACGATCGCGTACCGGACATCAGCCTGCTGACTACTATGACCGGCTGGCGTCCGCTGCGAAGCACGAAGCAAACGATCATTGACTGCATCGAGCATCTGCGCACCGACCAAGTGATGGCTTGATGTTCGGTCCATTGGCGCCGTTCCTCGCGGCCCTTCTCATCGCAGCCCTTGGCGTTTGGCTATTCGCGCGTCTTGCGCTGCGTATTGGTGCCGTCTCGAAGGTCAAGAGTGACCGATGGCATACGTCCGGCGAGGTTCCACGTCTTGCCGGGCCGGCGCTCCTGATCGCCATGTCGCCATGGCTCCCGATCGGTCACATCGCCGTGCTGGCCATTTTTTGCCTGATCGGTGGGCTCGACGATGTCCTGTCCCTTTCCGCGGGTCCCAAAGCGGCGGCCTTGGCGGCCGCTGCGATCCTCGCCGGAATCGTAACGGGGCTGTGGTGGGTGCCGATCGTCATCTGGGTGGCCTGCAACGCAGTCAACATGCTTGATCACGCCGACGGTCTCGCGGCGAGCACGATTGCGGCCGCCTTCTTCGGCTTGGGCGGCGACGTCGGACTCGCGGGCGCGGGCGCCTGCATCGGCTTCCTCTGCTTCAACTATCCGCCCGCCCGCGTCTTCATGGGTGACAGCGGCAGCCTTCTGCTCGGCGCGGCCATTGTGCTCCTCGCCAGCGAAAGAGGTTTCGGATCATCGCTTGCATGGATCGCCGTTCCGCTCATCGACGCCGTATTCGTTATCATCCTACGCTTGCGGCGGGGGCAGCAGCCTTGGATCGGCGGCACGGATCATCTTGGCCACACGCTCCTTCGGGCGGGCATCCGCAGTACAGCGCTCCCTCCTCTCTATGCCGGGGCGGCGCTTGTGATCGGCCTTGCACTGACGACTTAAGACAGTCTCCAGCCGAGAGGTCGAGCCAATAGTCTTAGCTACAATTGGGAGACGCTAGTCCGCGAGAAAGTCGTCGTCGTCAGCAAAGTCTTTGAACCCAGCCAGCCAATCGATGTAGTCATTGGTGCCTGGTTTGTAAGGATTGCTATCCTCGCCCATCCTTTGCAGCGCGGCTTTCACGCCCCAGTCGTAGGGCTCCATTGCTTTTTTTGCGCTTTCCTTGGCCATGTGTCTGAAATTCCCGATGACCCGATCCGGTTCCGCCTCCCCAACGATTCCCCGATCCTGCTGCGGCTGCAGGCAATTCGCCAATCGCGAGGAACATTTCGCGGGAGGCGCTCGTTTGGGTTCATGGCAGAGCGATGCTTCCTGGAACTATTCTGATCCAGTCTCCGTTAGTCGAATTCCGATGACCGGATCGAAAAACCATGCTGCCACGCGACCTTTCATCCCGAGGAATTGGCACACCTGTCGCCATCGTCGTCGCGATTGTCATCGGCATCATCGCAGTCTTTTCGCTCGGATTTCGTTTTTCCAAAGCCGGACATGAGGACGTTATCGTCAACACCGATGAATCCGCGCGGTAAGTAGCCGCATTATCGCTACCCTTACGAATGGGACGTCGTGGATTGCCTGACTCTATTCCACGATCTTCCAGTAGGAGTCCTTGCGGATCACCTTGCCGTTCAGGAACGTGTAGAAATCGCAGCCCCTGACCTCTTTTCTCGATCCTTCGCGGGTCGTGCCTGTCAAGGTCCACTTCGAAACGCCTGTATTCGCGGCCGAGTCCACAAAATGCTCGTCATTGCCGTAATGGACATCGGGCAAGCCCTCAAAGCGCGTCGCGAGTGCCGCCCGAACGTTCTGTTTGCCCTCGAAACGAGTACCCCAAGGCTCGCTTCCCCTCGGCATCTCCAGGACACAATCGTCGGAAAAGATCGCCATGATGCGATCAAGGTCATGCGCATTGAAGGCTGCGCACAGTTCTTTCAGGGTCAAGTGAATGTCCATTCGCCGCCTCACTTCGTTCGATAAGCCTCTCCCGCGCCTCACTTTAGCCAATACGGGCAGCGCTCATGAAGGAAGCGTCGGGCTCGCTGGCCGGGTCAGCCGAAGTGGTCTAGCATAAGACAGACCCGGGAGGACGGAATGAAAATCGACGGTTCCTGCCATTGCGGAAGGATCACCTACGAAGCCGAGATTGATCCCTCGAAGGTCGGAATTTGCCACTGCACTGACTGCCAGACACTCACGGGCACGGCCTTTCGTGTTACCGCGATAGCGTCTGAACAGCAGTTTCGGATCACTTCCGGTTCCCCGAAGCTCTATGTCAGGATCGCCGAAAGCGGCCGTTCCATCGCGCTGGCATTCTGCTCCGAATGCGGCACGCCACTCTATGGGACTTCGGTCGGCGACGGTCCCAAGGTCGTCGGCATCCGCGCTGGCACGGCGCGGCAGCGGGCCGAGCTCGTTCCCCGGCGGCAGATCTGGCATCGCTCGGCGCTTCCCTGGCTGCCCGAGATAAGCTGCATTGAAACGACAAGCGAGAAGGGCGCGTAGGGGCGGACCCAATAGTCGAGGCGATGATCATCGGCGCTAAAGGAGGTGCGGGAGGGAGAAGCGCACGGAAAAACGGACCGGAGCTGCTCCGGTCCGTTTCTTTGTGGCGGCGCTAGCGACAACGCGCAAGGAAGCGTTCCTATCGGGCGTTATTCCTGAGGCTTTCCTCGATCTTGGTGAGGTTGAACGAGCCGGGGGACTGGCTCGGCGGATAGTCCTTCATGGTCTGCAGGAACTTGGCCGCCAGCGCCTGGATCGGAACGATCACGAACACGCGATCCAGGAACCAGTCATTATAGGTGTTCGAATTGTGCTGCGCCTTTTCGAACGGGTCGCGCCGCAGATTGAAAAGCAACGGTACGCGAAGTTCGGTGAAAGGCTCGCGCCAGACACCGAACGCCTCACCACGGTTCTCGAGGAATGCGGCCTTCCAGTCATCATAGCGGGCGGCGACGACCTGACCGTCGTCGTTCACATACCAGAACTCATGGCGTGGTGATTGGTCCGTCTTGCCTTCCAGATAGTCGAGCAAATTGTAGCCGTCGATATAGTTGCGATAGCTGCGCCCGTTCAGCTCGACGCCGTTCAGGAGCTTCTCCTTGACGTCCGGTGCGCCGGCGATCGCCGCGAAGGTCGGCAGCCAGTCCTCGTGCGAGACGACCTGTTGAGCGTCTTGCCTTCAGGAAAATGCCCGGGCCGAAATGGCCGGCCGGATAAAGCGACCGGAAGACAGCGCCTCCTGCAGGCTCAAGCCATCCATGCCAGGTAGATTGAGATCGATGATGGCGCAACCAGGCACGTCCGGCTTGTGATTGAGCAGGAAATCCTCGGCGTTCGGGAAAGACCTTGCCTGATAGCCGGCAGACGACAGCAACCGCTCGAGCGACTTCGAGACAGGCAGATCATCATCAACGATGTAGACGATGGAGGCGGGGGCGACCCCGGTGGCATTTTCGGGAAACGATGTGCTGGTCAAAATGTCCTTGCTGACCGCCCCGAAAACCAACGGCGCTCCGCGCAATATCTGGTCACGACGATCCAACAGGAATTTGAGCGCATTCGGCCCCAA
>JBEVEP010000364.1:0-8627 GCA_040512755.1 Mesorhizobium sp.
CGGGCCTCGGATGAAAATTTCCAGCCGCGTTTCCGCCACGCGACCGGCCCGGCACCGCCGCCCTCCCTGATACCCGGTGCGCACCAGGTTCCCGTGAAGGCGATGGGCCGATTATGCGAGAGGCTGAAAGGGGGTGGATAAAGAAATTTCGTTTTCTTCATCTCGTTGCTGGGAGCGGAGACGGGTGTTCCAGCTTGGCGCGCAGCGCTCCGTCCAGCACCCCTCATCCGACCTCGCCAGCGCTTCGCACCGGCTCGGCCACCTTCTCCCACAAGGGGGAGAAGGAGATGCGCGATATCAGCGCGTCAGTTAATCTCGAACGGTGGTGATTGGCGTGGCAATGAAGCGGTTCCCCCTTCGCCCCGGCGGGGTGCCCCCTTTTCCCCGTGTGGGAGAAGGTGCCTGAGCGCAGCGAAGGCGGATGAGGGGTGTTCCAGCTTGGCGCGCTGCACTCCGACCAGCACCCCACATCCGACCTCGCCTGCGCTACGCTCCGGCTCGGCCACCTTCTCCCACAAGGGGGAGAAGGGAGCACCAACGCCGCCGCTAACCACCGACCAGCTTACCGCCAAGGTTGCAGCGACGGATCCCTGACATAGGCGATGATGGTGTCGCAGACGGCATTCAGTTCGCGCAGGACTTCATCGTTCCAGAAGCGCAGCACGCGAAAACCCCGTGCCTGCAGATCAGTCCGCCGTCGCTCGTCATAAGCGGAGTCCGCGTGCTGGCTACCGTCAATCTCGATAATCAGCTGGGCCTCCAGGCAGATGAAATCCGCGATGTAGGCGCCGATCGGAACCTGCCGCCTGAACTTGATCCGATCGAGGCGGCGGCCGCGTAGTTCCTGCCAGAGTTTGCCCTCAGCCTCGGTCATCTCGCGGCGCATGGACCGTGCAAAATCACGATTGCGCTGGGGGACAGGCTGATGCGGCATAATCACCAGAATGCACGCAAGACGTGCAGTTGATCAAGACACTCGCAACCCAATACTGGCAAGTTGGTGCATCAGCATCGGCGATTGGCAGCTAAGTCGACGTGGGCGTGACCTTCTCCCCCTGTGGGAGAAGGAGAAGTGCGGTATCAGCACTCCGGTTAATCTCAAACGTTGGCGATTGACGCAGGCGGTTGAGCGGTCCTCCCTTCTCCCCCTGTGGGAGAAGGTGCCTGAGCGCAGCGAAGGCGGACGAGGGGTGTTCCAGCTAGGCGCGCTGCACTCCGTCCAGCACCCCTCATCCGACCTCGCCTGCGCTGCGCTCCGGCTCGGCCACTTCTCCCACATGGGGAGAAGGAGAGGCGCGATATCAGCGCTTCAGTTAATCTCTAACGGTGGTGATTGCCGGTGGCATTGTAGCGGTTCCACCTTCTCCCCCTGTGGGAGAAGGTGCCTGAGCGTAGCGAAGGCGGATGAGGGGTGTTCCAGCTTGGCGCGCCGCGCTCTGTCCAGCACCCCTCATCCGACCTCGCCTGCGCTTCGCTCCGGCTCGGCCACCTTCTCCCACACGGGGAGAAGGTCAAGCTGGCGCGCGGGTTCGCGAAGGCCGAGCCGAGTTGTTGAGGCACTGATTTCGCTAAGCTATCACGAACACCCGCTGGTGGCCCCGCACGTGTCGCACTTCTCGCAGGTGCCGTTGCGCACCATGGTGAAGTTCTGGCATTCGGAGCACATGTTGCCCGTATAGCCCTGCATGACGGCGCGGGCCCGGCGGTCGGCCTCGATCTTTTTCTTCGCCTCGGCCTTGGCGCTTGCGGCATCGGCCTGCGCCTTGTCGGAGAATAGCGCGGTGGTCGGCGAGGCTTCGTCGAACAGGTCCGGCCCGTCTTCGACCTCGATGTGCTCCGCGAACTCCTTCGCCCGCTCCTCGTAATCGCGCTTGAAGCCGGTGGCCTCTTCGCGCAGTTCGGAGACGATAGGCTTCAGCGCCGTCACTGTGACGCTTGGCGAGATTGCGCGGACATTCGAGCCCGAAATGGCGGTCGGAGCTGAACGCACCGGCTGGCCGCCGCCGACGCTACCGGCTGGACCGGAGCCGCCGAGGCCTTTGGCCTCATTGGAACCGGGCACCACCTTGAGCGGCGAGGCGCCGCGCGTCATCCCCTTCGAGAAGGGGAGCGCCCGGCCTTCATTGATGCCGCGGCCGAGTGCGGTGTTCGAGAAGTCGGACATGTCGACATGGGCAAGATCGTGGCGGCCGAGATAGGACACCGCCAACTCCCGGAACACATAGTCCAGGATCGAGGTCGCGTTCTTGATCGCATCATTGCCCTGCACCATGCCGGCCGGCTCGAACTTGGTGAAGGTGAAGGCCTCCACATATTCCTCCAGCGGCACGCCATATTGCAGGCCAAGCGAGATCGCGATGGCGAAATTGTTCATCATGGCGCGGAAGGCCGCGCCCTCCTTGTGCATGTCGATGAAGATCTCGCCGAGCCGTCCGTCGTCGAATTCGCCGGTCCGCAGATAGACCTTATGGCCGCCGACAACCGCCTTCTGCGTATAGCCCTTGCGGCGGTTCGGCAGTTTCTCGCGGTCGCGCACGACCTTTTCGACGATGCGCTCGACGATCTTTTCCGTCACCGTGACGGCCTTCGCCGCCGTCGGCGCCGAAACCAGCTCCTCGATCAGGTCTTCCTCATCCTCGTCGTCCGCGATCAGCGACGCATTGAGCGGCTGTGAAAGCTTGGAGCCGTCACGGTAGAGCGCGTTGGCTTTCAGCGCCAGCTTCCAGGACAGCATGTAGGCTTCCTTGCAGTCCTCCACGGTCGCCTCGTTGGGCATGTTGATGGTCTTCGAAATGGCGCCCGAGATGAAGGGCTGAGCCGAGGCCATCATGCGGATGTGGGATTCGACCGACAGGAAACGCTTGCCGATCTTGCCGCACGGGGTTGCGCAGTCGAACACCGGCAAGTGCTCGTCCTTGAGGAAAGGCGCGCCTTCCAGCGTCATCGCGCCGCAAATATGGATGTTGGCCGCCTCGATTTCCCGGCGCGTGAAGCCAAGCGCAGGCAGCATCTCGAACGAGAAATCGTTGAGCTGCTCGTCGGTAAAGCCGAGAACGTCCTTGCAGAACTCTTCGCCCAGCGTCCATTTGTTGAACACGAACTTGATGTCGAAGGCCGATTTCAGCGCGGCATTGAGGGCCGCCACTTTCTCGTCGGTGAAGCCCTTGGCCCGCAGGGAGCCGGGGTTGACGCCGGGCGCCTGGTTGAGATTGCCGTGGCCTACCGCATAGGCCTCGATCTCGGCGATCTGGGATTCCGAATAGCCCAGCGTCCGCAGTGCTTCCGGCACGGCGCGGTTGATGATCTTGAAGTAGCCGCCACCGGCCAGCTTCTTGAACTTCACCAGCGCGAAATCCGGCTCGATGCCTGTCGTGTCGCAGTCCATGACAAGGCCGATCGTGCCGGTTGGCGCGATCACGGTTGCCTGTGCGTTGCGGTAGCCATGTTCCTCGCCGAGTTCGATGGCGCGGTCCCAGGCGGCGCGCGCATGGGCGATCAGCGCCGCCTGCGGGCAGTCCGCCTCGTTGAGCGGCGCCGGATTGACCGACAGCTTCTCATAGCCGTCCCTGTCGCCATAGGCGGCGCGGCGGTGGTTGCGCATCACGCGCAGCATGTTGTTGGCATTGCGGTCGTAGTCCGGGAACGCGCCGAGTTCGGCAGCCATCTCGGCCGAGGTCGCATAGGCGATGCCGGTCATGATCGCTGTCAGCGCGCCGCCGATGGCGCGGCCTTCCCTGGAGTCGTAAGGAATGCCTGACGTCATCAGAAGGCCGCCAATATTGGCGTAACCGAGGCCGAGCGTGCGGTATTCGTAGGAGAGTTTCGCAATTTCCTTCGACGGAAACTGCGCCATCATCACCGAGATTTCGAGCACGATGGTCCACAAACGCACCGTGTGCTCGTAGCGCTCGATATCGATCGATCCGGCAATCTCTCCCGGCCGTGAGCCTGGTTCCCGGCCCGTATTGCGATAGGGCAGGAGGTTGATCGAGGCCAGATTGCAGGCCGTGTCATCGAGGAACATATACTCCGAGCACGGGTTCGATGCGCGGATCGGACCGGCCGCCGGCGAGGTGTGCCAGTCGTTCATCGTCGTGTTGAAATGCAGGCCCGGATCGGCAGACGCCCAGGCGGCATAACCGATCTTCTCCCACAGGTCGCGGGCTTTCAGCGTTTTGTAAACCTTGCCGTCTATGCGCCTGAGAAGGTTCCAGTCTTCGTCCTTCTCTACCGCACGCAGGAAGTCGTCCTTGAGCGAGACGGAGTTGTTGGAATTCTGGCCGGAGACAGTGAGATAAGCCTCCGAATCCCAGTCCGTGTCATAGGTTTTGAATTCGATCTGCGTGTAGCCCTGGCGCGCGAACTGGATGACGCGCTTGACATAGTTCTCCGGCACGCCGTGCTTCTTCGCGGCCTTTATCTCGCGCTTCAGGGCCGTGTTGATCGACGGATCGAAGCAATCATCCTTGTGGCCTTCGCAGTTGACGCAGGCCTTCATGATGGCCGCAAGGTGCTGCTTGACGATGCGGGAGCCGGTCACAAGCGATGCGACCTTCTGCTCCTCCTTCACCTTCCAGTCGATGTAGTCCTCGATGTCGGGGTGGTCGATGTCGACCACGACCATCTTGGCCGCCCGGCGCGTCGTGCCGCCGGACTTGATGGCGCCGGCCGCGCGATCGCCGATCTTCAGGAAGCTCATCAGGCCGGACGACCGGCCGCCGCCTGAAAGCTTCTCTCCTTCGCCGCGCAGCTGCGAGAAGTTCGAGCCGGTGCCGGAGCCGTATTTGAAAAGCCGCGCCTCGCGCACCCACAGGTCCATGATGCCGCCTTCGTTGACGAGATCGTCAGCGACCGACTGGATGAAGCAGGCATGCGGCTGCGGGTGTTCATAGGCCGACTTCGACTTGGTGAGCTTGCCGGTGAACGGGTCCACGTAGAAATGACCCTGGCCGGGGCCGTCGATGCCATAGGCCCAGTGCAGTCCGGTGTTGAACCACTGCGGCGAGTTGGGCGCGACACGCTGGGTGGCCAGCATATAGGCAAGTTCGTCGCGGAAGGCGCGGGCGTCTTCCTCGCCCTTGAAATAACCGCCTTTCCAGCCCCAGTAGGTCCAAGTGCCGGCGAGGCGGTCGAAGACCTGGCGCGCGTCTGTCTCGGAACCGTAACGCTCATTCTCGGGGAGCGCGGCGAGGGCGGCCTCGTCTGGCGCCGAACGCCACAGGAACGACGGCACGCCGTTTTCTTCAACTTTCTTCAGGCGCGCCGGAACGCCGGCCTTGCGGAAATACTTCTGCGCCAGCACATCGGTCGCGACCTGGCTGAACTGCGCCGGCACGTCGATGTCCGCGAGCCTAAACACCACAGAGCCATCGGGATTCTTGATTTCGGAGAGCGCCTTGCGGAATTCGATCTCCGCATAAGGGGATTGCCCGTCCTTCGTGAAACGCCGTTCGATGCGCATTTTGTTGGTCCTTCAGTCCCTATATATAGCACTTCCGCAAGAAGCCCGTACAGGCTTCGGGAAGCCCCAATCTCCGCCACCTCCGGCCATCGATCGACAGCCGTGTTCCCCTTCATGCAAGACCTCCGCAAACGACCCGGCCACTTCGGATTTCCGGTGGCTCTCCGATAATTCGCGGAACCCTTCTGCCCCTGCCTTATGCCTGACTGTGATTCCCCTCAGTGAGGAGATGCTCACACTATCTGGTGTCGCATAATGCTACCAAACACTAAATATAGTATTAACAGCATATTTTTTCCAGACCCGAACCCCCTTTAGCGGGCCCCAAGCCGACACGCAAAAACCCACAACCTCCACCTGCCTCGCAACGGGGCGGAAAGCCAAATACTTCGTACAAAATCTGGAAAAAGACCGGCCTGAACTCTCGCCCGTCGCACCCTAAACAGGAATGCTGGACCAATAAAAGCGACTCGTTTCCGCGCGTCAAGCATTCGTTTTTGAACGATTTGTGACCCCCAATATCTTGTGTGTCTCTAATGTGGATAACGGGGAGAAGTGTGCCGGAGAATCCATTTGGTTCGGAGGTCGCGGACAGTGACGCAAACCCGCTCGGCAAATTTGCCGATCATGCAACTGTGATCGGCAAGCCAGGCGAGATCGCTACCCTCGAACTAGGTCAGCCCGCCCAGGATCATGAAAAGCGCTGCGGCGAGGAGCGCCGACATCGGGACTGTCGTCACCCAGGCTGTGACGATGGCGGTTACATGCGCCCGCCGCACAAGCCGGCGGCGGATGAGTGCCTGGCGGGAGCCTTTTTTGCCACCTGTCAGCGGATCGATTGGCCGGGCCAGGGCCTCCACCGGCTCGGGCAGCTCAAGGTCCGGGATCTCTCGCCTGGCCTTCGCCTGAAGATAGGATCTGCGCCTGATCGAGCGGATGGCCGACCATTCGCGAAAAAAGCCGATTCCGAAAACCGAGCCCACGGCGATGTGAGTCGTACTCACCGGAAGGCCGAGCCAGGAAGCGGCAAGAACGGTAATTGCTGTGGACAGCGCGATGCAGAAGGCGCGAACCGGGTTCAGCTTGGTGATCTCGCCGCCAACCATGCGGATGAGCCGTGGGCCGAACAGCAAGAGGCCGACCGAGATGCCCAGCGCGCCGATCAGCATGACCCAGAAAGGAACCTCAGCCTTCGCTGCGACAGAATAGGCTCCGGCCGTATGGACGATCGCCGCCAGCGGTCCGACGGCGTTCGCGACATCGTTTGCGCCGTGGGCGAAGGAAAGCAGGGCGGCTGAAATGATCAACGGGGCCGCAAACAAGCGCCGGAGCGACTGGTTTCGATTTTCGAGGCCTTCGGACTGGCGCTGCACAACAGAGTGGCACGGAAGCCATGCAAGCAGAAATGTAGCTACCCCTATACCGGCGATGACCCTGACATTTGGCACGTCCAGCGAGTCCGCGGCGATCATCGCGAGGTAGGCTGCGAATGCCCCGGTCATGAAAGCCACCAGGAGCGGCACCCAGCGGCGGGCGGCTGCGATCTTGTCGACTTGGTAGATAATAGTGGCTTCAATGAAGCCCAGAATTGCAGCCGCAATCGCGCCAGCGAGAATCGGCGAAAGGACCCAGCTCGCGGTGATCGCTGCCATGGATAGCCAGTTGACTGCCTGAAGCCCTGCTGCTGCCGTGCCAGCGCCCACCACCCCACCGACGATGGCATGTGTGGTCGAGACCGGCGCTCGCAACCAGGTTGACAAATGAATCCACAGCGCGGCGGAAACGAGCGCCGATACCATCAGAATGATGAAGTCGCCGGGATCGACGACAGCCTGAGGCAGGATGATGCCGCTTGCAATTGTGTCGACCACTTTACGGCCGGCAAAAAGCGCCCCGAACGCCTCGAAGACCGCAGCCATCGCAAGGGCTCCGCCCATGGTGATGACCCGCGCTCCGACCGCCGGGCCGACATTGTTGGCGACATCGTTCGCGCCGATGTTCATGGCCATGTAGGCCGCGATAGCCGCGGCAGCCACGACAATGGTCGCACGCGGTTCGCCAAAGGTGTGGACGGACGCGAAGATGGCCGCGAGCGAGAGGAAAATAAGCCCGAGCCCGGGCGCAATCAGAGCGCGCGCCAGAAAGCCCGCTGCCTCCTCGAAATTCGTCAGCCTGTCGAGATCCTTGTCGAGGATACGTTTTGGGAACTTGCGAGCGCTCATCGCCGAATCTGCCGCTCCGCAGAGACAGTAGCGTCTCGCTTTGGAACTTTCATGTCAGCAGGGCAGGGCCGGAGATCCCGGCTGGCAATGGTCAGGCATATTGACGGGGGTTCTTGACAAAACGCGCAATGAGTTCGCCGAGATCCCGTTCTCTCACCAGCCTGGCCGCCTCCGCGCCCGAGAACCATTTGCGGATTCGCTCTTTCTTCTCGGGCCACGCGGTGGCCATCTCGTCAACTTCCAACGGAAACACCAGAACCTGGCAACGCCGCTGCAAGCCCGATGAGAATTCCTTGCCATAGAAGTAGCTGCCGATTTCGAGGCGCGCGACAGCGCCACCAAGGCCAGCTTCTTCCGCCGCCTCGCGCGCCGCCGTGTCGAACAACTGCTCGCGCCCCTCCGGCCAACCCTTGGGCAGAACCCAGCGCCCGCTGTCGCGGCTCGTGATCAGCATGATTTCGACGCCGTCGCTCGTCTTGCGCCACGGCAAAGCCGCCACCTGAAGCCGGCAGGGTTTGCCGCCAAAAAGGCGCCGGACCTGCTCGGTGATGCGGTTTCGGGTTGCGTGACTGACCATGACTGGAGGGCTTTGCCTCGTGCTGATTCGTTTGCCGTATAATGATTATCAGCGTTTGTTGCTCGATTTAAAAGTAGTGACTATGGCCGAGAAGCTCAAACGAAAGCGGATAAACCAACTTTACTTGACAGTCCTTAGGCGATGATCCCACCGCTGGGGCTGTGCCCGGGTGGGCGCTAGAGCATTTTGCAGCCAAGTGGAGTCACTTGGCGTCGCACAAATGCGGCTAAAACAAAGAGCTAGAGCGGCGATCCGGTTCCGTCCGGACGCACGCCGCTCTAGGACCAATCGACATTCAGGATTCAATTCTGTTGTGATGTGTGATTCATGGGGTTCCAGATTTGCTGATCTGGAACTCTATGATGCC
>JBEVEP010000407.1:0-3960 GCA_040512755.1 Mesorhizobium sp.
CCCACGGCCATTGGCGAGTTTCGCCGGCAGCTGATTTTGCAGTAGACTTTCCGCGGTGGAAGCGGCAACACGCTCTGCCAGAGAAGGGCGATACTCCATGAGCGCAGCTTTCCTTTCCCACCTTTCCTCGGAGCTCGAAGGCGTTAAGTCGGCCGGGCTCTACAAATCCGAGCGAATCATCACGTCCACCCAGTCCGGCCGAATCGAAGTGGCAGGCGGCGACAAGGTGCTCAATTTCTGCGCCAACAACTATCTCGGGCTTGCCGACAATGCCGAGCTTCGCGAAGCGGCGAAGGCGGCGATCGACCGCTACGGCTATGGCATGGCTTCGGTGCGCTTCATCTGCGGCACGCAGGAAGAGCACAAGGAACTGGAGGCCGTCATCTCGAAGTTCCTCGGCATGGAGGACACGATCCTCTATTCCTCCTGCTTCGACGCCAATGCGGGCCTGTTCGAAACGCTGCTTTCGGAAGAGGACGCAATCATCTCCGATGCGCTGAACCATGCCTCGATCATCGACGGCGTGCGGCTGTCGAAGGCGCGCCGCTACCGCTACGCCAACAACGACATGGCCGATCTCGAGTCGAAGCTGAAAGAAGCCGCCGATGCGCGGTTCCGGCTGATCGCCACCGACGGCGTCTTTTCCATGGATGGCATCATCGCCAACCTGAAGGGCGTCTGCGATCTGGCGGAGAAGTACGGCGCGATGGTGATGGTCGACGATAGCCACGCGGTCGGCTTCGTCGGCAAGCATGGCCGCGGATCGCCCGAACACTGCGGTGTGGAGGGCAGGATCGACATCATCACCGGGACGCTGGGCAAGGCGCTTGGCGGGGCGTCGGGTGGCTACACCTCGGCCAAACGCGAGGTGGTGGATTGGCTGCGCCAGCGCTCCCGTCCGTACCTGTTCTCCAACACGCTCGCCCCGGCGATCGCCGGCGCATCGATCAAGGTATTCGACATCATCGAGAAAGGCGACACGCTGCGCGAGCGGCTTTATGCCAACTCTGACCGTTTCCGCGAGAAGATGACGAAGCTCGGCTTCAAACTGGCCGGCGCCGACCACGCGATCATTCCGGTCATGCTGGGCGATGCCGCGCTGGCGCAGGAGATGGCGGCGCGGCTGCTGGGCCACGGCATCTACGTGATCGGCTTCTCCTTCCCGGTTGTGCCGAGAGGACAGGCCCGAATCCGCACCCAGATGTCTGCCGCCCATTCGGCCGGGGATGTCGACAGGGCCGTGGAGGCGTTCGGCAAGGTCGGTCGTGAGTTGGGAGTCGTAGGTTGATCCTGGATACGCGCATGTGCGCTCGCACCCCCCTCTGGCCTGCCGGCCATCTCCCCCTCAAGGGGGGAGATCACGCTTGCAGTAGTTTCGCCGCTTTTTCTGCGACATTGTCGACTGGCGAAGGCCGCGATGAGGGGCTGATCTCCCCCCTTGAGGGGGAGATGTCCGGCAGGACAGAGGGGGGTACGATTACATGTCGAACATGATGCGCGCGCTCGTAAAGGCGAAGCCGGAGCCCGGCCTCTGGATGGAAGAGGTTCCGGTGCCGGAGATCGGTCCCAACGATGTCCTGATCAAGGTCAAGAAGACGGCCATCTGCGGCACGGACGTTCATATCTGGAACTGGGATGAGTGGGCGCAGAAAACCGTGCCGGTGCCGATGGTAACCGGGCATGAATTCGTCGGGGTGGTGGCCGATTTCGGGTCCGCCGTGACGGAATACAAGGTCGGCCAGCGTGTCTCCGGCGAGGGGCACATCGTCTGCGGCCATTGCCGCAATTGCCGGGCCGGACGCGGGCATCTCTGCCGCAACACGCTGGGCGTCGGAGTCAATCGGCCCGGCGCTTTCGGCGAATATCTTGCGATCCCACAGCACAATGTCGTGCCGATCCCCGACGACGTGCCGGACGAGATCGCGGCGATCTTCGATCCGCTCGGCAATGCGGTCCACACCGCGCTGTCGTTCGATCTTGTCGGCGAGGATGTGCTGGTCACCGGCGCCGGGCCTATCGGCATCATGGGCGCGCTGGTCGCGCAGTGCGTCGGGGCGCGCAAGGTGGTCATCACCGACATCAATCCTACCCGGCTGGCGCTGGCCAAAAAGCTGAGCGTGCAGCATGTGGTCGACGCCTCCAAAGAGAAACTGCGCGAGGTGATGCGGGACATCGGCATGACGGAGGGTTTCGACGTCGGGCTGGAAATGTCCGGCGCGGCTCCAGCCTTCCGCGACATGATCGACACTATGAACAATGGCGGGAAGATCGCCATTCTCGGCATCGCGCCGACGGGCTTCGAGATCGACTGGAACAAGGTAATCTTCAAGATGCTCCATCTCAAGGGCATCTACGGCCGCGAGATGTTCGAGACCTGGTACAAGATGATCGCGCTGGTGCAGGGGCCATTGGATGTGAGCGGGCTGATCACGCACCGGATCGGCATCGATGACTACCGCGACGGTTTCGAGGCAATGCGCAGCGGAAATTCGGGCAAGGTGGTCATGGATTGGTGATCCGCACGCCGACATAGGGGCAACTCGCCGAAACCGGAATCGCCGGAATCGGGCGACTTGCTCCAAGCCTTTGTTTGCACATCGGATTCATCCGAGAACCGCTTCCGCCGCGTCTTGGCCGGTCGCGGCGGTTCTCTCCTCAGGATAGGTGCGACTACACGCGAAGCAGCGTCTTGATCGCCCGTCGCTCATCCATGGCGCGATAGCCTTCGGCAACGTCGGCAAGCGGCAGAGTCAGGTCGAAAACCTTTCCGGGGTTGATGGTGCGCGACATGACCAGCTCTATCAGATGGGGAAGGAACCGCCGCACGGGAGCAGGGCCGCCGAGCAGGTTTTTCTGGGCCAGGAACAACGCCTGGCCGTCGAGCTGGACGCCATGCGGCACGCCGACGAATCCGATCGAGCCGCCGGGACGCGCACAGTTGATGGCCTGCAACATGGATTCCTGGGTGCCGACACATTCCAGCACCGATTCCGCGCCGACGCCAGCGGTCAACTCCTTGACCCGGGCCACGCCTTCATCCCCGCGCTCGGAAATGATGTCGGTGGCGCCAAATTCGAGGGCGAGATCCTGACGCGCCTTGTGACGGCTCATGGCGACAATCCGCCCGGCGCCCATCTGCTTGGCCGCAAGCACGCCCATTAGCCCGACCGCACCGTCTCCCACCACAACGGCCGTCGAGCCAGGCTGCACACGCGCCGCGTCGGCCGCGTACCAGCCGGTGCCAAGGACGTCCGAAGTCGCCAGCAGGCTCGGGATCAAATCATCGGAGGGCATTTCCGCGGTGGCGACAAGTGTGCCGTCGGCGAGAGGCACGCGCGCCAGCGGCGCCTGCGCCCCGCTCATGAATTCGCGCTGCTCGCATGACGACTGAAAGCCAAAACGGCAATGCGGGCACGTATTGTCCGAGATGCAGAACGAGCCGACAACAAACTGTCCCGGCTTAACGGTCTTGACTGCGCTGCCGACCTCAACGACCACGCCGCAATATTCGTGCCCCATATGGGCAGGCTCATTTACTGGCTGCAGGCCGCGATAAGGCCATAGGTCGGAGCCGCAGATGCAACTGGCCGAGAGCTTGATGATGGCGTCGGTCGGAGCCAGGATCTTCGGTTCTTCTACCTCCTCGCAGCGTATGTTGCCGGGACTGTAAAGAACTGTTCCAAGCATTGTCTTTGTCCTTTCAAATTGTGGGGGCGTTCAAATCGCCTTGCCGTCTTTGAGGAGGCGCAACTGCAGGCAGGCCATTTTGCGCGCCGGGGGGGCTTTGTCCAATCAAGATCGGAGCTAGAGCGAGATGAGGTTAGGTGCGGTCAGTTCTGTTTCTCGCGCGGCGATGTGATCCACGCGGAGGGTCGCGAAGGTCGATGGGGTTCCATCGGCCGAGCGGCCCGACAAAGTGGGCGGCCGCCGCGCGGAAACCCAGAGGGCCGGGTGAATTTG
>JBEVEP010000014.1:0-8444 GCA_040512755.1 Mesorhizobium sp.
CGGTAGGCGGCCTCATCGCTCAGGGACTTGCCGCGCTGCGGCCGGACTTGGTCGATGCGCTGGTGCTCTGCGACACCGCGCACAAGATCGGGACGGATGAACTCTGGAACGCGCGCATTGATGCGGTCCGCAAAGGCGGCATCGACTCCATCGCCGACAGCATCCTGGAACGCTGGTTCACACCGGCCTATCGGTCCCCTGAGAACCCCGACTTCGCCGGGTATCGCGCCATGCTGACGCGTACGCCTGTCGAGGGCTATGTCGGAACCTGCGCCGCGCTGCGTGATGCCGATCTCACCGAATCCAGCCGCGCGCTGAAAATTCCCGTTGTCTGCCTCGTCGGCGATCAGGACGGTTCAACGCCGCCCGATCTGGTGCGATCCACGGCCGCGCTGATCAAGGGCGCCGATTTCCGCATTATCGCCGATGCCGGCCACCTGCCCTGCATCGAGCAGTCGGAGGCCGTCGCGGCGCTGGTCACCGCCTTTCTGAGGGGCGCGAATTACATCTGATTTGACATAACCGCGATCACGTTGAAAGCGGAGCGCCCCATAGCGGACCGAAAAGTACGAAGCGGTTTTCGGATAAATCCGATGCGCAAACAAAGGCTTGGAGCAAGACGCCCGATTCGGGCGACGTGCTATAGGAGTTGTCATGACCGAATCCGTAACAGTCGCCCGCAGCGGCGAGATTGCCGTCGTCACCATCGACAACCCGCCGGTGAACGCACTCAGCTTCCATGTGCGCGAACCGCTGATAAAGGCATTCGGAACGCTGCGGGACGATCCCTCGGTCGCTGCGATCGTGCTCACCTGCGCCGGACGCACTTTCGTAGCCGGAGCCGACATCACCGAGTTCGGCAAGCCGATGCAGCAACCCGACCTGCGCTCGCTCATCGCCACACTGGAGAAGATCGGCAAGCCGACTGTCGCGGCCATCCACGGCACTGCACTTGGAGGCGGGCTCGAACTTGCACTCGGATGCCATTTTCGCGTCGCTGATCGCGCAGCCAGGCTCGGCCTGCCGGAGGTTAAGCTCGGCCTGCTGCCAGGTGCCGGCGGCACGGTCCGCCTGCCCCATCTCATCGGTCCGGAAAAGGCGCTGAGCCTCATTGTATCCGGCAACCCGATCAGCGCGGGAGATGCGCTGGAAAGCGGTTTGGCCGATGCCGTGTTCGATGGCGACCTTCTCGCCAACGCAGTCGCCTTTGCGCGACGCAAAGCTGCGGAAGGCGGGCCGTTCATCCCATTGCGGGACCGTCGCCACAGGATCGAAACCGCCGATCTGGCGGCCTTTGATCAACAGGCCGCCCAACTTGCGAAAAAAGCTCGTGGGCTGGAAGCGCCGGTGGCCTGCGCAAAATCGATCCGCAATGCGATCGTGCTTCCCTTCGATGAAGCCCTTGCCAGGGAAAGAGAGTTCTTCGAGGCGCTCATGGCGGGTGACCAATCCCGCGCCCAGCGGCACCTGTTCTTTGCCGAGCGGGAGGCTGCCAAAGTCCGGGGCGTCGGCAAGGACACCGCTCCGCGAAAGATCAATCGGGTCGGCATCATCGGCGCGGGCACAATGGGCGGCGGCATCGCCATGGCCTTTGTCAACGGCGGCATTCCGGTCACCCTGCTTGAGGTGAATCGTGACGCGCTGGACCGCGGTCTTGCGGCAATTGAAAAGAACTACGCGATCTCGGTTGGGCGCGGATCGTTGACCGAAGCTGCGAAGGCGAAGCGGATGGCGCTCTTCACCGGCGTTACGGACTACGCGGAGCTTGCAAATTGCGACCTCATTATCGAGGCAGTTTTCGAGGACATGGACGTGAAGAAGGATGTCTTTGGACGCCTGGACCGGGTCGCAAAGCCTGGCGCGATCCTTGCCACGAACACGTCCTACCTCGATGTTGACGACATCGCGGCATCCACCGTGCGGGCGCACGACGTTATTGGGACGCATTTCTTTTCGCCGGCTAATGTGATGAAGTTGCTTGAGGTTGTGCGCGGGAAAGCGACCGCGCCGGATGTGCTCGCGACTGTGCTCGGTCTTGCGAAGCGCATCGGCAAGATCCCGGTTGTTGTGGGTGTGTGCCGCGGCTTCGTCGGAAACCGCATGCTTCAGGCGCGCGGCGAAGAACTGGAAGCCCTTCTCCTGGAGGGCGCAACCCCAAGTCAGGTCGACAAGGCTTTCACTGATTTCGGCTGGCCGATGGGGCCGTTTCAGATGCTCGATCTTGCCGGGCTGGATATCAGTTGGCGCAACCGCAAATCGCTCGGAAAAACGGCGATACTCGCCGACCATTTGTGCGAGGCAGGCCGGTTCGGACAGAAGACTGGCAAGGGTTACTATCTCTATGAAGCCGGCTCACGAACTCCAATGTCCGATCCGGGAATTGAGCGGCTCATTGCTGAAAAGGCAGCGGAGCAAGGCATTGAGCGCCGCTCCATTCCGGCTGCCGAGATCATCGAGCGCACGCATTTTCCCTTGATCAACGAAGGCGCGCGCATCCTCGAGGAAGGCATTGCCGCGCGTGCGTCCGACATCGATATCGTCTGGGTGAATGGCTACGGATTCCCGATCGGCAAGGGCGGGCCGATGTTCTGGGCCGAACTCGAAGGCATCCAAGAGCTCGTCGAACGGCTCGGTTTCTGGCATGCCCGCACCGGCAAGGCGGTCTATGAGCCCTCCCCGCTGCTGAGGAAACTGGCAGAAGACGGCAGGAATTTCTCGTCACTGCGGGATGCTCAGGAGGTTGCGTCCTAAAGCCGACAACCCCACTTCTTCGGGGAGTCGCAAGGCCGATCCGCTTCGATTCGTTTCGGTGTACGAGCCAGCCCTTCGTTTCAGGGACGTGGATAGATTTAACCCGTTGCCCAGTTTCGGCAGGCAAATAGCCTTTTCTTATCAAAGCGATAGGGGATGCGTGACTATTCGGATCGTGATTTTCTGTCCGAACGCGTGCTCGCGACCCTCATACCCTGTCAATTTCCTCGCGAAGAATGCGGAACTGCGGTGATTACGAGCGAGGAGAGCTTTTCCCGTCGGGTCGTGAAGACGTCACCACGCCGGGGAGCTTTTTCGAGGCCGCACGAAGATAGCCGCGCTGAATGGTGGGTAGGTCTTGGGGGTGAATCGTCGCTGCTGTTCCGGTTTGTCAAAGCAGTCCCTACATTAGAGACCACGAATCTCGGGGCGAGGCTTGCATGACTGAATTCACTCCCTTCCAATCTCTTTTCGGCGGCGCGCTGATCGGCCTGTCCGCCGTCCTGCTGATGGCGTTTCACGGACGCGTTGCGGGCATGACCGGCATTTTGTCCGGCGTCATTCCGCCGGTCCCGGCTGACTGGCGTTGGCGCGCGGCATTCCTCGCTGGAGCGGCGGTTGCACCCGTCCTCTATCTGCTGGCTGGCGGGGCCATTGCCTTCCACGTTGCGGTTACCACTGGCGCGCTCATTTTCGGGGGCCTGCTCGTCGGCATCGGCGTGAACTTCGGCGGCGGCTGCCCGAGTGGTCATGGGGTATGCGGCATTGCGCGGCTTTCGCCTCGTTCCATCGTCGCGGTCCTCACCTTCATGGCGACTGCCTTCGCGACCGTCTATCTCGTCCGCCATGTGATCGGAGCCTGACGCCATGAACAAGCTCATATCCGCCTTTGCCATCGGATCGATCTTTGGCCTCGGCATCGCGATCTCCGGGATGATCAATCCGGCCAAGGTGCTCAACTTCTTCGACATTGCCGGAAGCTGGGATCCGAGCCTTCTCTTCGTGATGGGTGGCGGGCTGGCCACCGCTTTCATCGGCTATCGCCTGGTGTTCAGCCGCCAGAAAGCCCCGGTGTTCGAGGCCGACTTCGCTTCTCCGGACAAGCGAAACATCGATGGCCAGCTCATCGGCGGCGCAGCCGTCTTCGGTATCGGCTGGGGCATCGCCGGCTTCTGTCCGGGCGGCGCGATACCGGCGCTCGGGCTGCTCTATCCTCAAACCCCCATTTTCCTTGCGGCAATGATTGCGGGGATTATCATTGCAAGGATCATCAAGGCTCGCCTGCCCTCGACTGCTCCGGCCTGAGCGGCTCTTCAGGAGAATGCGATGACCCAGCCCATACCCTTCGTGCCCGACCTATCGGTCAAGCCGGAAGTGACCGGTTTTTTCGACGTACAGACCAACACGATCTCCTATGTGGTGAAAGACCCGGCATCGGCCGCCTGCGCGGTGATCGACTCCGTCATGGATATCGACATGGCTGCCGGCCGCATCACCCATGAGGGCGCCGACAAGATCGTCGCACATATCAAGGACCGTGGTCTGGAGCTCGAATGGATCATCGAGACGCATGTGCACGCCGACCATCTGTCGGGCGCGCCCTACATACAGGACCAGCTGGGCGGCAAGCTCGGCATCGGTGAGAACATCACCATCGTGCAGGACACGTTCGGCAAGATCTTCAACGAAGGCACGGAGTTCCAGCGCGACGGCTCGCAGTTCGACCGCCTGTTCGCCGACGGCGACAGCTACACGATCGGCTCGATGACCGCCTATGCCATGCATACGCCCGGCCATACGCCCGCCTGCATGACCCATGTGATCGGCGATGCCGCCTTCATCGGCGACACGCTGTTCATGCCGGATGGCGGCTCGGCACGCGCCGACTTTCCGGGCGGCGACGCCCGCGCGCTCTACCGCTCGATCCGGCGCGTTCTGTCACTGCCCGGCGAGATGCGGCTTTTCATTTGCCACGATTACGGGCCGAACGGCCGCGACATCAAGTTCGAGACGACGGTGGCCGACGAGCGCACCCACAACATCCATGTGAAGGACGGCGTGACGGAGGATGAATTCGTGGCCATGCGCGAGGCGCGGGACAAGACGCTCCAAATGCCGAAGCTCATCATTCCGTCCCTCCAGTGCAATATGAGGGCAGGCCAGTTGCCGCCGAAGGACGACGATGGCAAGACGTTCCTGAAAGTGCCGGTCAACACGCTCTGACCGTTAGCGCGGATCAGCGTTTGATTGAATCGCTGAACCACGCTAACGCTTTGTTTCGACGCAATTCCGGACGGAAAACCGGGAACCACTTTTCCTGGAATTGCTTCTTTGTTTCGACGCAATTCCGGACGGAAAACCGGGAACCACTTTTCCTGGAATTGCTTTAGCCCGCCAGAAAGGGACAGACCAATGGACTACCGCCGGATCAATGACGATTACGCCGTGGCCGGTCAGATCACCGCCGATCAGGTGGCCGAGATCAAGGCTGCGGGGTTCAAGAGCGTGATCTGCAACCGGCCCGACGGCGAGCAGCCGGGACAGCCGACAGCCGCGGAGATCAAGGCCGCGGTCGAAGCTGCCGGCCTGACCTTCCGGCATATTCCGGTCATCAGCGGACAGATCACGGGCGACGATGTCGAGAAGACCGCCGAGGCGCTCGGCGAACTGGAAGGCCCGGTCTTCGCCTATTGCCGCTCCGGCACCCGCTGCACCAACCTGTTCATGATGGCGCAGCAGGCAAAGGGGTGAAGCTTCCTGGTGCGGAGTAGTCGCGAGATGGTGGCCTCCTGAGCCATTTCAACCTAAGGCCCGCGACCTGATCAGTTTGTAGGCGGTACCTATTCCTCCTTCTTAGCTGTTTCGGTTTTCTTCAACGCCCCGAGACCTCCAGCTTTCCGTGGCACCTCCGGCTCCAAACGTAGGTAGCCCATCATGTCAAAGACTTGTCTCCGCAACATATCCACCATCCTCATGTCGCCGCCAAACTCCTCGAGGAACGGTTCCATCTCCATCATTTCTAAGAGGCGCCGAAGGGCTTTCTGGCCTTCCCTGCTGGAGCCGGAGTTCAATCCGCGATAAGCCTCAACTGCGAGTTCATAAACCCAAGGAAAGTCGTCTTTTAGAAAGCTTGCGAAAAAAAGGAGGCGAATCGGGTCCTTTGGTCCGACAGAAATCCGATGTGCAAATTCGTAGAGCATCTCGGGATGGAAGCGATACTTTCTCCGCCTGCGAATAAAAGGACTTTCATCTACCACGTGACGCATTCGCATCTCGACAGTTCGTACGCTGGAAACCAGCTCCTCAAGAATCTCTCCTTGGGAGCGGCTATGCTTGCCTACCGTGGTGCTCTTCGGTATCGCTGCAATCTTCTTCTCTAAATCGGTCCACAAGGCCGCAAAGAGTCTGTCAAACTGACTGTCCGGCACAGGTGTCTGAGCAGCCTTGTTGACACTGCTAGCCAGTTCCCTAATCCCTGTCTCGTCAGCCTTCTTCGCCTGAAACTGAGACAACGGACCGGAGATTTCCTTGAAATCGAGATCGAGCAACAGAGGAATAACCCTCCCGTCCTGCATCGACTTCGCCAGAGCGCCAGCCTCGAATAAAATCCAAGGTGAATTGAGATTGTCGCGGGTCACACAGACTATTCCAAAGTTGCAACTTTCCAGTTCATTAGCAACTTTAATACCCCATCTCTCTCCCGCCTGAATATCAGATTGAGAAAGCCACGGATCAGCATAATGCAATACAAGAGGAAACCACTCCCGCAGGCCCTTTGCGAGCGCCTCGCTTCGTTCTCCGCTCCAACTAATGAACACCTTCAAGTCATTCTCCCTGCAGTTTTGATTCTACCGGTAGTTTATAATCGTCGTTCACAACCAGCGTAGCAACAACCTGCGCCGTTCAAAGCAACAATCGCCACAATTGTTGGCCTCCGGAGAATGGAGGAACGGCAAGGCCGCGCCTCGTCGCACCCCCCTCTGTCCTGCCGGACATCTCCCCCTCAAGGGGGGAGATCGGATGACCGCAACGACGGCGTTCCTCCTGCAACATCCACAAACAGCGTCATGCCGCCATTTGACATGCAGGTAAATACCTGCATATTGTAATCACACACGAGCGAAACCGATGGACGCCGATAA
Source organism: Mesorhizobium sp. (assembly GCA_040512755.1). GTDB lineage: Bacteria > Pseudomonadota > Alphaproteobacteria > Rhizobiales > Rhizobiaceae > JBEVEP01. Next base: position 6,894 of record JBEVEP010000014.1, read on the forward strand.
GGTTTTCAAGGCGCTGGGCGACCCGACACGCAGAAAGCTGCTCGACCGTCTTTGCGAAAAGAACGGTCAGACGCTGGGGGAGCTTTGCGAAAACCTGGACATGGCCCGCCAATCCGCCACCCAGCATATCGGGATCCTGGAGGCGGCCAATCTGGTGAGCACGGTCAGGCGTGGCCGGGAAAAGCTGCATTTCATCAACCCCGTGCCGCTGCACGAGGTCTACGAACGGTGGGTACGGAAATTCGAGCGTCAGCGGCTGAGCCTGCTGCACGATCTGAAGAAGGAACTGGAAGGAGAATGACAATGGCCAGAGAGACGACCAGCTTTGTCTATGTGACCTATATTCGCTCGACACCGGAAAAGGTGTTCGAGGCCATAACGAAACCGGAGCTCGCAAAGCGCTACTGGGGCCACGAAAACGTCTCTGATTGGAACCCCGGATCGAAATGGGAACATATCCGCGACAATGAAGAACGGACCGTCGATCTCGTCGGCAAGGTTGTCGAGGTTTCGCCGCCGACCCGTCTCGTCATCTCTTGGGCGAACGCTTCTCAGGCCGCCGATCCGGCAGCCCACAGCCGGGTGACTTTCGACATCGAGGAATATGAGACCATGGTCCGGCTGACCGTCACCCATGACGAGCTCGAAGCCGGCAGCGGCATGGAAAAAGGCATCAGGCAAGGGTGGCCGATTGTGCTCTCCAGCCTGAAATCCTTCCTCGAAACCGGTAGCGGCATTGATCTCTTTGCCAAGCCAAAATCGGCCTGATCGCTCACAGGCGTGTTTAGAAGACTGCCAGCGGGAGAAATGACATGAGCAAGCCCTATGCCGGCGGATGTGCATGCGGCGCGATCCGCTATGAGACGAATAGCAGTCCCATCGCCGAGAACCATTGCCAATGCCGCGACTGCCAGAAACGAAGCGGTACGGGACATGGATCCTATCTGACATTCCCGCGGCGGGCCGATGTGAGCATTACGGGCGAAGCGAAAGCCTGGCGGGTGAAAGGTGACAGCGGGAACGAAAAGGCCCACGCCTTCTGCCCGACCTGTGGAACGCCGGTCTACCTGACATTCGCCGCGATGCCGGACCTGATAGCGGTCCACGCGGCCAGCCTTGACGATCCCAGCCAATTCAATCCGCGGATGGTCACATACAGCATCCGCGGCCATGCGTGGGATACGGTCGATCCCGCGTTGCAGAAATTCGAGCGGATGCCGAACGGATAAGGAGGCGCGTTCCCCCCTTCTCCCAGCGGGCTCCCCCCTTCTCCCCCTGTGGGAGAAGGTGCCTGAGCGCAGCGAAGGCGGATGAGGGGTGTTCCAGCCAGGCAGCCCGGCGCTCCGGCCAGCACCCCTCATCCGGCCTCGCCTGCGCTTTGCGCCGGCTCGGCTACCTTCTCCCACAAGGGGCCCGTTGCACAAAGCGGCCTGAAAGCGGCTGGGGAGCCGGGCGCGTCATTTGGGGTTGCCCGCGGCGGTTCGGGCGGGTGTAGGGCGGATTTTGCGGCTGATTATGCTGCTTTCGGCGGCTTCTGGACACACCTATGGC
>JBEVEP010000023.1:0-7582 GCA_040512755.1 Mesorhizobium sp.
CTGCTGCTTCCTTTGCGCCCAATATCGAAACTTTTGTCCAGGAAAGACGGCTTGGGACGGCAAATGCCGTGCTGGCGGCTCGCGAGGCGATCGCGCGCGGCTATGACGATATCCTCGTCATGTTTGGCGACACGCCGCTGATCGAGGTCGAGGATCTCGCGGCCGCGCGGAGGAAGTTGGCTCAAGGGGCGTCAGTCGCCGTCATCGGCTTCCGCCCACGCAATCCAGCGGGTTACGGCCGGCTGATCGAGGATAACGGTTCGCTGGCGGCCATCCGTGAAGAAAAGGACTGCTCAGTTGAGGAAAAGAAGATCGGCTTCTGCAATGGCGGGCTGATGGCGATCGCCGGACGGGAGGCCCTGGCCCTGATCGACGCCGTTGGCAACAACAACGCCAAGGGTGAGTTCTACCTGACCGACATCGTCGAAATCGCCCGCGCCAAGGGTTTGCGGGTCGAGGCGACCGAAGCGAGCTACGAAAGCGTGCTCGGCATCAACAATCGCGCGGAACTCGCGGAAGCCGAAGCGATCTGGCAGGCGCGCCGACGCCGCCAGGCGATGCTGGCGGGCGTCACGCTCATTGCGCCGGAGACGGTCTATTTCTCCCATGACACCGAAATTGGCCCGGAAACGATCGTCGAGCCGAACGTCTTTTTCTCGACCGGCGTCAAGATTGCCGAAAACGCCGTGATCCGGGCCTTCTGCCATTTCGAAGGCGCTACGGTAGGGAGCGGCTGCGAGGTGGGTCCGTATGCGCGTCTGCGTCCGGGCGCCGTGCTCAAGGAGAAGGCCAAGGTCGGGAATTTCTGCGAGGTGAAGAAAGCGACGATCGAAGCCGGAGCCAAGGTGAACCACCTGTCCTATATTGGCGACGCCGTTGTCGGCGCGAAAGCCAACATCGGGGCGGGGACGATCACCTGCAACTATGACGGTTACAACAAGTTTCTAACCGAGATCGGACCGGGCGCATTCATCGGGTCGAATTCCGCCCTTGTCGCGCCGGTTCGGATCGGCGAAAACGCCTATGTCGCCTCCGGCAGCGTCATTACTCAAGAGGTTCCGGCAGATGCGCTGGCTTTTGGGCGGGCACGGCAGAAGAACCTACCCGAACGCGCCAAAATGCTACGTCAAAGGCAGGCGTCGGCGGCCAAGAAGTGAACCTTTTGCGTAAGCTACTTTGTTAACGCGATGTGGCATGATCCGAGCAATTCCAGGAAAAGTGGGAACCGGTTTTCCGTCCGGAATTGTGTTAAACAGCGAACAATTCCAGGAAAAGTGGGAACCGGTTTTCCGTCCGGAATTGTGTTAAAACAAAGAGTTGGGGCGGTTCGTCGATTCAGTTAAGACGAGAACCGCTCCAATGACGGCGCTGCCAGTCGCACTGACAACGTACGAAACGATATGTGATTGTCGCGAGAACGCATCTAAAATTAGATAACCCGGCGGCAAAATTTTGGGTTGAATCGAGGCTTACACGATGTGCGGAATTGTCGGAATTGTTGGCCACTCGCCCGTGGCTCCGCTGATTGTCGATGCGTTGAAGCGGCTCGAATATCGCGGCTATGATTCCGCGGGCGTTGCGACGCTTGACTCTGGCGTGCTCGGCCGCCGCCGGGCCGAAGGTAAGCTGGTCAATCTGGAGCGGCTGCTGAACGCCGACCCGCTGGGTGGGTTCATCGGCATCGGCCACACGCGCTGGGCGACGCACGGCGTTCCGAACGAAACCAATGCGCATCCGCATTTCTCCAATGGGGTGGCGATCGTCCACAACGGCATCATCGAGAATTTCGCGGAACTGCGCGACGAGTTGACCCGCGACGGTTTCACCTTCTTGTCCCAGACTGACACGGAAGTTGTCGCGCACCTGGTCTCGCGCGAATTGAACCGCGGGGCGCGCCCGGTCGATGCGACTTTCCGCGCGCTCAAGCGCCTGGAAGGCGCGTTCGCGCTGGCGATCATGTTCCAGGGCGACGAGGACCTGATCGTCGGCGCCCGCAACGGCCCGCCGCTGGCAGTCGGCCACGGCGAAGGCGAGACATTCCTCGGATCGGACGCCATCGCGCTTGCGCCCTTCACCAACTCCATAACCTACCTGGAAGATGGCGACTGGGCGATTCTGCGGCGCAATCAGGTGCAGATCTTCGACATGGCGGGCGAGCCTGTCGAACGCAAGCGGCAGCAGTCGATCGGCACCAGTTTCCTGGTCGATAAGGGCAACTACCGGCACTTCATGGAGAAGGAAATCCACGAACAGCCGGAAGTCATTTCCCATACGCTCGCGCATTATCTTGACTTCTCGGCCGGCACGTCCAAACCGTTCGACCTGCCGTTCGATTTCGCCAAGCTCGACCGGCTCGCAATTTCGGCCTGCGGCACCGCCTATCTCGCTGGCCTCGTCGGCAAATACTGGTTCGAGCGCTTTGCGCGGCTGCCGGTCGACATCGATATCGCCTCGGAGTTCCGCTACCGCGAAATGCCGCTGTCGAAGAAAAGCGCGGCGCTGTTCGTCTCGCAGTCGGGCGAAACGGCAGACACGCTGGCGTCATTGCGCTATTGCCGGCAGGCCGGCATTCCGATCGGCGCGATCGTCAATGTGCGGGAATCGACCATCGCCCGCGAATCCGACGTGACGCTACCGACATTGGCGGGGCCGGAGATCGGCGTCGCCTCGACCAAGGCGTTCACTTGCCAGCTGTCAGTTTTGGCGTCACTTGCCGTGCGCGCCGCGATCAGCCGTGGAACCATCACGCGGGAAGAGGAAAAGGTGCTGGTGCGCCAGCTTTCCGAAGCGCCACGTTTCGCGAGCCAGGTGCTGAAGCTTGAAAGCCAGATCGAGAGGGTGGCGCATTCGCTCTCGCAGGTTCGTCATGTGCTCTACCTTGGCCGGGACACGAACTATCCGCTCGCCATGGAGGGCGCGCTGAAGCTCAAGGAAATCTCGTACATCCACGCCGAAGGCTATGCGGCAGGCGAGCTCAAGCACGGCCCGATCGCGCTGATCGACGAATCCATGCCGGTCATTGTCATCGCGCCGCATGACCGCATTTTCGAGAAGACCGTCTCCAACATGCAAGAAGTTGCGGCCCGCGGCGGCAAGATCATCCTGATCACCGACCGGCAGGGCGCCGCGCAGGCGACGGTCGAGACGCTTGAGACGATCGTGCTGCCGGACGTGCCGGAACTCATCGCGCCGCTGATCTATGCGCTGCCCATCCAGCTTCTCGCATACCATACGGCGGTGTTCATGGGCACGGATGTCGACCAGCCGCGCAACCTCGCGAAGTCCGTGACGGTCGAATAATCGCGCGCTGTCGCGCTGCCGTCACAATCTGGTTCTCAAACATTGTTTTCGCCGCACTACCGTGTTTGCGGCGCACAATGTATTGATGGGCGATGGCAAATCCCGCGACCTCAGTTTCCGGCATGATGCGGCTCAGGAACTACTTCCTGACCGGCATCATCGTCTGCGCGCCGCTCGCGATCACCGCCTATCTCAGCTGGACCCTGATCCACTGGGTGGATTCCTGGGTGAAGCCCTATATCCCCTCGCGCTACAACCCCGACAACTATCTGCCGTTTGCCGTGCCGGGCTTCGGGCTGATCGTGGCGCTCGTGCTCATCACGTTGATCGGCTTCCTGACCGCCAACATCATCGGCCGTTCGATCGTCTCCTACGGCGAGAAGCTCCTCAACCGCATGCCCTTTGTGCGCAACGTCTACAGCGGCCTGAAGCAGATCTTCGAGACCGTGCTGGCCCACCGCACCGAATTGTTCAGCAAGGTCGGCCTGTTCGAATATCCGCGCAAGGGCGCGTGGTCGATCGTCTTCATCGCCTCCCAGGAAGACAGCGAGATCAACGAGGCGCTTTCCGAAAGGGAAGGCAAGACCATCGCCGTTTTCCGGCCCATCACGCCGAATGTGACCACCGGCTATCTGCTCTATGTCCCTGAAAAGGACGTCATACCGCTGGAGATGAGTGTCGAGGATGCCGCGAAGCTGCTGATCTCTGCCGGGCTCGTCGGACCGGAATATAGAAACAGGACCAACCAGTTGGCGAAAGAAGCTCTGGCAAAGCGCAAACGTGGCGGGCAACCAGTGGTGAATTCCGACCCACAGCCATCGCTCGCGAACGTCGATCCCGAACCGAAAATCCGTTCGACCGAAAGCGACCACCAGCTATCCGGTCAGGATCACGTCTGAGACCAGCAGTTAGCCCGCGAAAGTATCTGCCTCCGCGACCACACTTTAGCCGGCCCGCAGCAGCCGGATAGCCTCGTCGCGGCCGAACAGGTAAAGCAGGAGACGGATTGCCTGTCCGCGTTCCGACTGCAGTTCGGGATCGCGCGAAAGCAGCAATCGTGCGTCGTCACGCGCGGTTTCCAATAGATCCGCGTGTAATTCGATCCGCGCCACCTGGAACCCCGGCGTTCCGGATTGACGCGTCCCGAGAAGCTCGCCTTCGCCGCGCAGTTTCAAATCCTCCTCCGAGATCAGGAAACCGTCTTCCGTCTCTCGCATCACAGACAGGCGGCGTTTCGCGGTCTCTCCGAGCGGGGCCTTGTAGAGAAGTACGCAGGTCGAGGGCCGGTCGCCCCGGCCGACGCGGCCGCGCAACTGATGCAACTGGGCAAGGCCGAAGCGCTCGGCATGCTCGATGACGATGATGGTGGCGTCCGGCACGTCGACGCCGACCTCGATCACCGTCGTTGCGACGAGAATACGTGTTTCGCCCGCTTTAAAGGCGCGCATGGCCTCGTCCTTTGCCGCACCCTTCATGCGGCCGTGAACGAGACCCACCGCGCCGCCGAAGATGGGCGCCAGCATGGCGTAGCGATCCTCGGCCGCCATCAGCTTGATCTCGTCCGATTCCTCGACGAGCGGGCAAATCCAGTAGATTTTCTGACCTTCGGCGATCGCCTCGCGCATCCGGCCGATGAGTTCGTCGAGCCGCTCGAGCGGCAACGTTACGGTACGGATCGGCTTGCGTCCTGCGGGCTTTTCGGTGAGGCGGGAGACATCCATATCGCCGAAAGCGGTCAGCACCAGCGTGCGCGGGATCGGCGTCGCCGTCATCACCAGCATGTCCGGCGCGTCGCCCTTGGCCGTGATCGCGAGCCTCTGGTGCACCCCGAACCGATGCTGCTCATCGACGATCGCCAGAACGAGGTCGTGGTAGACCACCGGCTCCTGAAACAGCGCGTGTGTGCCGATCACGATGTTGATCGAGCCGCTTTCCAGGCCGTCAAGCACGGCGGCGCGCTCGCGCCCCTTCTCGCGTCCGGTCAGGATGGCAACCGTCAACCCGGCGCGGGCAGCGAGCGGCGCAATCGTCGCGAAATGCTGGCGTGAGAGGATTTCCGTCGGCGCCATGAGTGCTGCCTGTCCGCCGGCCTCCGCCGCGCGAGCCATCGCGAGCAGCGCGACCACGGTCTTGCCAGAGCCGACATCACCCTGCAGGAGCCGCAACATGCGGTCGGCGCTCGCGAGATCGGCGTTGATTTCGGCCAGCGCCTGCTCCTGCGAGCGCGTCAGCGCGTAGGGCAGCGCAGCGCGAACCCCTTCAACGATGCGGCCATCGCCCAGCAGCGGTCGCCCGGAAAGCCGCCGCGTTCGCGCACGCACCAGCGCCAACGAGATCTGGCCGGCAAGGAATTCGTCATAGGCAAGCCGCCGCCAGGCGGCATTCTCGGGGGAGACATCTATGGGATCGGCCGGATTGTGCAGCCGCTTGAGAGAGTCCGCAAATGCCGGAAAAGTTTGGCGGCGCATCACCTCCCGATCCAGCCATTCCGGAAGCTCTGGGAGGCGGCCAAGCGACTGTCCGATCGCGCGCCGCAGCACTTTCGACGACAGGCCAGCCGTCAACGGATAGACGGGTTCCACCAACGGCAGCGCTTCGGTGTCGCCGGCACGCGCGATGTGGTCCGGGTGCACCATAGTCGGCCTGCCATTGAACCACTCCATGCGTCCGCTGACGACAATATGCTCGCCCACCGGCATCGCCCTTTCCAGCCATTCCCGTTTGGCGTGGAAGAAGGTCAGGCCGATTTCGCCCGTATCGTCGTGGGCATAGACACGGTAGGGAACCGACCTGTTGCCCCGCGGCGGCGGCTGATGGCGGTCAACGCGCACATCCAGCGTGACGATTGCGCCTTCCGGCGCGAAGGCGATGCCCGGCCGGTTGCGGCGGTCGATCACCGAGTGCGGCAGCGTAAAAAGGAGATCGCCCGCGCGTGCGCGCCGATCCGAAAGGTCGGCGGCGACGACCTTTTCGATCAGCTCGGCAACCTTCGGGCCAACGCCGTCCAGCGAGGTAAGGGACACGAACAGGGGGTCGAGCAGGGAAGGGCGCATCAGTTCGGCTCAACCGCCGCAATTTCCAAGAGGACCGCGGCGGCGCGACGTCCTCCCTTCTCCCCTTGTGGGAGAAGGTGGCTCGGCGCGGAGCGCCGGGACGGATGAGGGGTGCTCGCCGGAGCGAGGCATGGCCCAAAATAATCTAGAATCACTGGGGCGCATCCATTTCTGAAGCGTCTCATTTCTTCCAACACCCCTCATCCGACCTCGCCTTCAGCTCGGCCACCTTCTCCCACAAGGGGAGAAGGGAAGAAGTCGCGTGGCCGGCAGGCCAGAGGGGGGTGAAGTAGAGCGAGAGCATCGACCGGAGATTAGGTGCCGCCGCGGCCACTGCAAAGCTGACATCTGCGCCTATCCACGCTATATGCGCCGCTTCCTGTACGGGGACTATCGAGATGACGGGAATGATATGGCCGGACGAAGGGCTGGATGCGCAGCGGCGCAAGCTGTTGTTCCGGTCGTGGCATCGCGGTATGCGCGAAATGGACCTCATTCTGGGGACTTTTGCCGACGCTGAGATCGGCGCCTTGACTGCGGCGGAAATCGAACAATATGAGCAGCTTCTCGAAATTCCCGACACCGAGCTCCTGCCTTGGGTCACCGGACAGCGTCCGATCCCGGAAGGCGAACAAACCGACTTACTACTCCGGATTCTGGCGTTCCGCCGGAAGATAAACTTTTAGAATCTGACACCATGAGTCTCATCGATCCCATCGGTATTCCCAAGGGGCGCGCCGGCCGTTTCATGGTCGACGGCGTCGCTGACGGCTACGAAGCCTTCGCGCTTGCAGCACTTGCGGCTGAAATCGGCGGCGAGGGGCCGCTCCTTTTCGTTGCGCGTGATGGCCAGCGCTTGCCGGCCATTACCGAGGCGCTGGCCTTTGCCGCGCCCGAGCTTCCGGTGCTGGAGTTTCCGGCCTGGGATTGCTTGCCCTACGATCGCGTCTCGCCGGGCTCCGATGCCGCTGCGCGCCGTCTCGACGCCATGGCCGCGATGATCGCGCTTGCCAAGAAGCCGCATCGCGCCATCATACTCACCACCGCAAACGCGATCCTCCAACGCGTTCCGCCAGCCGCAGCGGTGGAGGCCCAGACCTTCCAGGCCCGCTCCGGCAACCAGATCGACATGAATGTCCTGATCGGGCGTCTCGAAAACTCGGGCTTCGAACGGGTAGCGACCGTGCGCGATGTCGGCGAATTCGCTGTGCGCGGCGGCATCCTCGATC
>JBEVEP010000040.1:0-2940 GCA_040512755.1 Mesorhizobium sp.
AGAACCACGCCATCCTGATTTGCGTAAGCGTTGAAGGCCGGAAACTCAGGGGCGCCTACAGTGCCTCTTCCCGCCATCTGGTTCACCTCATTGTGAAGGCGACGCATGTCACGAAATGGATCTGCGCCGTAGAACATTCGTGCGATCATTTTATCCTCCTCGCGCATAAGCACCAGTTCGATCCGTCGACGCGAAGCAGGGCTATGAGGATCCACACTATGGGTAATTGACGGATGGCTGCATAATATAGATCAACCGCTGCGACACCAGATTCTCATCCAGATTGTCCCGCTGCCGCTATCGATGAGCGAAGCGGTTGTTCGCAGCTGACACCCCTAGAAGGAAGTTGAGCCGAAGGAGGCACTAACTTTGATCGACGGCGTGCGCGGTCCGGGCCGCATTCAGAGACTATCTCATCACGAATGCGCTCCTCTCAAGATCATCGCAGCCGACATTGACACTCGACGCTCTCCGTCACCAAGAGCGCGCAGCGCGTTGACGATCACGGCAATGTCAATCGCCTCCTGCAGCAGAGCACCGGCTACTGGAGTCAGGAACCCGAACGCAGCCGCAAACATCGCCGCGCCCGACAGCCCCAGTCCCGCAACGATGCTCTGCATGGCGATCACGCGTGTACGACGCGCGATCGACACAGCTTCGGCGACAGGTTCCAGCCGATCAGCCAGAAGGACGACATCTGCTGCCTCAGAAGAAGCAGTGGCCCCTCGAGCGCCCATGGCGACACCCACGCTTGCTGCCGCCAGCGCAGGCGCGTCGTTGATCCCGTCCCCCACCATCATGGTGGGTGCACGGATATTTTCAGCGATGACCGTTTTCACCTTCTGGGCGGGGCTGCAATCGGCGAGGATGGCGTCGAGCTTGAGCGGGCCGCCTATCGCTCGCGCCGCCGCCGCATCATCTCCCGTCACCATCATCACCCGCGAGACACCTGACGCGCGAAGCCTGGCGATGACGGCAGGCGTGTCGGGGCGGATTTCGTCGCCCCAAATCAAGACCGCGCAGAGCTTTCCATCGACGGTCAAAAATACAGTGAGAACAGACTGTCTTTTAGAGGATGCACGGCTGTGCTCGGCCCAAGGCGGTAACGGGGCGTCGCCGACAACGAGGGCGCGAGAGCCGGCACGGATGCAGAGTCCGTCGATCCGCCCTTCCAGGCCAGCGCCGCGATACTCCCGAACGCCCGTCGGTCGGGACAGCGGAAGCCCCCGGTCGCGTGCGGCAAGCAATACCGCGTCCGAAAGGACGTGATGGGACGCCTGCTCCAGGGAAGCGAGTAAGCGCAGGGCTTCATCGGCGCTGATCTCCGGTGCGGTTTCGATCGCGATCAGATGCGCGCCGCCCTCGGTGAGCGTTCCGGTCTTGTCGAATATAGCTGTGCGGACCCCTGCGAGCGCTTCAAGTGCTGCGCTACCCTTCATGAGGACACCTTCCCTTGCGGCGCGCGAGACGCCTCCGATGAAGGCGACGGGGGCGGCAAGGATGAGAGGACACGGGGTCGCCACAACAAGGACCGCGAGCGCGCGGATAGGATCGCCCGATCCCCACCAGGCAGCACCCGCAACGGCAAGCGTCGCCGGCAGCAGGAACAACGCGAAGCGGTCGGCCATGCGGATGAATGGCGCCTTCGCCGTCTGGGCGGCCTCGACCATTCTGACGATTCCGGCATAGGTGCTCTGGTCTGCGATTGCCGAGGCGCGGAAGCGAAACGCTTCGCCGGCATTGACTGTGCCGCTTCGAAGCATCTCGCCGGCCTTGCGCGCCACGGGAAGCGGTTCGCCGGTCACGGCGGATTCGTCAATCGACGCCGGTGAGTCGAGAAGGTTCCCGTCGACGGGCAGCACCTCGCCGGCTTGAACCAGCAGTTCGTCTCCGATCGCTACGTCCGCCACCGCAATGTCGAGCAACTCCTGGCCGGCCTTTCGGTGCGCTATCCGGGGCGTACGATCTGTGAGGGCCTTAAGATCGCGCTCCGCACGACCCCGGGCGAAGTCCTCGAGCACATTTCCGCCCGAGTACATGATCGCGACGACAACGCCGGCCAGCGACTGTCCGAGGGCGAGAGCAGCCGTCATGGACACGAGGGCGATGGCATCCACACCGATACGGCCGATCCAGAAATCGCGCACGATAGACACCGCGAGCACGGCGATAACGGGTGTGGTCGCGGCACTCCAGATCCAGCCAGCCCCGACCGGCCAGTCGAGCAGGGGCGCGGCCAAACCGGCGACAAGGCCGATGACCGCGAGTGCCAACAGCAGGCGATGGAGCGCCGTTTCAATCACGGAGGACTGCCTTTGCATTTGGCCGAAGGCCGACCGTATCAGAGCCCGGCGATTACATCTCGCATATTGCGGACTGTGCCGGCCAGCTCGCCGAGCTCCGGATTGCCTACGGCCGCCTGGACTCTCCCGGATCGACGTCCGAGGCTTCGACTTGTCCCCGCCCGGCGTGAGCCACGATAACAATTGCAGGGCAGCATCGTCCCGATCTTGTCGTCGGCCGGAGCGCGCGACAGGCGAAGTGCGGGTTGCGGGCGCTGCGGATGATGTAGGGCTCGAAATTTAAGCCGAGCTTCTTCTTCCTATCCGCACATCGATGGTTGTCAGCACGCCGATGCCTTTAAAGGATTGCCGCTAAGGCTCTACCGAATTCCGCCGACAGGGCCATGCGGACAAGTTACGGCAGGCTTGTGGCTTGTATCATCGCCATCGCGTTGGCACGATAGGTGATCACGGCGCCGGACAGAAAGTCAGTGCGGCTGCCGAGCAGTCCGCCGTCCGGTTCGCTCGGCAAGCTGCGTCCGTGCCAGGCAATGCTGATCATATCGCGCCATGAACGATCCTATTCTCCTGATCTTCAATCCCGCATCCTCGACGATCAAACTTGGCTTGTTCGCGGTCGAGGCGAAGGCGCCGCAGC
>JBEVEP010000116.1:0-30338 GCA_040512755.1 Mesorhizobium sp.
ACTCGCGATAGCGACGCGCCTTTCAATCGTTGCATATCGGCGCGGCCTGCGCACGGACAGTAGCGAGAGGTGTAAGCTTGTCGCGCCCCAGGTCATCGGATTGAGCGAAATCGAAGAAAAAGGTGCGGATTTCGGCACCATTGTTGTCGTGGCATCGCTCCTGCCGTCGATCCGCGTAGGAACTGGCTTGAAAACGCCCTCACGCACGAAGCCGCACTACTTTGTCCGAACACCGCTACGGGTGATTTTCATTGCCACTCCCATGGCCAGTTTTGTCGGCAGTCCGGCTTTTCAAAACGTGAATGCAGTTCGCCTTGTCCTCAATGACCAAGTTAGTCACAAGAGAATAAGTTAGGGATGATGTTAGGGACATGGCGTGGCGCAAACAATATAGTATAATTAAAACAATAAGATAGTTTAATTTATTGTCGGAGGTAGTGGGGTTTTCGTGCACTTGGCAGTTTTGCTGGCCAGCCTGTCCTTAACCAACTCCTTTTCCGTTTCCCAACTGGCGGGTGCTCTCGCCGCCGTTACAAGTAACTTTTTGCTCAACAACCAGCTTACATTCCATGACCAACGATTACGTGGGGCCAAACTTCTCGTAGGTTATCTGGAATTTCTAGTTATTTCGTCAGTGGGCATCGCGGCCAACGTGTCAGTTGCAACTTACACTTACAATACGATCGCGAACGTACCTTTCATAGCAGCGCTAGCGGGAATAGCGTTGGACACGGTCTGGAAGTATGCCGTGTCGAGCCGCCTAGTTTGGAGATAGGATCAAAAATGAGACCTAACAACCAGCTCGGCAGCCAAACGCCATACTGGCTCTTTATAGCATCCCTAGTTTCGGTTCTTGTGCTCCGTCGCGTTGTCGCCGAGGGGATGTTTCTAGATGGAGTGATCTACGCGGTCCTGTCGAGGAATCTTTCGGAAGGGTTGGGTAGTATTTGGGCTCCTCACTTTAGCGATACACTCTTTCCGATATTTTCAGAACATCCGCCACTCGCCTTTTGGTTGCAGAGTTTTGCCTTCGGCGTGTTCGGAAAGAGCATCTTCGTAGAGAAACTCTACTCGCTTACAACATTCATAATACAGATCGCTTTGATTTTCGCTCTCTGGAACAGGCTTGTCTCCTTTCATCCGTCCTGGAGGAGATTTGCTTGGCTTCCAGTATTGTTTTGGATATTGGTAGAAAGTGTTCCTTGGGCTTATGCGAATAATCTACTAGAGAACACCTTAACTTTATTTACAACACTCGCAGTGTATTTGATTGTCGTAGCCTGCGAAGCAAACCGGAGAGTGTCTAGAATATCTCTTAGCATTGTGGCAGGACTTGCGATTTGTGCAGCTACTCTGACAAAAGGACCAACCGGTTTCTTTCCCCTTGTCGGATTTGGTTGTTATTGGCTGGCAATCGGCAGAATAAAGTTTAGTACTGCCGTTTCTCTAACGATCGTGATGTTTCTAGCGATTACGGCCTTCTACGCCGCTATTTTGCTAGCGCCCGAGCCGAGAGCAATGCTGCTGCGCTACTTTGATGTGCAGTTGTTGGCTAGCTTTGCCGGTGATCGAGGGAGTGTCGGCTGGTATTCAAAGCTAAAAACTTTCGTCGATGCCGTAGGGGTGGTGGCAATCGTTACAGCTGTCATCTTAGTTGCTGGGCGATGGACGCATACACGGCAGGCGGATGACCGAACCTTGAGGACGGCATCATTCCTGGCTTTGGTAGCTCTTTCTGGATCAGTTCCAATCTTTTTGAGCCCGAGAGTGACGGGATTGTATCTCAACCCTTCCATTCCATTTTTCGCACTGGCGTTCGCGACGATAACTGTCCCTGTCATCGCGCACTTCGATAGCCTGATTGGAACAAAGCGTAAGCACTTTCTCGCCATGACCGCTGTCCTGCTCGTTGTGTCACTCGGATATGCGATAAACCGTTGGGGTACCATTGGCCGGGATAGAGAACTTCTCACGGACCTAAGCACCATCGCTTCCATGCAACACTTAGTGTCTCCTGCTGATCGGTGGACAACTGCACCAATTTGCCCAGAAGACTGGCAGTATTGGGAGCTTCACGCCTACATGGCTCGATACTACAAGACGAGTCTTCGAGCCATGAACGCTGCTACAGATAACTATGTTCTAGCCAGCAAAAACTGCGCCTCGATAGATCGTCTCAGGTTCAAGAATTTCACTACTGAGAATACTATGTTGGATCTTTACATGGCAGGAAAATAGATTCACCCAAATGAATTTGGGATTGGCGCTGGAGTGTTCTGCGACAGTTCGCGGGGCTTGTTTACACTGATGGCAGGACCTTCACTGGGCTGATCGTCGTCGCCGAAACACGCGCCCTGCAGAGCGAGAGAAGCGTTTTGCTGATCGGTATCACTTCTTCAGGTGCAAGCCCTTTCAGTTCGCTATCATGGACGCGGATGTCCCGGCCTTCTGATAGCGCTCGTGTGCCCGCCCACGACATCAAAGCAGGGGATTGGCGAAGTGCCACGCGACGATCGGGGCCATGTGGGGCGCAAGGCCGTCCGGCAAATCGGCGGCATGCCGTATGATGACTGGTCCCTCAATTTCAGGATTGGGATCGTTGGCGACAAACCGCCGGATCGCTGACGCGACTGTATCGGCATCCTCATTCAGGTAGTAGCGGCGGAAGATTACCGTGCCTCGCTGCTCTGAAAGGGCATGATAGCGGCCATCGCGCGGGAGATCGTTGATGTTGAGCCCGGTTTCTTCCTGCACCTCCCGAGCCATATTGAAATGGAGATCAACGAAACCATCCCGGAAATCGCTCGGCTCGAAGGAGCCGGCGGCGAAGTAGACCTGTCCCGCTGAAGTGGTGTGAGACCCCATCCGGATCGTCATCAGCGCGTTGTCGGCAGTGACCAGAGCAGCATGGGCATAGACATGTTCCGCGCTCGAATAGGACCTGTGCCTGCGCCAGTACAGGAATGTCGCATAGCGAATGGCGTGGCTCATTCCTTCCAGGCGCGTACCGTCAAGGCTAAGGCTGGAAAGCAAAACCATCTGGCCGTCGTACAATGCCGGGTTGGCGGCCTGCTCGCGGCGCCAGTTCTCGTCGATCCTATCCGAGTGTTCGCGTTCGAACGGGTGCGGACTGGATGCAAGCCGCACGTCGACCCGGTCGATCGGCAAGATCACCTCGCGCGGAAGGTCGAAAGCCACGGTCTTGCCCTTCAGCCTATGTTGAGTGTGACAGCTACCGGGCAGTGGTCCGAAGCCTTCGGCCGGTCCCATCCGGTTCTCGGATAACGCTCGACCTCCTGGCCAGGTGGAAACAATGTGCGCCAGGGCTGGCCGTTGCGGACAATGTCAGGGAGCGCGTTCGCATTCTTCCGGGCAAGTGCCGCTGAAACCAGAATGTAGTCGAGCTGGCAGAGATGACGCTCCTGAGGCCCGCGTGTGTGATAGAGCGTCCAGCGATCAAGCGCCGGCCTGCGCTCCACGATATTTTCGCATAGCCCGCCAGCGAGCAGGACATTCAGGCATGATTGCGTTTCAGTCACCGCTTCAAACTGATATCCGTTGTGCGTGTCGCCGCTGATCAGGACACGCTCCCGATAGTCATTCAGATCGCCACAGATCACCCAATTCTTGTTGGCTGCCTGATCCTTCCCGAAGCGATCCTCGATGATGCGTCGCACAGCTTGTGCCTCCGCGATACGAATTGGCATGGACGCATCACGCCCAGGGACGTCGTTGCGTTGCGAGCCCATCGATTTGAAATGCACCAGGTAGAGCGTCAGGGGTTGACCTCCAACACGGATATCTACCTCGAGGCAATCACGTCTGAAGATGCGTTCGAAGGGCTCGTTGCCGAGAGCGGCGAGTTCCGGCGTATGCAAACCGAATTCCTCAAACGTGACATGGGCATGACTGGTCATGCGCACGAATTCGATCGGCTGGCCGTGATACGTCTCGTCACGCAGCATCACAGCGACATCGATGCCGCGGCTGTCATTTCCGGTTGAGATGTATTTGTTGCGATAGCCCTGCCCCACCATCTTGAACAGATAGCCGTACTCGAAAGCTTTCAACGCCTCAATATTGTCGATCTCCTGCAAGCACAGAATGTCCGCGCGGGTCGCCGCGATCGCAAGCGCAGTCAGCTGGCGCGTGTCGTCGGTATGGGCAATCGCGCGCGCTTGTTCGAGCTGCCGGTATTCGGCCTCGTTCCTGATCGCAAACAGTGCCAGGCTGCGATCCTGGTTAAGTTGATTGCGAAAACCGGAAAAATCGAACCGGTTCATCAGGTTTTCGACATTAAAGGTGGCAAGACGAAGCGACATCGGTCGAGCTTTGCCCACAAGCGTCTGCGAAGACAAGCCCTCTTCCATCGACGTGCACTTTACCGGGTGGCGCGGAACCTTTGCGTTCATTCCCCGTTCATCCGTCGAGGCCCAATGTGCAGATTCCCCTTTTCGGACCGGGCGCGGGGCCATTCACGGTTTTCGACCTGTGGAGAACGACAATGATACCGAAATTCCGCTCCTTGGCTCGTTCAGGGCTGCTTGCCTTGGGCGTGATTGGTGGCGTGTCAATTCCGGCGTTTGCTGCGCCGATCGGCCCCATAGACAATCCGGCCACGGAAACGGGCCTAAATGCCAACCTCAATGATAGCGCGCGCCAGGAACCAGGCAACGTAATCCTCGCTCGTGACCGGGTTTATGCCGGGCGAAGCTACCGGAACTGGAACAATGGGGGACGATACTGGCGGCGGCCGCATGGGAATTACTACCGACCATATCGGAATTATAATCGGCCGTACTATAATAATTACTACCGCTTCCGGCCGAGCATTTCCTTCGGAATCGGAATTCCGCTCTACGGCTTCGGCGGGCCGGACTATTCTTACGGGCCGAGCTATTATGCTCCGAGATACTACCAGCCACGAGTGTACCGCTCACCTGGGTACGGAAACTCTCACGAGGCGTGGTGCTACAATCGCTACCGGTCGTACCGGGCTTATGACAACACGTTCCAGCCTTACTATGGCCCGCGCCGTCAGTGCTGGTCGCCTTACGGAAGATAGACCCGAACGGTTATCCGCAGATCCGCCAAACAAGTCGTGAGGGAGCGCCAGTACTGGCGCTCCCGTTAGAGCAAGATGTGATTAGGTGTGGCCGTTCTGCCCGTGGGAATTTGGGGTAAGGTCGAGGGCTGCGGCGATGGTCGTACCGGTGGTACGGCCGAGCCGAAGCCCGAAGGATTTGACGCAAATTCACCCGGCTCTTTGGGTTTCCGCGCGGCGGCCGCCCACTTTGTCGGCCCGCTCGGACGATGGAACCCCATCGACCTTCGCGACCCTCCGCGTGGATCGTCTCGCCGCGCGAGAAACAGAACTGACCGCACCTAACCTCATCTTGCTCTAGTCCCGGCGCGAGAGATGGGCAAGCGAGAACCGCTCCCGTCGTGGGTGTCATAACCCTTCGTTAGGCTTAATGGACGATAAATTCTCAAAGCTGCGGTTCAGGGGTCGGAAGCCTGTTGAATGGCGGTCTGAGTAGTTCATTCCCGTTGACGCCCATAAGGCCCCATGTTATCCCATATACCCAATCAAGACTTCGTTCCAGTTAAGGGTGAAGGGTACGCCACACCGGCAGCAGCGGGGGCTGCATGCGGCATGGCCGTTGCTAGGGGCTTGAAGGGGCTGCGCTTCGGCGCAGGGGGCTGGATGCAGAGGGGCGCGGCGGCGGAAGCGGCGGCTGTTTCGAGTTATGGACCGGTTTCTGTCGAATGCAGTAAACAGGATAGACGCCAAGGGACGTGTGTCCGTTCCGGCACATTTCCGTTCGGTCGTGCAGAAGCGCGGTTACTCCGAACTCTACGCCTTACGGGCGCTGGATATTCCGGCGCTGGACGTGGGTGGGCTCGACCTGCTGGATCGCTACGAGCAGAGGATTGCCGAGGAGGATCCATTTCTTCAGACGGCGGACGATATGTCCTTCTTCATTCATGGCGATGGAGCCTTCCTGAAGCTCGATCAGGACGGCCGGATAACAGTCAACGAATTCATCCGCGAGCACACCGGTATTTCGGCCGAAGTGGCCTTCGTCGGGCGCGGACAGTTTTTCCAGATATGGGAGCCGGGCCGGCTGAAGGCCTACGCGTCCGAGGCGCGCGCACGGCTCATGAGAACCCGTCAAGCGGCTGCTTCGCTGCGGCTTGCCGGAGAACCGGAATGACGGCGGGCCACGGCGAGGATACCAGCGCCGGTGGCGGACCGGCCCGCCACATTCCGGTTCTGCTCGACGAGGTGATCGCCGCGCTGGCTCCCCTTGAGGAGGCTGCCATCATCGATGGTACGTTTGGCGCTGGCGGCTACACCAGGGCATTGCTGGAACGTGGCGCGATCGTCGTCGCGATCGATCGCGATCCGGATGCGATAGCCGCGGGCAGCGAACTGGAAGCCCAGTCTGGCGGAAGGATGCGTCTGGTGCACGGGACATTCTCCAGGCTCGATGACTATGTGTCTGAGGCCGACGGCGTCGTGCTCGACATCGGCGTATCCTCCATGCAGCTCGACCAAGCCGAGCGGGGCTTTTCGTTCCGCGCCGACGGGCCGCTCGATATGCGCATGGAAAAGGCCGGATTGAGCGCGGCCGACGTGGTCAACCGCTTCAAGGCTGGCGATCTTGCGCGTATTTTCGGCTTTCTTGGCGAGGAACGGCATGCGGGGCGCATCGGGCGGATGATCGAGAAACGCGCCGCCATGACGCCCTTCACGCGGACGCGCGACCTGGCCGAAGCGATCGAAGCGCTGGTAGGCCGAAACCCCAAGGACAAGATCCATCCGGCGACCCGGGTCTTTCAGGCTTTGCGTATCTTCGTGAATGACGAACTCGGTGAACTGTCGCGGGCGCTTTTTGCAGCGGAGCGTGTCCTCAGACCGGGAGGGCGGCTGGCGGTCGTGACGTTCCATTCCCTTGAGGACCGCATCGTTAAGCAGTTCCTTGCCGACCGCTCAGGAGGCGGAGGCGGTTCGCGGCATATGCCCGAGGTTCGAGCACTGCCGGCAACTTTTGAGAAGCCCGCTCGCGCTATTCCTGCCTCGGAGGATGAAACAGCGCGCAATCCGCGCGCTCGTTCCGCCAAACTGAGAAGCGCAATCCGCACTTCGGCCGCCGCCCGTGCGGTCGATCATTCGATTTTCGGCCTTCCGAAATTGCCCGACAGCCGGCTGGCGGGGGAGAGGTAATAATGTTTCGGACAAGCGACATTGTTCTGATCGCCGTCATGGTTTCCGCGGCTGCGTTCACATACAAGACCAAGCATGAGGCCGAGAATCGGCTCGACGCGGTGCGTCGTATCGAGTCCCAGATCAGACTCGAAGAAGACACGATCATCTTGCTGAAAGCCGACTGGAGTTTGCTCACCCAACCGTCGCGCCTGCAGAAACTATCGGAAATCTATCACGCCGAACTGTCGCTGCAGCCTGTGGAGGCGCACCAGATTGTTGGCCTCGACGAGCTTCCCCTGCGTCCGATGGGGATCGAGGACCTGTCGAGCGAGCGTCTCGGCGGCATGGCCGACAACGGGCAGGATCCAACTGTTACCGGGGGCATCGTCCAATGATGGGCAAATGGCGAAGCAAGAAAAAGCTCGCGGCAGAAACGGCCAGCGCGATCGTCGTGGACGGTGCGCGGAAGTCGACGGGCGGGCGGACAAAGAACCGCGTGCTGATGACGATGGCCGTATTCTTCGGCATCTATTCCGTCATTGGCGGGCGGTTGGTTTATCTCGGCATGCAGGATCCGGAAGCTTCGGGCGGCCCCGCCAGTCGCGTCACCGCCTCAAGGCCCGACATCGTTGACCGCAACGGCGAAGTGCTCGCAACGGATATCAAAACGGCCTCGCTTTTTGCGGAGCCGCGCCGCATCGTGGACGCTGATGAGGCGCTTGAGAAGATTTCGTCGATCCTGCCCGACCTCGACTATGAGCAGACCTACAACAAGCTGAAGAGCGGCGCGGGGTTCGTCTGGCTGAAGCGTCAGCTCTCGCCGAAGCAGCAGAACGACATCATGCAGCTTGGCATTCCGGGGATCGGGTTCCGGACCGAAAAGCGGCGTTTCTATCCTGGCGGCGCCACCGCTTCCCACATCCTTGGGCTGGTCAACGTAGACAACCAGGGTATCGCCGGGCTCGAGAAATATATCGATGAGCAGGGCCTGGCCGACCTGCAGGCTTCCGGCCTTGCCATTCCAACAGACCTCAAGCCGGTCCGTCTTTCGCTCGATATCCGCGTGCAGCACATCGTCCACGATGAACTGGCCCGAGCGATGGAGAAATACCACGCGATCGCCGCCGGTGCGGTCGTGCTCAATGCGAAGACCGGTGAAGTGGTGGCGATGGCGTCATTGCCGGACTACGACCCCAACAACCCGTACAATGCCCACGAGAAGGACCGCCTGAACCGTATGTCTGCCGGCGTGTTCGAAATGGGCTCGACAATCAAGAGCTTCACGACCGCGATGGCCCTCGACTCCGGCAAAGTTACGCTTGAAAGCCGCTTCGACGCGACGCGGCCAATCACCATCGGTCACCAGACCATTCGCGACTTTCACGGCAAGCATCGTGTGCTTTCCGTGCCGGAGGTGTTCATCTACTCGTCGAACATCGGCTCGGCGCGCGAGGCCGATGTCGTGGGGATTGAAGGCCATCGCGAATTTCTGAAGCGCATCGGCTTGCTTGACCGCTTGACGACCGAACTGCCAGAAGTGGCGCGGCCGACCGAGCCGAAAGTGTGGAAAAAGGTTCATTCCATCACGATTGCGTTCGGTCATGGCATGTCGACCACACCGCTGCAGACGGCGGTGGGCGCCGCCGCGCTCATGAACGGCGGCAAGCTGATCCCGCCGACCTTCCTGCCACGATCGCCCGCTGAGGCAGATGCAATCGGAGAACAGGTCGTCAATGAGAAGACCAGCCAGGATATGCGCTATTTGTATCGTCTGAACGCTGAGAAAGGCTCCGGCAAGAAAGCTGAGGTTCCAGGCTATCGCGTCGGCGGAAAGACCGGCACGGCAGAGAAGGTGGTCAACGGCCGCTATTCCAGCGATAAGCGGTTCAACGCCTTCCTTGCTGCGTTCCCGATGGACGACCCGCAATATGTTGTGTTGAGCGTCATTGACGAGCCCAAACCCGAAAAACCGGGTATGGGAGCCACCGCAGGCTCCAATGCAGCGCCGATCGTGGCAAATGTTATCCGCCGATCCGCTTCATTTCTTGGCGTGAAGCCCGAATTCAGTCATGAAAGTGAGGCAACGCTGATTTCCTATCAGTGATTCTCACCGCGTGCCGGGGACATTCGAGGGACGCTTACCGATCTGAACGACTGGAATTCGATGAAACTGAGTGATTTTTCCGGGATCCTGCCTGTCAATGGGGCGCAGCTCGGCAATATTGCCATTTCCGGTGTTTCTTCGGATTCTCGTCAAAGCACGGCTGGCACGCTGTTCTTCGCGGTGTCAGGCAGCAAGGCCGACGGCGCCGCTTATGCGGCGGACGCAGTCTCGCGTGGGGCCGCAGCCGTCGTTGCGGTGAAGGGCGCCATTCGCGATGGTCTTCGCGTACCTCTCATCGAAGTCGACGATCCGCGGCGCGCTCTTGCCCTGTCGGCTGCACACCTGTTTGGCCGTCAACCGAAAACGATGGTCGCTGTCACCGGAACCAGCGGGAAGACGTCAGTCGCATCGTTCACGCGCCAGATCTGGGATGCCGCCGGTCTGGCCGCCGCGAGCATCGGCACGACGGGCGTCGTTGCGCCTGGGCGCAACGAATATGGTTCGTTGACGACGCCCGACCCGATTGCCTTGCATCGCCTTCTTGCTGAGTTGGCGGATTCGGGTGTGACACATGCGGCAATGGAGGCTTCCAGCCATGGCCTGGACCAGCGCCGCCTCGATGGCGTGAAGCTGGCGGCCGGCGCATTCACCAATCTCGGTCGGGATCACATGGACTACCATCCTACGGTCGACCACTACCACAATGCCAAGCTCCGGCTGTTCGATACGCTGCTGCCAGCAGGCGCTCCTGCCGTCATCTTCGCTGACGATCCGTGGTCTGAACCTACGCGACGCGCTGCCGAAGCGGCCGGACTCGACGTTCGCACCGTTGGACGGCATGGGTCATTCCTTCAGCTCAAGCGGGTTGAGCACGAGCGGTTCCGCCAGCGTGCCGAGATTGTGGCTGGCGGCGAGATTCATGAGATCGATCTGCCGCTGGCGGGCGACTTCCAGATCTACAACGCACTTGTTGCCGCCGGATTGGCGATCTCGGTCGGCACGCCGGCAGCTTTCGCGCTGAAGGCGCTCGAACGGTTGAGCGGCGCCCCGGGAAGGCTCGATCTCGTCGGCACGACGGCCAATGGCGCGCCGGTCTATGTCGACTATGCCCACAAGCCGGACGCGCTCGAAAACGTGCTTGCCTCGGTGCGGCCATTCACCACCGGCCGCGTTGTTGTCGTTTTCGGCTGCGGCGGCGACCGCGATCGTGGCAAGCGGCCGATCATGGGCGAGATCGCCACGCGCCTTGCCGATATCGCCATCGTTACGGACGACAATCCGCGATCCGAAGTGCCCTCCGACATACGCTCAGCGATTATGGCTGCAGCCCCTGGCGCCCTCGAGATCGGCGACCGCCGCCAGGCGATCCATCATGCCGTGTCGATCCTCCAGCCTGGAGACACGCTGATCGTGGCCGGCAAGGGCCATGAAGAAGGCCAGACGATCGGAACGGAGACATTTCCGTTCTCTGATCATGAGGAGGTGCGCAACGCACTCAGGGAGCGTGCCGCATGAACCTGTTGTGGACGTCCGACGAACTGATTGCCGCCACCGACGGAAGACCTTTCGGCCATATGCCTGGCGGTGTAGGCGGCATATCGATCGACAGCCGTACTTTGCAGCCGGGGGATGCGTTCTTCGCAATACGGGGCGATCGCTTCGACGGTCATGACTTTGCGACCGCGGCGATCAAGGCCGGGGCGGGACTACTCGTCGTCTCCGAGGGCAAGCTGCCTGCATTAGGACGCCTGACGGCCCCGATGATCGTTGTGCCCGATGTGCTGAATGCGCTGGAGAGGGCCGGTGCGGCGGCGCGCGCGCGAACCCGGGCGAAGGTCATCGCCATAACGGGTTCGACCGGCAAGACAAGCACAAAGGAGGCCCTGCGCCATGCACTCTCCGCTGTCGGGAGCGTCCATGCAGCGGACAAGTCCTTTAACAACCACTGGGGCGTTCCGCTGACGTTGGCCCGGACTCCAAGAGATTGCGACTATGCTATCTTCGAGATCGGGATGAACCATCCAGGCGAGATACGCCCGCTGGCGAAGCTCGTCCGCCCGCAGATAGCGATCATTACCTTGATTGCCGAAGCGCATCTGGGCCAGTTCCGCGACCTCGACGATATTGCCCGCGCCAAGGCCGAAATCTTCGGAGGTATCGAACCCGGCGGCTACGCTATCCTCAACCGCGATGATCCGCGCTCGAAACTGCTCGGCCGGCTGGCGCGCGAGGCCGGTGTCGCCCATGTCGTCGGCTTCGGTGAAAACCCGCGCGCGCACTTCCGGCTGACAGGCTGCAACCTTCACGGCGACCATTCGACCATGACGGCAAAGATTGGCGGCGCCGAAGTCTATGCAAAGCTCGGCATGCCGGGCCGCCACGTCGTGCAGAACATCCTGGCCGTACTGGGAGCAGCTTATCTTGCCGGCGCCGACCTCGAGAGGATTACGCCAGCGCTCGCCACCCTCTCGGCAGAACGCGGCCGCGGCAAGCGCTACCTGCTGCCGCATCCCGAGGGTGTTATTGCGCTGATCGATGAAAGCTACAACGCCAATCCAACATCTATGAAGGCTGCGCTGGAGCTGCTTGGTGCAACTCCGGTGAATGGCGGTGGGCGGCGGATCGCGGTGCTTGGCGACATGCTGGAGCTCGGCGAGCAATCGCGCCGTTTGCACCAAGGGCTGGCGGAAACTGTTCTCACCAGTGGCATTGATACGCTTTTCCTCGCTGGCACCGAGATGGCAGCGCTCGCCGATGCTCTGCCGGCGGGCTTCAGTGTGGAGCATCGTGCCACAACGGAAGAACTGGTCGGGCCGTTGACAAGAGGGGTCGGCCCCGGCGACGCCATCATGATCAAATCGTCGAACCGGCTGGGGTTCTCCCGGCTCGTCGACGCACTCATCAATTACTTCCCGGCGCAAGCCGCGAGAACGAAGCGCGCCTGAACATGCGCGAGGGGACCAAATCGCATGCTGACGTTGCTCGTTGAGTTTGCCGACAAGATTTCGGTATTCAACGTCTTTCGCTACATCACCTTCCGTACCGGCGGCGCTTTGATCACCTCGGCGCTCATCGTTTTCATGTTCGGGCCGATGATCATCGATTCGTTGCGGATCAGGCAGGGCAAGGGTCAGCCTATTCGGGCCGACGGACCGCAGACTCATTTCAAGAAAGCGGGAACGCCAACCATGGGCGGCCTGATGATGCTTTGCGGCATTATCGGCGCAACGTTGCTGTGGGCGAACCTTTCCAGCATCTATGTCTGGGTCATCCTCTTGGTGACGTTGAGCTTTGGCGCCATAGGCTTCTATGACGACTACCTGAAGGTGACCAAGCAGTCGCATCTGGGCGTTTCGGGGAAGGCGAGGCTTGCGCTGGAGTTCGTGATCGCGAGCATTGCAGCCTGGGTGATCATGCGCGCCGGTCAGGCTCCGTTCTCGTCGTCGCTGACCTTTCCTTTCATCAAGGACCTTATCATCAATCTCGGCTGGTTCTTTGTTCCCTTCGCGGCCTTCGTGATCGTCGGTGCGGGCAATGCCGTCAATCTGACTGACGGGCTCGATGGCCTCGCCATCGTGCCGATCATGGTCGCCGCGGCGTCTTTTGGGGTGATTGCCTACCTTTCGGGAAACGCCGTCTTTGCGGAGTATCTCCAGATCCATTTCGTGCCTGGCACCGGCGAACTGGCTGTGGTTCTGGGTGCAGTGATCGGAGCGGGCCTCGGGTTCCTTTGGTTCAATGCGCCGCCTGCGGCGATCTTCATGGGAGACACAGGATCGCTCGCACTCGGCGGTCTGACCGGCACGGTTGCCGTCGCCACAAAGCACGAGATCGTGATGGCGATCATCGGCGGCCTGTTCGTCGTCGAGGCTCTTTCGGTTATCATTCAGGTCACTGTGTTCAAGATGACCGGTCGGCGCGTCTTCCTGATGGCGCCGATCCATCATCACTTCGAGAAGCTTGGCTGGACCGAAAGCCAGGTCGTGATCCGGTTCTGGATTATCGCGGTGATCCTGGCCCTGATCGGTCTCTCCAGTTTGAAGCTGCGCTAAGGAGCCCGGATGATCCCCGCGCAGTCATTTGCAGGAAAGAAAGTAGCGCTCTTCGGGCTTGGTGGCTCGGGTTCGGCAACTGCGGATGCGCTCAGACTGGGCGGCGCCGAGGTTCTCGCATGGGACGACAATCCGGACAGCGTGGCGCGGGCTGCTGAAACCGGCATCCCGGTTGGCGACCTCAGGGCGGCGGATTGGGCTGGTTTCACATCGCTTGTGCTCTCGCCGGGTGTGCCGCTCACGCATCCGAAGCCGCACTGGTCCGTCGAACTTGCGCGTGGCGCAGGCGTGGAGACTATCGGCGACATCGAGCTGTTCGCGCGCGAACGCAGGGCAAGTGCGCCTGACGCTCCATTCATCGCGATCACCGGCACCAACGGCAAGTCGACGACGACCGCGTTGACCGCCCATATCCTCGGTTCGGCCGGCCGCGACACGCAGATGGGCGGCAATATCGGCCGCGCCGTCATGACGCTGGACCCGCCGCAGGCCGAGCGGCACTATGTCGTGGAATGTTCGTCGTATCAGATCGACCTGGCGCCTTCGATCAATCCGACAGCCGGGATGTTGCTCAATCTGACGCCCGACCACCTCGACCGGCACGGCACGATACAGCATTACGCCCTCATCAAGGAGCGGCTCGTGGCCGGCAGCGACACCGCGATCGTCGGCGTGGACGATGTATTCTGCGCGCAGATTGCCGACCGGCTGCAGCGCGCCGGCAAAGACGTCATCCGCATCTCCAAGCGCCTCCCGCTGACCGACGGCCTGTTCGCGGATGGGAACAGCCTGATGCTGGCGGATCACGGGCGTTTCAACCGGGTCGCGACGCTCGAGGATATCGGCTCACTGCGCGGCCAGCACAATGCGCAGAACGCCCTTGCGGCCATCGCCGCTTGTATGAAGGTCGGGCTGAGCCTGCGCGAGATCCAGTCCGGACTGGACAGTTTTCCCGGCCTGGCGCATCGCATGGAGCAGGTTGGCCGCAAGAAGCATGTTCTTTTCGTCAATGATTCAAAGGCGACCAATGCGGATGCGGCAGCGCCGGCGCTGTCGAGCTTCGGCCGTATCTACTGGATAGCCGGAGGCCTGCCAAAGGAAGGCGGCATCGAGTCTTTGCGCAGTTTCTTCCCGCGCATAGCCAAAGCCTATCTTATCGGGGAAGCTGCTCCAGGCTTTTCCGCCACGCTTGGCGAGACCGTGCCCTATGAGATTTCGGGCACCCTTGAAGCTGCCGTCGAACATGCGGCTGAAGACGCTGCACGGGACGAAGCAGAGGAAGCTGTGGTCCTGCTGTCGCCCGCCTGCGCCAGCTTCGACCAGTTCAAGAATTTCGAAGTTCGCGGCGAGGCCTTTCGGGCTGCCGTGAATGCGATCGAGGGGCTTAGGGGGATCGGAGGCGCGCGCTGATGCTGAGCAGAGTTGACAAGAGTCCCGTGGCCAATTGGTGGTGGACGGTAGACCGATGGTTCCTGGCCGCTTTCCTGTCGTTGATGGGCCTGGGAATCGTGCTCTCCTTTGCCGCCAGTCCGGCGGTCGCGGAGCGCATTGGTCTCGATAGCTTCCATTTCGCGACCAGGCAGATCGTCTTCACGATTCCAGCGCTCCTAGCGATGCTCACGGTATCCTTTCTGGATGTGCGGCAAATCAGGCGTATGGCTTTGATAATGCTCTGCGTATCGCTGCTTCTGATGGTCGCCGCGCTTTATGTCGGCGTTGAGGTGAAGGGCGCGCGGCGCTGGGTGTCTGTCGCTGGCTTGTCCATCCAGCCCTCCGAATTTCTGAAACCCGCTTTTGTGATTATTTGCGCCTGGCTGTTTGCCGAACATGCCCGCCAACCGGACATTCCGGGAAATCTGTTTGCCATGATCCTGCTGGCCCTTGTGCTAGCGCTTCTTGTCGCGCAGCCCGACCTCGGGCAGACGATGCTGGTGCTCGGCACATGGGGCGTGATGTTCTTCATGGCGGGCATGCCATGGCTTTGGATCATCGCCCTCGGCATCGCCGGTGTCGGAGGCGGTTTCGCCGCCTACACGATCTTTCCCCATGTTGCCGGCCGCATCGACCGCTTCCTCACGGGCGAGGGCGATACGTTCCAGGTCGATATGGGGCGCGAGGCCGTCATCCAGGGAGGCTGGTTCGGCGTCGGTCCGGGGGAAGGTACGATCAAGCGCGTCATCCCGGATAGCCATGCCGACTTCGTCTTTGCCGTCGCCGGCGAGGAATTCGGCATCGTGCTGTGCTTCATCATCATGTTCCTGTTTGCATTTATTGTGCTTCGCGGGCTCAAGATCGCGCTAAAAGAGCACGATGATTTCACGCGCTACGGAGTTGCCGGCCTGGTGATCATGTTCGGGTTCCAGTCGATCATTAATATGGGTGTGAACCTTCAACTGATGCCCGCCAAAGGCATGACGCTGCCGTTCATCTCCTATGGTGGCTCGTCCCTGATTGCGATCGCCATCTCGATGGGTATGGTGCTCGCGCTTACACGCAAGCGGCCGGAGAAGCGCAAGCAGCCGGGCGTGCTCACATTTGCCCAGCGGGCGGTCGCGGCGGAATAAAATGACAAAGCGGATTATCCTACTTGCCGCCGGTGGAACCGGGGGTCATCTGTTTCCAGCCGAAGCGCTGGCGCATGAACTCATTACGCGCGGATGGAGTGTGCAGCTTGCCACCGACACGCGCGCCGAGCGCTTTGCCATTAATTTCCCAGGATCGGTGATACACCCGATCTCCGCAGCAACGATCGGTTCGCGCAACCCCTTTGCCGTGCTCCATTCCTTCTGGAAAATCTGGCGAGGCGTGCGGCAGGCCTCGGCGGTCATCGCCAAAAACAAGCCGGCGGCAGTTGTCGGCTTTGGCGGTTATCCGACGTTGCCGCCACTCTATGCAGCGACCAGACGCGGCGTGCCGGCACTCATCCACGAGCAGAACGCCGTCATGGGCCGCGCAAACAAAGCTCTGTCCAGCCGGGTGGACGCCATAGCGGGCGGATTCCTGGAGGAGAGAGTGAATGGCGTCGGCGCCAAGATAGTAGTGACCGGCAATCCGGTTCGGCCGGCAGTGATCGAGGCGGCAAA
Organism: Mesorhizobium sp.; assembly: GCA_040512755.1. GTDB lineage: Bacteria > Pseudomonadota > Alphaproteobacteria > Rhizobiales > Rhizobiaceae > JBEVEP01. Next base: position 16,453 of record JBEVEP010000116.1, read on the forward strand.
CACCGCCTATGAGGCGCCGGCCTCGGATCAGCCTTTCCATCTCCTTGTCTTCGGCGGCAGCCAGGGAGCGCAGTTCTTCTCCGACGCGATTCCTCTCGCAATCAAGGCGCTGCCGCCGGCGGCGCGACAGAGGTTGAGGGTAACGCAGCAGGCAAGGGATGACGACGAGGCGCGTGTCCGCGTGGCCTATGAGGAGATCGGCGTCGAAGCCGAAGTCTCGCCATTCTTCAGCGACATGGCCGAACGGATAGCGGCGGCGCATCTGGTGATCTCCCGCTCCGGCGCCTCTACCGTCTCCGAAATTGCGGTGATCGGGCGGCCAGCGCTGCTGGTGCCATATCCGCATGCGCTCGATCATGATCAGGCTGCCAATGCCGCGACGCTCGCAGCCGCTGGTGGCGCGGAAGTGCATCCGCAGGCGACACTGTCGTCGACGCGCCTGGCCGATCTTATCGGCGGCTTCCTGGACGATCCCGCGAGGCTAAGCGCCATGGCGGCGAGCGCAAAGTCGGCCGGGAAACCCCATGCGGCGCGGTTGCTCGCCGATCTGACAGAGGCTATTGCGTCCGGCCAGAAGATCGCGGAGTTCAAGGAAAGGGCGCGGCCATGAAGATGCGGCAGACGATTGGCCTCGTGCATTTCATCGGTATCGGTGGCATCGGCATGAGCGGCATCGCCGAGGTGCTGCACAATCTCGGCTATCGCGTGCAGGGATCGGACCAGGCAGACGGCGCCAATGTTCAGCGGTTGCGGGACCAAGGCATCGAGTGTTTCGTCGGCCACAAGGCCGAGAACCTGGGTGAAGCCGAGGTCGTGGTTGTTTCCACCGCCATCAAGAAGGACAATCCAGAACTGATTGCCGCCCGTGAGCGTCTGCTGCCGGTGGTACGCCGCGCCGAGATGCTGGCGGAGCTGATGCGCTTCCGTCAGGCGGTCGCGATCGGCGGCACCCACGGCAAGACAACCACGACATCGATGGTGGCGGCATTGCTTGACGCAGGCGGCCTTGATCCAACTGTCATCAACGGCGGCATCATCAACGCCTACGGTACCAATGCGCGTATGGGTGGCGGCGATTGGATGGTCGTGGAGGCCGATGAAAGCGACGGCACATTCCTGAAGTTGCCGGCCGAGATCGCGGTCGTCACCAATATCGATCCAGAGCATCTCGACCATTACGGCACGTTCGACAAGGTTCGCGAAGCCTTCCGGCAATTCGTTGAAAACGTTCCGTTTTATGGGTTCGGCGTGATGTGCACGGACCACCCGGAGGTGCAGGCGCTGGTGTCGCGGATCGAGGACCGGAGGGTCATCACCTATGGTGAGAACGCGCAGGCCGACGTGCGCTATGCGCGCCGCAGGGTCGAGGGGGCCGGTTCGCTGTTCGACATCGTCATACGCAACAGGAAAACAGGCAAGGAAACAACGATCGGCGATCTGCGCCTGCCTATGCCGGGCCGCCACAACGTGTCGAACGCCACGGCGGCCATCGCGGTTGCCCATGAACTGGGCCTGTCTTCGGACGATATCCGGAAGGGCCTTTCATCATTCGGAGGCGTGAAGCGTCGCTTTACGCCGACGGGAAGCTGGAACGGCGTGCATATTTTCGACGACTACGGACATCATCCCGTCGAGATCAAGGCAGTGCTCAAGGCGGCACGGGATTCGACCAGCGGACGCGTGATTGCGATCGCGCAGCCTCATCGCTTCACACGACTCCGCGACCTTTTCGACGAATTTTCAGCCTGCTTCAACGATGCGGACACGGTGATGGTGACGCCAGTTTATCCTGCAGGCGAGGAAGCGATCGACGGCGTCAATTCGGAGGCTCTGGCCGCGCGTATTCGCGCCGGCGGCCATCGTGACGCGCGTTACATCGAGGGCGCCCAGGCGATCGCTCCTGTGGTTCGCGATCTGGCCCAGCCGGGAGACTTCGTCGTGTTTCTCGGCGCGGGTAATATCACGCAATGGGCCTACGCCCTGCCGAAGGAACTCGGCGGGGAGCCTGTATGATCCGAAGCGGAAACCTTCTCGCCAAGCTGGACGGGCGATTGGGGGAAGTGCGCGGGCGCATTACACCCAACGCAGAGATGGAGAAGATCACCTGGTTCCGGGCAGGCGGGGCGGCGGATGCGCTGTTCCAGCCGGTGGATGAGGAGGATCTGGCGACATTCCTGCGCGCCGTCCCTGAGGAGATACCGATAACCGTCGTCGGCGTCGGTTCCAACCTTCTGGTTCGCGAAGGCGGCATTCAGGGGTTCGTGGTTCGCCTGTCGGCCAAAGGATTTGGCGAGGTGGAAGCCGTTTCGGATACCCGGATCAGTGCGGGCGCCGCCACGCCGGACAAGCGGCTTGCGGCTGTTGCCCATGAGGCCGGCATCGGCGGGTTCCATTTCTATCACGGTATCCCCGGTGGCGTTGGAGGGGCGCTCAGAATGAACGCCGGCGCGAATGGCGTGGAGACGCGCGAGCGTGTGATTGAGGTCCGTGCGCTTGACCGTAAGGGCAACCTCCACGTCCTTTCCAATGCGGAGATGGGCTACGCGTACCGTCATTCCGCTGCGCCAGCAGGCTTCATTTTCACGTCTGCGCTGTTCGAGGGCTATCCGGAAGACAAGGCGGCTATCAAGGCGGCGATGGACGCTGTGCAGCATCATCGCGAAACCGTACAGCCCATTCGCGAAAAGACAGGCGGATCAACCTTCAAGAACCCTCCCGGTTCCTCCGCCTGGAAGGAGATCGACAAGGCCGGTTGCCGCGGTTTGATGATCGGTGGGGCGCAAATGTCCCCCATGCATTGCAACTTCATGATCAATACGGGCACCGCGAGCGGTTACGAACTCGAATATCTCGGAGAGACCGTGCGCGCGCGAGTTCTTGAGCATTCCGGCGTCAGGCTGCAATGGGAGATCAAGCGTATTGGCGATTTCAAGGCTGGCCACGAAGTTCATGAATTCCTGGGCCAGTTGCTCTGAAAGCAGCCTCTATTTTTGTCTGAAAAACAACTTTCGACCAAAAAGTGATTCATCCTGAATTGTCAGGACTTGTCATGGAATCAACTCTCTGATTCTTTGAGCTCATTGCGTTTCCTGATTTGAGTCGTGCGACGTGTCCGCCGCGTTCCGGTCTGGGGGTTGGCCTTCCGGAGGACTCGGACTCAACTCATGGAATCAGCTAGTTATACAACCCTGCCGAAAAGGGGATGACAGGGAATGCCGAAGAAGCACGTGGCCGTATTGCTGGGAGGTTTTTCGTCCGAGCGGCCGGTGTCACTCTCGTCCGGGAATGCCTGCGCGAACGCGCTTGAGGCAGAGGGCTATCGCGTCACGCGGATCGACGTCGGACGCGACATCGCTCAGGTGTTGGCGGACCTCAGGCCGGACGTCGCCTTCAATGCGTTGCATGGCCCATTTGGCGAGGATGGAACGATCCAGGGCATCCTGGAGTATCTGGCTCTTCCCTACACACATTCAGGTGTGCTCGCTTCCGCTCTTGCCATGAATAAGGAGCAGGCAAAACTGGTCGCGAAAGCTGCCGGTATTCCGGTTGCCGAATCCAAGGTGGTGAATCGTTTCACGATCCGGGACAAGCATCCGATGCCGCCGCCTTATGTCGTCAAGCCGGTCAATGAAGGGTCGAGCTTCGGCGTCGTCATCGTCAAGGAAGGCCAGTCGCATCCGCCGCAGATTATTACGTCTCCGGATTGGAAATATGGCGATATCGTCATGGTGGAGCGCTTCATCCACGGCCGCGAACTCACCTGCGCTGTCATGGGGGACGTGGCGCTTGGCGTGACGGACATTATCCCGGTCGGCCACTCCTTCTATGACTATGATTCAAAATACGTTGTTGGCGGATCAAAACACGTTTGTCCGGCAAAAATTTCACCGAATATTTACCAAAAAATACTGACACTGGCCCTTAAGGCACATCAAGCGATCGGCTGCCGGGGCATCTCCCGGTCGGACTTCCGTTATGACGACCGTCATTCCGAAAATGGCGAGATCATATGGCTCGAAGTCAATACGCAGCCGGGCATGACGCCGACATCGTTGGTGCCGGAAATCGCCGCGCAAGCGGGGCATTCGTTCGGCGATCTCTTGAGTTGGATGGTGGAGGACGCTTCGTGTTTGCGTTGAAGTCGGGACAGAGTGGACGGGCGGGCGCCTTGAAGCCGCTCGGCCAGTCCCTTGCGGCGGGCGGGCTGATTTTGCCGCGCCTGCTTCGCCGCCCTGCGCGTCTGCTCGCGCGCGTGAACGATGGAGAGTTTGCGCCGCCCCGCTTTGCGGCGACGATTGCATCAGCAGTGCTTCTTGGTGCGTCCGGGCTCTATGGTGCGTATGCCGGCGGTCACTTCCCGGCTCTGGTCCAGACCATAACCGCGAGAACCGGATTTGCTATCGATCAGATACGGGTGTCAGGCCATCATGAGACTTCTGAAATCGACATTCTCGATCGGCTTGAGCTCAACGGCTGGACATCCTTGATCGGCTTCGATGCCGAAAAGGCGCGCGAGCATATTGCGGCGTTGCCGTGGGTGCAGTCTGCCGCCGTCCGCAAGATCTATCCCGATGAGATTGAGGTTCGCATCGAGGAGCGTAAGCCTTTCGCGATCTGGCAGCATGGCCAGGAGCTCAGCATTGTCGAGAAATCAGGCAACGTGATCGCGCCGTTTGCCGGCGCTCGCCATGCAATGTTGCCGCTGGTCATCGGGCTTGGCGCTCCGGAAAAGGCATCTGCGTTTATTGAGAAGGTCAAGAATTACCCGGAACTCGCTTCGCGCGTGAAAGGCTACATCCGCATCGGCGAACGCCGGTGGGACCTTCGTCTTGAGAACGGGGTGACGATCAAGCTGCCCGAAGTGGGCGAGACGGGAGCGATCGAGTCGATCCTGGCAATGGACACCGAAACCGGGGTCCTTTCGCGTGACATAGCGGCGATCGACATGCGGTTGAGTGACCGCCTGGTGGTTCAGTTGACTCCGGAGGCAGCGCTTCGTCGCGAGGCTGCGCTGAGCGAGAAGCCCAAGTCGCGCAAGAAGCCGGAGCAGAGAATATGAGCTGGCTCGGCGGCAAGGGAGATGCAGCTGCACGGCGGACCGGCATTGTCAGCGTGCTGGATGTCGGCTCAAGCAAAGTCTGCTGCATTGTCGCGCGCCTGAAGCCGGCTGAGCAAAGCCAGCTTCTGCGCGGCCGGACCCACAAGGCGCAAGTCATAGGGATCGGACATCAGAAGTCGCAGGGCGTGAAGTCAGGCGTGGTTGTCGATCTCGACCGCGCCGAGCAGGCGATCAGGCTTGCGGTCGACGCGGCCGAGCGTATGGCCGGCCTCACCGTGGACTCGCTGATCGTCAACATCAGCGCGGGCCGCCTGAAGAGCGAGACATTCTCGGCGACCATCAAGCTCGGCGGTCACGAGGCGGATGAGGCCGACATCACGCGTGTGCTTGGCGCTGGCGCCAAGCAGGCGCTGCGGGCCGAGCGCGACGTCGTCCATTCCTTGCCTGTGGCGTATTCGCTCGATGCAGAACGCGGCGTGCGTGATCCCCGCGGAATGGTCGGCGATACGTTGGGCGTCGATATGCATGTGCTGACCGGTGATGCTGCCCCGCTTCGCAATCTCGAACTCTGCATCAATCGCTCGCACCTTTCGGTGGAGCGGATGGTGGCCACGCCCTACGCCAGCGGCTTGGCCGCTTTGGTGGATGATGAGCTGGAGATGGGGGCCGCCTGCATCGACATGGGCGGCGGCACGACGACGATTTCGGTCTTTGCCGATGGCAAGTTCGTTCACGCCGATGCGATCCCGATCGGTGGCAGCCACGTGACGCTGGATATGGCCCGAGGGCTGTCCGCGCGTCTCGAGGATGCAGAGCGGTTGAAAGTGATGCACGGCTCGGCGTTGCCGGGAAGCGCCGATGATCGCGATGTTGTCTCGATCCAGCCGATCGGCAATGACGATAGCGAGATGCCTCTGCAGGTGCCGCGCTCCGTTATGACGCGTATCATTCGTGCGCGCATCGAGGAGACATTGGAAATCCTGCGCGACAAGCTCAACCAATCGGGCTACGGCGGTTCGGTCGGCAAGCGAGTCGTGTTGACGGGTGGCGCGAGCCAGTTGTCCGGTCTCCCGGAGGCGGCGCGGCGCATCCTGGGCCGCAATGTGCGGATCGGGCGTCCGCTTGGCGTGGCCAGCCTGCCGGAAGCGGCTAAAGGGCCGGCCTTTGCGACAGCAGTTGGCCTACTGATTTATCCGCAGGTCGCCGGGCTCGAAAACATCCAGGCACACGGGGGTTTGCGTTTCCGGATGACCGGCACGGGCGGCACATTCAACCGGATGGGCCAGTGGTTGAGGGACAGTTTTTAGTATCACGAGTTTGACGGGGACAGCCCCACAGGCAGCCGCAGCGGCGAGCGGCGGAACAGGCGAAAAGGACGAGGACAATGACCATCAATCTGCAAAAGCCGGACATTACCGAGCTTAAGCCACGCATCACCGTGTTCGGTGTCGGTGGTGGCGGCGGAAATGCCGTAAACAACATGATCACGGCGGGCCTGCGGGGGGTTGAATTCGTCGTGGCAAACACCGACGCCCAGGCGTTGACCATGTCCAAGGCAGAAAGGTTGATCCAGCTTGGCGCCCATGTCACCGAAGGGCTAGGCGCAGGGTCCCAGCCGGAAGTCGGTCGTGCGGCGGCTGAAGAATGCATTGATGAGCTCATCGATCACCTGTCGAACACCCACATGTGCTTCGTCACGGCGGGCATGGGCGGTGGTACCGGAACGGGCGCCGCGCCGGTCGTTGCGCGCGCAGCGCGCGAGAAGGGCATCCTCACTGTCGGCGTTGTCACCAAGCCATTCCATTTCGAGGGTCAGCGCCGGATGAAGACGGCGGACTTCGGGATCGAAGAACTTCAGAAATGCGTCGATACCCTGATCGTGATCCCAAACCAGAACCTCTTCCGCATCGCCAATGACAAGACGACCTTCGCCGACGCTTTTGCCATGGCCGACCAGGTTCTGTATTCGGGCGTCGCTTGCATCACGGATCTCATGGTCAAGGAAGGTCTTATCAACCTCGACTTCGCCGACGTCCGCTCGGTGATGCGCGAAATGGGCAAGGCTATGATGGGAACGGGCGAAGCCTCGGGCGACGGGCGCGCCATGGCCGCCGCCGAAGCCGCTATCGCCAATCCTTTGCTTGACGAGACCTCGATGAAAGGCGCGAAGGGCCTGTTGATTTCGATCACCGGCGGCCGTGACCTTACCCTGTTTGAAGTCGACGAGGCTGCAACCCGCATTCGCGAGGAGGTCGATCAGGACGCCAATATCATCCTCGGCGCGACGTTCGATGAGGATCTGGAAGGTGTGATCCGCGTATCGGTGGTGGCGACCGGTATCGACAAGAGTGCGGCGGATATCTCAGCGCCGCCAATCGCCATCCGCCAGCCATTGAAGCAGCCCTTGGCCCGGCCTGCAGCCGAAGTTCGCCCCGCTCCTGACGCGGCGCGCGAGGTGCGCACCGCGGACCCGGTTTCCGAGGCAATCCGTGCAGCAGAAATGAGCACTGCCGAAGTGGCGGCTCATGCCCGTCCGACGGTCCAGCAGCAGCCCGCGGACGATTTCCGCCCCCAGAGCAAGCTGTTCCAGCCGGCGCCGGGTACCCAGCCGGTCCAGCATGTGCAGCAGGTTCAGCCTGCACCGCAGCCGGCGCCTGTCGTCCAGCAGCGTGAACCTCAGCCGGTCGCGCAGCCGCAGCCGAGGATGCCACGCGTCGAGGATTTTCCGCCAGTCGTGAAGGCGGAAGTGGAAGCGGCCCATCGCGCTCCCGAGCATCATGAGGACCGGGGTCCGATGGGGTTGCTCAAGCGCCTCACCAATGGCCTGTCATCACGCCGCGAGGAAGAGCCGGCCAGACTGCAGCCAGCCCAGCCGCGGGAGCCAAAACTGCGTCAGCCGGCGCCTGATGCGCGCCGCCTCGCCAGCCAGGACTCGCAGGTCTATGCCCCGCGCCGCGCGCAGCTTGATGAACACGGCCGCCTGACGCCGCAGCCGAGAGCTACGCAGGAAGACGATCAGCTTGAAATTCCGGCGTTTCTGCGCCGGCAGGCAAATTGAGGCACGGACGCCCTCAGTCCGAGAACCCGGGACCGATTTTCGGTCCAGGATACGAGGTTCGAGGACGGCTCCCGTGCGTTCGAATGACGCAGCCCCATAACGCAACATAACAATCGTTAACGAGCGGAGGCCCTGGCTTCCGCTCATATCGCTTCGAAAATGACTGGAATCAGCCACTTAGCTGGTCATATTGCGGTGGTTTCGCCGTTACATGGGGAAAGAATCCGTGATTTGGCGACTCACCGCCGGCATCCTATTTTTCGCCACGTGTAAAAATGTGCCGATCTTGGGGAAGAGTCTGAGGCGCATGTCAGAATGAGAGCCGCAGCCTGTGGTTGGTGAAGCGGTCAGGGGCGGGCTTTAGGGGATCGAGTTGCAGGATCATCAGACGACAATCAAATCACGCGTGACCTTGTCTGGCATCGGCGTTCATAGCGGAAAGCCGGTTACGATCCATTTCAGCCCCGCTGATCCGGACACTGGCATCGTATTTCATTGCCTGGCCGCGGATACCGTGGACAATGAATTGCGCGCGCTGGTCTCCGAAGTGGGCGCTACGGACCTGAGCACGGTGCTCGGCAATCCGGCCAGGCACCATGTGGCCACGGTCGAGCATCTCATGGCGACGGTTTTCGCGATCGGCATCGACAATCTCTCGATTGATATCGATGGCAATGAAGTGCCGATCCTGGATGGAAGTGCTGCACTTTTCGTCGAGGCGTTCGATCAGGCGGGCATCGAAGTTCTGCCGGTCAAGCGCCGGTACATCCGGATATTGAAGCCGGTTCGCATGGAAAGCGGCGCATCCTGGGCAGAGTTCCGCCCCTATCGCGGAACGCGTTTTGAGGTCGAGATCGATTTCACGAGCCCGGCCATCGGCCGTCAGTTCTTTGCCGGAGATCTGAGCGGCGAGATGTTCCGCAACGAGATCGCCCGGGCGCGCACCTTCGGCTTTATGAAGGACGTAGAGCATCTCTGGGCGGCTGGGTATGCGCTCGGGTCCTCTCTCGAGAACTCCGTGGTCATCGGCGAAGATCACCGTATCGTCAACATGGAAGGCCTGCGCTATCCGGACGAGTTCGTCCGGCACAAGGTGCTGGACGCGATGGGTGATCTGGCGTTGGCTGGCGCGCGCTTCATTGGCTGTTTCCGGTCCCATCGTGGAGGGCACAAGCTCAATGCAATGGCGTTGCGGAGCCTGCTCTCGGACCGTTCGGCCTTTGAAATCGTCGAGGCTGGCAAGCGTGAACGTGGTCGTGCAACAGAAATGATTGCGGTGAATGCGCCCAGCTTTGCACCATGGGTGATTTGATTCCGCTCGCCCGGCCGGCACGCGCTCGTTGGCAACATTGGAACAGTGTGGACAGACGGATGCGGTTGCTTACCTCTGCCACAAAAATGCGCCATTGCAGGGGGATAGCGTTGCCCATCAAGGGCAGTTGATCTATGGCTGCGCCAAGCTTTCCATTTGACCACGCCGGAGGGGCGGGAACTGATCATGGTTTTTGAACGAGCAGCGCAATCCGTGCGAAAGGCCCGGATGGTATTCGTCATGCTTCCTGTTCTCGCATCGCCGCTTCTCATCTCAGCTTGCGCGTCGGATAAGGACATCGATCTGGCAACCTATGTCGAGCAGACCGATCCGGCGGACGTGCTCTACAACCAGGGCCTTGCCAACATGAACGCGGGCAGGCTCAAGGAAGCGAGCAAGAAGTTCGATGCCATCGACCGCCAGCATCCTTACTCCGAGTATGGCCGGAAAGCTCTGGTGATGGGTGCTTTCGCTGACTACCGCCAAGGTAAGTATGAAGAGGCGATCAATGCTGGCAAACGCTATGTTCAGCTTTATCCGACCGACCCGGACGCGGCATACGCGCAGTACATTGTCGGCTTGAGCTATTTCCGGCAGATCCGTGACGTGACTCAGGACCAGAAGGAGTCCCGCCGGGCCATCGAAGCGATGGAAGAGGTGGTGCAGCGCTGGCCGGACTCGGAATACGTGGAAGACGCGAAGACAAAAATCCGCTTCGCACGCGACCAGCTTGCCGGCAAGGAGATGCAGGTCGGCCGCTACTATCTGGAACGCCGTGAATATATTGCGGCCGTCAAGCGCTTCCGCTTCGTCGTTGAAAACTATTCCAACACCCGCCATGTCGAGGAAGCATTGGCGCGCCTGACCGAGGCCTACTACGCAATGGGTCTCACGTCAGAAGCGCAGACTGCAGCCGCCGTCCTGGGTCACAACTATCCGGACAGCGAATGGTACAAGGATTCATACGCACTGCTTCAGAGCGGTGGACTTGCGCCGCGCGAGAACGCTGGGTCGTGGTTGTCGAAGGCCGGCGCCCTGATCATGGGTGGCTGACGGCCTTCCCGGTCCATGCTCTCTCAACTGGCGATCCGCGATATTGTACTGATTGAACGGCTGGATATCGATTTCTCCTCCGGCCTCTCTGTGCTCACCGGCGAAACAGGGGCCGGGAAGTCCATTCTTCTCGATGCTCTTTCACTTGCTTTGGGCGCCCGCGGCGACGCCTCGCTCGTCCGGCATGGTGCTGCCCAGGGGCAGGTGACGGCCGTCTTCGATGTGCCGGCCAATCATGCCGCCCGCGCGCTTCTCGCGGAAAACGCTATCGATGATGACGGGGACATCATTTTGCGCCGCGTCCAGTCGGCTGATGGCCGGACCCGCGTCTTTGTCAACGACCAGCCATCCAGTGTTTCGCTGATGCGTGACGTCGGACGGGCGCTGGTCGAAATCCACGGCCAGCACGACGAACGCGCTCTTGTCGACGCGGCAGCCCACAGAGACCTGCTCGATGCGTTTGGCGGTTTGGGCGGTGAAGTGGCAGCAGTCGCACAAGCGTGGCGGCTATGGCGGAACGCCGAGCAGGAGCTTACCCGCCACCGCGCAAAGGTAGAGGCGGCGGCCCGTGAAGCCGATTATCTCCGCGCGTCCGTTGCAGAACTCTCCCGGCTTGATCCGCAGCCGGGCGAGGAGACGGAGCTTTCCGAACAGCGTGCTGCCATGATGCGCGCGGAAAAGATCGCTGCCGATATTCATGACGCCCGGGAAGTGTTGTCCGGACCGAATGCCGCGTCACCGCAGCTTGCCAGCTTACTTCGACGCTTGCAGAGGAAGGCGGCGGAAGCGCCGGGCCTGCTGGACGAGGTGGTGAACTCGCTAGATGAGGCGCTCCTTTCACTTGACGCCGCGCAGGCCGGTGTGGACGCGGCGTTGCGAGCGGCGGAGTACGACCCGCAGAAGCTTGAAAGGACCGAGGAACGGTTGTTCGCGCTACGTGCCGCAGGCCGGAAGCATTCGGTCCCGGTGGACAATCTGGCCGAACTGCGCGATCGGATGGCGGCAGACCTTGCGGACCTCGATGCCGGGGAGGAAAAGCTCGCTCTCCTCGAAAAACAGGCGGCTGGCGCGCGCGATCTTTATGACGAGGTTTCGGCAAGGCTGTCGGAGGCGCGCAAGACTGCTGCGATCCATCTCGAACGGGCCGTCGCGGCAGAACTGCCCGCTCTCAAGCTTGAACGGGCGGACTTTATCGTCGAACTCGAGGCTGAACCCAACAACCGCACGGAAGAGGGGATCGATCAGATCGAGTTTTGGGTCCGGACGAATCCAGGAACGCGCCCAGGCCCTATGATGAAAGTCGCTTCCGGCGGTGAACTATCGCGGTTCCTGCTTGCGCTTAAAGTGGCGCTGGCTGATCGCGGGTCCGCTCCGACTCTGGTCTTCGACGAGATCGATACCGGCGTCGGCGGTGCCGTCGCGGACGCGATCGGGCAGCGCCTCTCGAGACTTTCAGAGCGCGTGCAGGTGCTGTCCGTGACCCACGCGCCGCAAGTGGCGGCACGCGCGCACACGCACTACCTGATTTCGAAGTCCGGAGGCGCTGACCGGGTTTCGACGGGCATCGCCGAGATGGATCGTAGGGCCAGGCAGGAAGAGATCGCCCGAATGCTTGCCGGCGCGACGATCACCGAAGAGGCGCGCGCTGCCGCAGAGAGACTGCTCAGCGAAAACACCGCCGCGGCGTCTTGAGCCGCTTGAACTCTCAGGTAGTGTAGCGCGTCCCAAAGCTGGCCGGATTCGCGCATGTCTGACATCCAATTGCCCGTCGAACAACTGACCGCAGAGCAGGCCGCCGAGGAGCTGGCGCGCCTGGCCGCCGAGATCGCCGAAAACGACCGCCGTTACTACGCAGAGGATGCGCCGGCGATTTCGGACGCGGAGTACGATGCGCTGAGGATCCGCAACGCCGAGATCGAAGCGCGCTTTCCGGAACTTGTTCGCGAGGACTCGCCCTCACTGAAAGTGGGAGCCGCACCCTCCGGCACCTTCGGCCCGGTCGTGCATGCGCGCCCGATGCTGTCGTTGGACAATACGTTTTCCGATGATGACGTGCGCGATTTCGTTGCCAGTGTCAGGCGCTTTCTTGCCTATCCGGCGGATCAGGAGCTCGTTTTTACCGCCGAGCCGAAGATCGACGGATTGTCCATGTCGCTGCGATACGAGGGCCGGCGGCTGGTCACGGCGGCGACGCGCGGCGATGGCACAACGGGCGAAAACGTGACGGCGAACATCCGGACGATCAATGAAATCCCCCAGCGCCTGCCGAAAGATGCACCGGAGATCGTCGAAATCCGCGGCGAGGTCTATATGCGCCGCGATGATTTCATGGCGCTGAACCAGCGCATGGCAGAGACGGGCCGCGTCTTCGCCAATCCGCGCAATTCCGCCGCCGGAAGCCTTCGCCAGCTCGACCCGGAAGTGACAAAGTCGCGCCCGCTCAAATTCTTCGCGTATGCCTGGGGAGAAACCAGCGAGCCATTGGGCGCCACACAATTCGATGTGGTCCGCCGGTTCGGCGACTGGGGCTTCAAGATCAACGACCGCATGGTGCGTTGCAATTCTGTCGAGGCGATCCTGGCGCAATACCACGCGATCGAGGCCGAGCGTGCGGAGCTGCCCTACGACATCGACGGTGTCGTCTATAAAGTGGATCGGCTCGACCTGCAGGAACGGCTCGGCTTCCGGTCGCGCAGTCCACGCTGGGCGACCGCGCACAAATTTGCCGCCGAGAAGGCGATGACGGTCCTGAAAGGCATCGACATCCAGGTCGGCCGTACCGGAGCGCTGACTCCTGTCGCCCGCCTGGAGCCGGTGACGGTCGGAGGCGTCGTGGTGACCAATGCCACGCTTCACAACGAGGACTACATCAAAGGTATTGGCAACACCGGCCAGCCGATCCGTGATGGCCGAGACATCCGTGTGGGCGACACGGTGATCGTGCAACGGGCAGGAGACGTTATTCCTCAAATACTCGATATCGTGCCCGAGAAGCGGCCGTCGGATGCAAAGCCTTATGTCTTCCCGGATCGCTGCCCTGCCTGCGATAGCCACGCGGTACGGGAGGACGGCGAGGCGGTGCGCCGATGCACAGCCGGTTTGATCTGCCCGGCGCAGGCCGTGGAACGTATCCGGCACTTTGTTTCGCGTCATGCGTTCGACATTGAGGGTCTGGGAGAAAAGCAGATCGAGCTCTTCTTCAACTCCGATGATCCGGCGCTGAAGATTCGCACTCCGGCCGACATCTTCACGCTGAAGGAGCGACAGCAGGCTTCAATCACAAAGCTTGAGAATATCGAGGGCTTCGGCGCCACTTCGGTGAAGAAGCTGTTCGATGCGATTGACGCGCGCCGCAAGGTGCCGCTGTCGCGGTTCCTTCATGCACTCGGAATCCGTCACGTCGG